>DATHKA010000001.1:0-2720 GCA_035489615.1 Chryseolinea sp.
CGCCAGCGGCAGCCATCGGGTCTTTGCCTCCGGCATTCGCAATCCCAACGGCATGGGCTGGACGGCGGACGGTGTGCTGTGGACCGTTTCGAATGAACGGGACGGGCTGAGCGGCGACTTGGTGCCTGACTATCTCACCTCCGTTAAGGAGGGCGGCTTTTACGGCTGGCCTTACAGCTATTTCGGAAAACACGTCGATGCGCGCGTGAGCCCGCCCCAGCCGGATCTGGTAGCCAAGGCAATTGCCCCTGACTATGCATTAGGACCGCACACTGCCTCACTCGGTTTGGCATCGGCACAAGGTACCAGCCTGCCTTCGCAGTTCCGGCACGGGATGTTCGTGGGACAGCACGGCTCTTGGAATCGCAGGCCTCACAGCGGCTACAAGGTGATTTTCGTACCATTCAATAACGGCAAGCCCACTACGGAACCGGCCGTCGATGTATTGACCGGCTTTATCACTGAAGCAGGCCACGCGTTGGGGCGGCCCGTGGGCGTGGTATTGGACAAATCAGGAGCACTGTTGGTGGCAGATGATGTGGGCAACATCATCTGGCGTGTCAGCGCCACTCCTTAGCTGCAGTTGTCAAGGTCGCCTTTACAAACCTAACATCGCAGGCTCAAGGTCGCGCAATGCTGCGTTTGGATTTTTGTGTACGCGCGCGGAAATTTCTTCAACCCGGCGCTGTGGCACGTCCACGATCATTAACACCTTACCTTCATTAATCTCCGGTTGAAATACTTCAAGTTTGGTATTCGGTACCCTGCTTCCCACCATACAGGCTGTCCACATGCCAATGAGCGCGCCACACAATGCACCCAGGGGGACGGTAATCAGTTCAAAAACCAGGCCGCCGGGTGAAAGCAACACTGCAAGTGCACCACATACCAAACCTATGAATCCGCCAGTCAAGATACCCGTCTTAGCGGCGCGCGTTATATCGGTTGTTTGAAACACGGACGCTTCAGGGAGTTCCACGGGAAGTTCGCCGCGTTTTCCCAGAAACTGAATTTTTCCCCTAGCGATGTGTAGATTCAGCATCTCCTTTAACGTAGCTTTTGCACTTTCCACATTCGGCAGTACAAAGTACAGCCTTCGCATCATTTTCATGGCTTCACCTTAGCGCCTACGGCTTAAACACCGCCAGTACCTTTTCGACGCCGAAACTTGCTTCGAGTTCTAATAATCGAGTCAAGAAAGAATTGCTAAGAGCGAGAATTCTTCAATGTTTCGAAAGTGTTTTTTATCAGACTGGGAGAGATCCCTCTCCGCACTAGTTCCCCGCAAGCGATTTCCTACAGACAAATCAGGAAATTCAGTCTATCCCCTACGAAAGATTACGGGTACTTTTCCTGTATTGCCGTCCAAACCCTGAAAAGGAACGTGCCATGACGACCACCCGCAAACGCAAGCCTCATAAAGTGGAGCTGCGGCCCGACGCCATTGCCTTGTTGAAGGCGGATCATGAACATGTGGACGAAATGTTTAAATCCTTTGAAAAAATAAAGGGCAACAGTAAAAAGAAGACCGAACTCGTCAAAGACATATGCGCCGAACTTCGAGCGCACACCACGGTGGAGGAAGAGATATTCTATCCGGCAGTACGCGCTGCACTTAAGAACGAAAAGATGCTGCTCGACGAAGCCGACGTGGAGCACGCCTCAGCAAAACAGCTGATTAGCGAACTCGAAAGAATGAAAGCGGGCGACGATCATTACGATGCGAAGGTCATTGTTCTTGGTGAGTACATTCGGCATCATGTCAAGGAAGAGCACAGCGAGATGTTTCCCAAGGCCAGGAAAAGCACGCTCGACCTGCATGACCTTGGCGGCAGGATGCAACAGCGAAAACTGGAACTGAAAAATGGCATGTCCAACTCGCTGCTGGCCGCGCTGGCGATGGCTCCAATGTAGTGCCAGATGCTTCAATCGGAGATTTACTGATGAACCTTCATACTAACGGGACGTCGGCGTCGACGGACCAGCCAGCTTTTTACATTACTGGGCATGCTTTTTCACCCAAGCGACATAGCGATCCGCCCAATTACTCAAGAATTTTTTGCTGTTAGCGCTGATATTACCGGCTTCGTCGAATAAACCATCTTTCATCTGTATAAATACTTCGGGTTGGCTTAACGTTGGCATGTCGAGCGATGTGAGCACATTCCGCAAATGCTGCTGCGCCATGGCGGTGCCTGTAGCGCCTGGCGAAACACCTAAAATACCGGCAGGCTTTCCCGTCCATGCGCTCTGGCCATAGGGACGCGAGGCGTGATCAATCGCATTCTTTAGCACGCCCGGAATGGAGCGGTTGTATTCAGCCGTGACGAACACTACACCCTGTGCTTCCTTGATTTCCGCCTTCAACCGCTTGACGGGTTCCGCTTGATTCGCGTCGTCATCCTGATTGTAAAGAGGCAAGTCGCCGATTTGCATATGCATGAACGCGCACTCCGACGGCATCAACTTTGCGATAGCGTTGGCTAACTTATGGTTGTACGAATCACGACGGAGACTGCCAACAATTGCGGCAATTTTGTATAGACTCATTTTTGTTCCGTCCTTTTAAAATTTAACTCAAATATTCAATGCGAAAATGCGTAACCACATCGCCGGTCCGGAAATCAACGCGCAGGTAGTTTGTGTAATGGGCTTACTTGACTGCCAATGGTTAAAATGAGGTCAATAGAAGATTGGTCTGGCACATCAGCGAAAAGGTT
>DATHKA010000002.1:0-13773 GCA_035489615.1 Chryseolinea sp.
GACGGTTTTTGGAACGCCCGGCTACCAACCGAAGCACGTCAATGAACAATATATGGGCACGGGCGACAATGGCGGCGTTCATCATAACAGCGGTATCCCCAACCATGCATTCTATAAATATGCGACAGCCATTACACGCACTAAGGCGGCCGACGTTTACTATAAAGCACTGAATGACTATCTGACCAAGTCGTCGCAGTTCATTGATTTGCGTCTTGCTATCATTCAGGCGGCGACTGATTTGTATGGAGCAGGATCGGCTGAAGTTGTTCAGGCAGGTATCGCTTTCGATGAGGTAGGCATCTCGAATGGTCAAGGCGGTGACTATGAAGAATCCTTGCCCATCAATCCCGGTACGGAGTTTCTGCTCATTTATAACACCGACCAGGCCGATCCCAACACCTTATATCGAACAGCCGTCGCTGTTACCTCCATTGAAGATCTTACTACTACGGACTTCCTGAGCCGGCCAAGCGTCACCGACCAGGGTGATGTGGCGGTGTTTGTGGCCAGCGACAATACGATACATGCCATCAAGACTATTCCGGGATCGACGGCGGTCGAAACGGTCATTGAAGATACGCCCATGTGGTCCAACGTGGTGATCTCCAAAGGTGGTTCGAAACTCGCGGCCGTAAGCACGGATCAGGAGGCCATTATTTATGTCTATGATTTCGCCGGAGACGAGTGGGCGCAATTTCCGTTATACAATCCAACGTATAGCGATGGCGTTACTTCTGCTGGCCCTGTCTATGCGGATGCGCTGGAGTTCGACTACAGTGGCGAATTCCTGGTGTATGATTGCTTCAACCGAATTGACAATGAAACGGGCGATGACATCGAATATTGGGATGTGAACTTCATTCACGTGTGGGACAATGATGCGAGCGACTTCGCAGATGGCACCATTGAAAAGCTCTTTGCCAGTTTGCCCGATGGGGTGAGTATCGGCAACCCATCCTTTGCGAAAAATTCGCCGATGGTGCTAGCCTTCGATTATGTTGACGAGACGGATGATACTTACGCTATACTGGGATGTAACATTGAGACGAATGAGGTCAACACGATTGTGGAGAACAATTCCCTGGGATGGCCCTCCTATAACAAGATGGATGACCGCCTGGCATTTACGGGTTGGAGCGATGAGGCAGATGATTACAGTACCGGTTACGTTGCCTTGAACACTGATAAGATTTCGAGCGGTGGCCAGGTAAAGGGTTTGTATGGAAACACGAAATGGCCCGTGTATTTCACGATTGGCGAACGCGAAATCGGTGATGAGGTGATTACGGATATCCCGGAACAGCCGGCAACTGAAGAAGCTTTGGCGTGTTATCCCAATGCATTTGACCGGGAGTTGATAGTTGCCATTAATGATCCTGCCCTGGGAGGGGCCAAAGTACAGGTTTTCAATGCGTCGGGTCAGGCCGTGTTGAGCCAGCCAATGGGACCCGTCGACAATGCTCAAATCGTGCTCGACGTAGAGCAGCTTAAACCCGGGTACTATTTCCTGCGCCTGTCCAATGCGTCACGGAGCGCTGGCTGCAAAGTCGTTAAGCGGTAGCGCGCGTCGAAATGTTGCATCGAGGCGATCCGGTCAAATGAACGCACGCGGACGCGGAAGTTTGGTTGGATGTGTAAATGGATTTCGCACCGGCGGGCAGGTGCCCTGTACTATACCCACCAACGTACCAACATAATCCATGGCTAGCAAAGTAGCACTAATCACGCTATGAGAGATGCTGCACCGATGACCGAAATATTCTCGTTGGTGGATTGAAATATGCGCACCTGCCGGATGGATTCCGGAAACTCGAAACCCGTAAGCAAGGCATCCCGCATAGGCTTCTCAAAGTGTTGAAACGCTTTCGACAGGGAGCCGCCGATGGAAATAGCTTCGGGATCATAGGCATACATGACGGTTTTGATTGCCTCGGCCAGGTGTCGTCCGAATGTTGCCCACCCTTCTAGCATATCGGCATTGCCGGCGGAAGCGCGCTTGTTGGCGTCTTCAGCCGTCGTGTTGTATTGCACCCGAAAGAAGTTTCCACTGGCATAGTATTCTATATTCCGATCGCGATAGTTCATTAACCCTATCTCTCCCGCGCCACAACGCGCGCCGGTTAATAGTTGTCCATTGGCAATGATGCCAGAGCCCAATCCGGTTCCACATGACATGCCTACGACATGACTGTAGCCGGCCAGCATCCCATAACGAAATTCGCCGAGGGCAAAGCAATTGACGTCATTGTTAACAGCCACCGGGATATGGAACTCGGTGCGCAGCCTTTCGGCCAACGGAACGCTCGTCCATGAGGGAATATTGGTCACGTTGTACACAATGCCTTTTACGGGATCTACAACCGACGGCACGCCGATTCCGATGCCGCGAACTTCAGGCGCAACCAGGGGCCGGATGAAAGTGATCAATTGTGAAAGGGTGTCATCGAGGGAGGCATCGTTTCGAAACCGCTCCTTGCGATAGTGGTAAAGGTTACCAGAGTCATCCACCAGGCTTCCTCTTACATTTGTTCCTCCCAGGTCTACACCAATTCTCATGCGTCGTGATATTATCACGCAATTTGGATGAAGTTTCAGATATCACAAATTATCGGAATCTTCAGCGGTACGGGACGAGACAAAATTTTGTGGACGGTTAGAATTATGCGTAGGCGACCGGTCTATTCATCCCGTAGAGCTTGCACCGGATTTAGCCGCGCAGTCGCCATTGTTTTGTATCCGACGCTGACGATCGCCATACCAAACATCACGAGCGATGCGATCAATACCGTCTCGACACCGGCAGGCGCGTAGTACTCCCAGATGATGTTCATGAGCTTTTCAGACGCGAAGAATCCGAGCGAGCCGCCCAGGACCGAAGCGATAAGCAGAATAACGAAGAACTCAGCATGGATGAGCCTCGTGATCGTTCCTGCGGGCGCGCCCATCACCTTTCGGATACCAATTTCTTTCGTGCGTCGGGAAATGTTGATCGATAGAAGCGCGTATAGTCCTGTCGTTGACAATATCAGGGCGACTACGCCCAAAAAGCCAAAGATGCTAACCGTGTTGTCATTGATCATTTTCGCAGTGGAGATGTTACCATCGGTAAATTTTCCTCCATAAACCGTATTGGGTGAAACGGTTTTCCAAACCTCGCGCATGGCCTCATTCACGACCACCACCTTCTCGACTGTAGTGCGTGCCACCAATTGACGATAATGTCCGGAGGCTACGTGACGGATCATGACCGGCGTGACCGGCTTCCAGTACCCGTCGGTGTGAATGTTCTTTACTACACCGATCACCGATAACCGGACGGTATCGTGCCAATTGAGCGTCTTGCCCAGGGGATCGTCCTGCCAGCCAAACTGTTTAACCAATTCTTCTGATACCAGAACAGATGACATTTCGTTGGAGAAATCCTCCGGATGAAAGTCGCGACCCGATACCATGTCAATGCCCATTGCTTGTATGTATTGGTCGCCGGCCTCTACGATATCCACCTGATGTTCCTCCGTGCCGTTCTTAATGGTTCCCTTTTCATACCGATCTGAAACGTGCGAACTCGAACCTGCCATCACGACAATATCCTTGTTAGCGCCCAGCAGGTTTCGAAATTGTTCGTATTGATTCTTTCCGGCGATGGGAACGACGATTACACCTTCCTTCAGGTACCCTAAGTCGTAGTCGCGCTGGAAGGTGGCATTGCGCACGAAGGCTCCCGCAGCCACGAGACAGAGTAACGCGATTGCAAACTGCAACGTGAGGAGTATGCGTGTGAACCAGTTCGTGCCGGCCAGTCTTAGCTTTCCCTTCAGTATCGTGGTGGGACGAAATGACGTTACATAGAGCGCAGGATAGGCTCCGGCGATCACGGCGGTTATGAACAACAAGGCCAGCATAAAGCCGAAAAAGAACAGGTCGGATGATACATCCAGGGATAACTTTATCCCCGGCCATAACGCATTATAGGCCGGTGTTAGTACCATGGCAATCAGGACTCCGGCAACGCAGGCGAGCAGGCACAATACGATGCTCTCGTTCAGGAACTGTGCGATTAATTGTGATCGCAGGCCACCAATTGCCTTTCGAATCCCGATTTCCTTGAGTCTTCTGCCGGCAATAGCCAGCGATGTGTTGGTGAAATTGAAACAGGCAAGCAAAAGCAGAAATGCCGCCATTACCGCCGGGCCAATAACGGAAGAAGGCGGTATGCCCCATCGGAGTTGTTCTCCATTCAACCACGTCTCACCATGGAAACTCGCGGCCAGTGTATAAAAAGGCTGTAAATAAAAGGAAGTCAACTTGAAGTCGTCCCGCGCGTCGTGCTGCTGCGTCAGGTAGCCCTGAAGTTGTGACTCTACGCGACTTACATCGGCTTCGTTCTCTATCCGTAGAAATAAGGTAGTCATATCGCTCCAGCTATGCTCCACATCGCTGTGGCTATTGGTAACTTCTGTGTAGTTTGACCAGAGAAGTATCGCTTCGAAAGCAAAGCTGGAATTCATCGGTTGATCTTCGAAAACTCCGCCTACGGTGTATTCACGGAGCTCCCCGTCGAACAATTGCGTGATCTGGCGGCCGGCAACATAGACGTCGTTAAAATATTTTTTAGCAAGCGTCTCGCTGATGAACACCTGGCTCTTGTTCTTAAATGCAGCGAGGTTGCCATCGAGGATCCGAAAAGTGAAGAGGTCAAAGAACGGCGCGTCGGCATATGCCAAAGAAGTATTGAATACTTCATCGCCGATCCGAAAATCACCCGTGCCGGCCGTGTAACGAACGACCGTATTCACATGAACAACATTGTCCCGAACCACCGCGCCGAGCGCTGTAGGCACCACTGCATATCGACTGCTGCCATCGGGAATCTCGTGCGTGGCTTGTACCCGATAAACCACGTGACCATTGATGTGCGTGGAATCGAAGGATGCAGCAAACTGCCAATTCAGATAGGCAACGATGCAACAGCCAATGGCCGTTCCCATACCCAACAGATTGATCAGTATGAAGACCTTGTTGCGGGCGAAGTTTCTGAGCGTAATGAGTAAATAGTTTTTGATCATGGCTTACGGTAGGTTGTCAATGCTTAGACAACCTGACAGTAGGCCAGGTTACAGCTATTGCTAAATGAGGTTGTTCGCGATGCGGTACATGAATTCAAAGCCAAGTCCCGTGGTGAACATGCGTTCTTTTCGGTTCTGAAGCAGGGTCTGCGTCCAGTTCACAAATCCGCCATCGCCGATCTCCCAGGTTCGCCCTCCGTGATCGATATCGATCTTGTATTGAACGCCGTGGTAATAGGCATTCTGTTTTTGGGGGCGCTCGATAATCTCAATCTCCACTTTCGGCAACTTTTCAGTCACGTATTGTTTGAGCTTCTGCGCGAAAGCCGCCGGATTCGGATACCCATCGTGGCAAAGAAGTCTTATGCGCATGCCCGATACCTGGTGATAGTCACGATACAATTCTGTAACAGCGTTTACATGTTCGCTCAGCGCTTCGCACTCGAAGACACAATTACCCGTGTCATAACCTGCCGTAACAAGGGCGGCGATCTTGAAATGGGGTGTGAACCCGGCACCCGCGATCGCTTGCGTACGGAGGTGTCGTTGTATCACACAAAAGCGGCGTCGATCGCCTGCGTCCGGTTGCCATACTTTCTCTTTCTTGAGACAAGCAACGTGTAGGGCCAGGGCATTTGTAGCATCGGCCAGGACCTCGGTGCCACGTAAGGCACTGAGAACCTTGTGTTGATGGGTCGTCCCGACAACAGCACATGACCCAAGAGGACTGACAGGCGAAAGTTCCACCGGTTCGAATTGGTGCCTGTCGAACAAACGCAGGTAATCAAGTTCCATTTCCCGCAAGGGAAGGACCGGCAAGTCGGCGGGTTTTACGAGTCTGTTCTTTTGATAACTCTTGAGCAGATCCCCTGCATTCATGCCTTTCACACGACGTGCAAACACCTCGAGCAACAGGGTATTGATCTCAGTACCGCTCAACTGATCAGCGAGCACTTCAGGCAGGTCGGGCTGTCCAATGCGTCGCAGAATGCTTTCCAGGATCGGGGAATGGGTCTTTTCTGGCATAGTAGAAGTAATCAGTGACCGTAGTTAAAAACCGCTAATGCAAATAAACGCGTTCCGATGCAACAATTCGTTAATTTATGGGTTCCCTTAAGTAACCGCCGATCAAAAACTTCCCTCATGCTGAAAAATTACTTCGCTATTGCCGTTCGGAATCTTCGGCTAAATCCATTGTTTGCTACAATCAATATGCTGAGCCTGGCGATTGGGCTGGCCGCCTGTATGGCCATTTATCTTTTCATTCAGGATGAGCGGAGTTTTGATTCGTTTCACGCGAAGGGGGCGCAAATCTATCGATTGGACGAGGTGCAGAATTTTACCGGCACGAACGTTCAGAAAGTAGCCTTATCCATGCCCGGAATGGCCGTGAATATGGCCGCCGAGTTTTCTGACGTGAAAAACTTTGTGCGTTCCTGGAGCCATGGCCAAACGCTTCTGGCCAAGGGTGACAAGAAGATCCTGGTTGACCGACTGAAGATTGTTGACAGCACATTCTTTGACCTGTTTGATTTTCCGTTGCTGGCAGGCGACGCTCAGACCGGCCTGGACGAACCCCACACGGTCATGTTGACCGAAGAAACGGCGCTGAAGTTCTTTCCCTCGGTTGAAAGTGCTGTGGGCAATACGATCAGTGTCGCGTTGGAAGAATTCAAAATAACCGGTGTGCTGAAAGACGTGCCAGAGAACTCTCACATCCAGTTCGATGTCCTTTTATCGATGACCACCTTTACGACACGCGACCCGGAAATGAACAACCGCTGGGGATCGAACTATCTGAGTACTTATCTATTGCTTGAGCCCGGTGCGGATATCAAGCAACTGGAGTCCAGCTTTCCTGAATTTATGCTCAGGCACACAGGCGATCCCGAGATCAATACGCGCTACACGCTATTCTTACAGCCGTTCCTGGACGTTCACCTGGGCTCCACGGACATTGAACATGATTACAATAACTACCGGAAATTCAACGGTGAGTACCTGGAGGTGTTTTTAATCGTGGGTGTTTTCATCCTGCTCATCGCCAGTGTGAATTTCATGAACCTCACGACTTCGCGCGCCTCACATCGTTGGAAAGAGATCGGTGTGCGGAAGACTGTCGGAGCAAAGAAAAGGCAGCTGTTCGTCCAATTCATATTTGAGTCAACGTTGATGGCCGTAATTGCTCTCTTTGTCGCCGTGATGATCGTACTCGCCTTCCTGCCGCTGATCAACCATGTGATTGATCGCCGGCTTTCGCTTACGAGTCTGCTGTATGACCCGCGGAGTCTCCTTCTGCTGGGCGTGATCACACTTGGCCTGGGAGCAACAACAGGTATCTACCCGGCAATTTACATGTCTTCATTCAGCCTGTCCAGGGTATTCAAGGGAGGCGTCACAGCCGGAAAGTCAGTATTTCGCAGTAGCCTGGTAGTTGTACAATTTGGATTGGCGCTCGCGATGATCGTGAGTACGCTAATTATCATGCAACAGCTCAACTTCATGAAAGATAAGGATATTGGCTTTTCAACAGATCAGATCCTGCTGGTGTCGATGAACGGTGAAGCAAACGAAAAGTTGGAAACCATCAAGCAGGAGTTGTTGCGCGATCGGCACATTTCGGGTATTACGGCCGCTACGCAACGGCTGGGAAACAACTTTCACCAATCCGGCTTCAAGGTGAAAGCAGATACAGCGGTTATGGAGCTCGTTCCTTCCTATGTGGTTGTCGACTTCGACTATCTCAAAGTATATGGAATCCGATTGAAGGAAGGTCGCGATTTTTCGAAGGAAGTGTTAACGGACGACGGCAAGGCCTTCATTGTTAACGAATCCCTGGCGCGTGAATTACACCTGAAGGAAACCGTGGGGACACCAGCGGGCCACAGTTATTTTCATAATGATTCTCTGGGTACGATCATTGGCGTAGCTGAAGATTTCAACTTCAATTCTCTTCACCATAAGATCAATACACTGGCCCTGGTGGTTCATACCGACTGGGGCTTTGATGAGATGTCAGTGAAGGTCGACGGTGACGATGTTGAGGCGTCCATCGCAGCCGTGAAAAAGGTGTGGGATGAACTTGTCCCGAGTTTCCCTTTTTCTTACAGTTTCCTGGATGATCATTTTGCGGCGCTTTATCGGTCGGATAAACAGATGAGTGCAGTCGTAACTATTATGGCGGGCCTGGCGATTTTGATTGCTTGTATGGGACTGTTCGGATTGGCGGCGATTACGACAGAAAAGAAGACCAAGGAGATCGGTATCCGAAAGGTTCTGGGTGCAACAGAAATGCAAATAACCCTGTTGCTGTCTCGTAATTTCGCCGCGTTGATCGTACTTGCCTTTGTGATCGCCACGCCGGCGACGTATTGGTTATTGAATAGTTGGCTACGAGAGTTTGCCTTTCGCATAGAAATCAATTTAATGCTCTTCTTGCTGGGTGGTGCGATAGCGCTTGCCATCGCTATGAGCACCATCAGCTTTCACACCATTCGTTCGGCCCGCCGCAATCCAGCCAAAGCGTTGCGCTATGAATAGCCACCGTACCAAGACCTGACGCAAACCGATTCCCGTTGCGGAGATTGGAGTTTTATAATCGACTGATAGTCTAGTAATTACAGGGCACCGGAAGCGCATTCACCCCGGGCGTTGTTTTCTGTTATGATGAGCGGCATTGTTTTTTGCCCCGAAAACATTTAAATTACTTAAAGCAATAAAGCCGCCTCTCTAGCATTATTCTTAAAAAGCCGACGTTTTGAAACTATGGTTGCTCGCGCGCTAATCGGATTGCTTGTCTTGTGCTCAGCCTGCCAGAGCGGTATGATCCCATGTCCACGGGTGAAGACTGCCAAATTGCATAAAAACTATCGCCCGCCTTCGTCGGCTTTGCTATCAGCGCGTGCAGAGAAGTTCGAACCTGAATCGGAGCCGGGCAGCCAGAACACGCGACCTGGTTCGGAGCACTACATTAAGAATGTCTCCATGGAAGAATGGGATTGTCCGCGGCCAGGTTCCAAAAAGTATATGCCCAAGTCAGTGAAGGACAACATCCGAAAGAACAAGAAGAAGTTCGAACGGGACCTCAGACAGAATCAGGCAGATTCATTGTCTACACGTTAGAATGCCATTGCAAAGTAACCGCACGTAGAATTACCCGAAAACAGTTACGCGTATTTTTGCTACAACGTACCAGCGCTGGCAGCGGGCGACTTGTGATCGTAGCGGAAGGCCAGGGGAAATACAATACCCAGAATGAGCGCATAGCCGGCAAATGATAGCCAGATATTTTGCCAATTCCGGACGCCGTCGTGTGTGAAAAAGTCTACAACCCACCCGCTAAGCGTTCCGCCGACGAAGGCACCGACTCCGTTGGTCATGAGCATAAAAAGTCCCTGTGCGCTGGCGAGAATGGAATTGTCGGTTTCACTTTTTACAAACAGCGATCCGGAGATGTTGAAGAAGTCGAACGCGATGCCGTAGATGATCATCGACATGATCAGAAGAATCAGGCCGCCGCCCGGGTCGCCGAAGGCAAACAATCCGAATCGAAGGACCCACGCAAAAATGCTCATCATCATTACGGTTTTGATGCCGAACCGCTTCAGGAAGAAGGGAATGGTAAGGATGAACAACGTCTCGGAAATCTGAGACGCGGACATGAGTAAGCTGGGATGTTTTACAGCAAAGGAGTTGGGATATTCGCCGGTGAAGTCGTGTATAAATGCTTCTCCGAAGGTGTTGGTGATTTGCAGTGCCGCGCCGAGCATCATGGCGAAGATAAAAAACACGGCCATTCGCGACCGCTTGAAGAGTATGAAGGCGTCGAACCCGAGCACCGAGATCAGCGATCCGCTCTTTCGCACGTGCGTGGGCGGACAAGCGGGCAGCGTGAAAGCGTAGAGTCCAAGTATCAGTCCGGCCACGGCAGACACATATAGCTGGGCAGGTCCCAGTGTCCATTGTCCAAAATCGATTATCCACATCGCGGTAACAAAGCCCACCGTTCCCCAGACCCGAATCGGCGGGAAGTACTTTACGATATCGATTCCTGCTTTCTGTAGTTCTGCGTAGGATACTGCATTGTTAAGCGCAATGGTGGGCATATATACCATGGAATTCAGTAGCATGATAGCATACATCAGGTTATAATCTGTTGCGTGCGCTGCCCAGAACAACAACAGCGAGCCCACGATGTGACACCCACCCAGCACGCGTTCAGCATTAATCCAGCGGTCGGCGATGATGCCCATGATCGAGGGCATAAAAAGAGAAGCAACGCCCATCGTTGCATAAATGCTTCCCACCTGCGAACCCGTAAATTTCAGGGTGATGATCATGTAGCCGCCGAGCGAAATCAACCAAGATCCCCAGACAAAGAATTCCAGGAAGTTCATGATGATCAGTCGCTGCTTGATGCTCATGTTAGATTAAAGTTTAGCAAAATACTTTCGGGCTTCTTCCATCACGCGCGGAGCCAACACCAATGCGGAAAGCATGGTAGGAATTGCCATCAATGCAAAGGCAATATCAATGAGGTTCACGACGAAATCCATGGGCACAACGGCACCGATTACGATCGTTGAGAGGTAAAAGTAATCGTACCAGGCGCTGCGACGTTCGCCCACCATGAACGAGAGTGCCTTGCGGCCGTAATAACTGTAGGCGAACAAAGCGCTGATGGCAAACACGAAGGTACACAGGAGCAGGATGTAGTCGCCACCGGCAGGCATGGCGGCCCGGTAGGCAAGCGACGTAAGGGTGATGCCATTGGCACCCTTCGTCATCCATACATCGGTGACGAGGATGGACAAGGCTGTGAGTGAACACGAAATGATGGTGTCGATCACCGGCGACAGCATGGAGATGAGTCCTTCGCGAATGGGCTCCGTGCTTTTGGATGCGCCCATAGCCATGGGGGCTGTGCCGATACCCGCTTCGTTAGAAAATGTAGCGCGTCGAACGCCGAGCATGATGAGGCCGCCCACAATACCACCAAGGAAAGGATTCCCGTGGTAGTTGGAAGCCGTGAATGCGTCGGTGACAATGAGTTTCAGATAGTGTGGAATGCGATCGGCAAAGACGATCAGAATAATAACTACGGACACGAAGTGTAAAACGATCATGGCGGGCACAAGTCTTCCGGCCCAATCGCCAATTCTGCGTATACCCCCCACGATAACCAGTGCGCACAACGCGGTGACACAAACACCAATGAGCGCTTTGGTAACGCTTATTGGCACCTCGCCGATGTGAATGAATGTTTGTTCTATCCCGGCCGACCTCAGGCCGATATCGACAATGGCCTGCGTAAGTTGATTGGTTTGAAATATCGGAAGAGCACCCACCATACAACACACGCAAAAGAGGGTGGCTAATGGTTGCCATTTCTTGCCGAGTGCTTCACGGATAACATACATTGGTCCTCCCTGCAGTTCGCCTGCACTGTCTCGTCCCCGGTACATGCCCGCCAATGTGCTGGTGAAAAAGTTGGTCGACATGCCGATAAACGAGGTTACCCACATCCAGAATAATGCACCAGGTCCACCCATGGCGATAGCGGCGGCAACGCCGGCGAGGTTACCCATGCCGACCGTAGAGGCAAGCGCCGTCGACAGTGCTTTATAGGCCGTTATCTGACCTGGAGCGTTCGGATCGTCGTATTTACCACGCAGGATATTTACCGCGTGAAAGAAGTACTTGTATTGGACGAAGCCGGAGTAAAGAAGGAAGTAGACACCTCCACCAATGATGAGGAACAACACCGGCCACCACGTTATGCTGGCCGCATCTTCAAGGAATTCGTTGATGGCTATCAAATGGTAAGGCTTAGGCCGGGTAAAATATGGAAAAACTATTTGTATTCCATGAGTTCGATCTTTCGAAAGTCGATTGGATGACTGTTGGATTGCAGGGATACAAATCCGTCGAGAATCACCCCGGGATATTTGGCGGCGAAGGTCTTTCCAAATTCGTGTTTAGGATCATAGTGGGCATTCGCGGCAGCGAGGATCTGTTCGCCATTCACGAAATGCGTGATCTTTCCATCGCGGATATCGATTTCCGCTGTAACCCATTGGTCACCATGGAAGGTCTTTTTGATATCGGGCGGCGTGCAGAACTGGCTGTTACGACTACCCGCGAATTCGACATAAGTACCCGGTACGCACAGCTCGCCCGTTGGCCGTTCTTCTTTGCCGTTGCCACCGTGAAGGTTGAATTCCACACAAACGGGGAATTGCTGTTTCAGTTCTACTGTCGCGGGGTCCTGACCAAGGTATTGAATACCGCTATCGCGGAATCCCCAGGACGGGGCGCCAGGTGCAGTCTCACCCACGAAACGATATTCGACTTTTAGACGGTAATTGGTCAGTTTTCGGCCATAATACAGGGCTCCGAAGCGGTTGTTAAAATTCTCCCCATATTGATCATAGCGGATACTGAGGATGCCATTGGCGACGCGGAACGTCTGTCCGAAGTTTTCATCCAGGGAGTGTCCTGCGATTTTGATTTTCCAACCGTCGAGATTCCGACCATTGAAAATGGGCTTCCAGCTTGGCTGGGCATTTTCTTCGCCCGTTTGAAATCCTGAAAATCCGAGGGAGACGGCCACGAGAAGGAGTGAAAATTTGAGCGAGGTCATATAGAGATGGTTGGTTGTTCTGGCCATAAGGGTAGTAAGGTTCGGTTAACATCGCACAATATTCAGCGGAATCCAACACTTCCTCAAGCGCCACACCTCAAGCGCCACACCTAGCGCCAGTCTTCAGACTGGTGCTTCCAGCCATCCTTCAAACTGGTGCTTCCTGGCCAGTGTTCAAACTGGTGCTTCCAGGACCAGTCTTCAGACTGCCAGTCCAAAGCTGGGTGCTTTCGCGAGCAGGCGGTCACGCTCGTGCGGGGTTGCGACTCATCGGCAAAAGCAGCGTGTTAAAAATATTCTTGAAATGGTGGTTTCCTATAGTTGCGAAATGGAATTCAATTACTGAATTTCAACGAGTTGTGAACACTGTCAGCACTATTCCGCCGGAAAGGATATTATTCTGTCCTTTCATCTGCCGTGTCCCGGCATGAGGAATCGTTTACGATCCTGTTTTGAATTAATGTAGCCCTATCCATAAACCCTCTTTAAAATTCTGAGAAATGCTAACGCCTAATATTTCTAAAAGATCAATTGCCACCGTTATTGTAGCCGTGGTTTTCTTGTTTGCTTTTTTGATGATCAACCCTTTTTCCTGGAATGATGCGGGTAACCGTACCGTTGTTGAGCGAACAAATGGTGAACAGATCGTGCAGTTCGCGCCGGGAATCTTTTACGCTGGATTTTTCGCGAAAGAAAAGGAATGGCCTAACCAGATTTCGGTTACCTACCAGGAAAATGCCGCCAAGCTTGAACTGGAAGATAACGGTATTGAAGTAGGTCAGATCATGATCCGCTTCAGCGATGCCACCACGGCCAACGTGAAAGGTATTACGCAGTTCATCCTGCCTTCCGACGAGAAGGAGATGATCCTGATACATAACACGCACCGCACGCCGCAGTCGCTGGTGGTAAAGCGCCTTGCGCCTTATACCAAGGAATGTCTTCAATCATCGGCGCAGCTAATGAGCAGCGAGAAGCACTACGGCGGTGGTCGTGCCCAAATGTCGCAGGACTTTATGGACCAGTTAAAAGAAGGTGTATTCCTTCTCAAGACCGAAGAGA
>DATHKA010000003.1:0-6379 GCA_035489615.1 Chryseolinea sp.
AGTCTGCCACATAGTGGTAGGGTTTGCGCTTACGGGTGACGATCACCTGTATGCTGCCGACCTGCACGACGACTTCAGTCTCTGCGTTCGCGTCGCCTTGCCGGATTTTTTTAACTATTCCCTGGAGCCTGACGGGAGGCGCGTAGCGGTTGTCCACCGCAGCGCCGGCCACGCCGTCCACCTGGCTGCCTTCGCCTGCTGCAACTGCTTTATCGACGAACTCGGGGCCTGGAATAGAGGCGTAAATAACGCTAGGCCCCTTTTCCGTCTGGAACTCTTTTCTTTTGAGAAGTTCCTGCAGTGTCCACGTTACATCACCAGCGCCGCCAGCCGTAGGGTTGTCGCCCGTGTCGCTGATCATAAAAGGGTGCTTATCGCTGGCAATAGCCGTATCCAATGCTTCTTTTAATGGTGCAGTCGGTGCGATGAACTTGAATTGCTGTCGCACGCTCCAGAAGGTTTTTGCCAGATCTTCTGCCGTAGAGCGCGTAGCGAGCTCGTCATCGCCCGTTACTACTACAACGGCATGGTTACGCGGCTCGTCAGCCCAGGCATAGCCGATCCAGATGGCGGCATCCACAATTCCTTGCTTTATTGAAGCCGGGCCAACCCTGGCATAAAGGCTCTTACCCGGTTCTACTCTGGTGCTCGTCTTTTCGCCCGGCAAAAGAATGGGCACCTTCACGTAGGCCTTAAATGCTGGCTTTCCTTTTCCGCTCTCAAGTCTCGACAATAAGTTCTCAACCGTTCTCTTTCGCGATTGCATAGCATCTTCGTGAGGAGCCATACGATAGCAGGTGATGAGATCGCTCTCCTGAGCCAACAGATGCGAAACATTGCCGTGTAAGTCCATCGAAGTCGAGATCAGGGTCTCGTATCCCACCAGCTTCCGGATCCGCCTGATCATGTCGCCCTCCGGGTCATCAACGCCCTGCACGCTCATGGCGCCGTGGATGTCAAAGAACAGGCCGTCATAAGGAAGGTTTTGTTTCAGCCCCCCGAGCATTTTTTCCAGCAGAGATTCATAGGCCTCCTTCGTCACGATGCCTCCGGGAATGGAGCGACCAATCAGCGCCGGGAACCATTGGGCGCGTTTGTAGTCGGGCGAATCGATGGCCAGGAAACTATAGGACGTTAGAATTGAATCGCCGGTGCGTGCATGGAATGCTTCCTCGTTGGTGGTGGCGGGAGAAAAGGTCGAAGACTCAATCGCTAATCCCGCGATGGCAATACGGGGTGCTGCGCCCCCGCCGGATGCTGTTGGTTTTTCTGTTTTGGTGCATGACACAACGAGAAGCGCGATGATATAAAGGACAAACAGACGATACATTTTTGAATGGATTTATGCGACGAAGATACCGATTTTGAGCAATGTGCATCACGGGTTGGTGATGGGAGGAGGACGGCTTCCAGCGGACCGCGCCCGATCGGTGAAACTACAACCGGCTGCTGTCCGTTTCCGGCAATGACGGCGCATTATGACGACGTCATCCGTTTAGATGATCACCAATATTGCTCTATTCATCACCGTCATGGCCTATAGCGTGATCGTGAGCCAGTCGTTCATGTACCTGCTTGCCTTGCGTGATACACAGTTGAAGATGGATGCCACCAGCTACATCCAGTTCAGAAAGCTGGTTGATAGGAATATGCAGGCAAAATTCCGTTATATAACCTATGCGGCTTTACTTGCCTCGCTGCTGCTGATCCCCATTGCATTTGCAGACGGCTCATGGTCCCTGATCACCGCGTCCCTGGTTGCGTTCGGAATGCTCGTGTTCGACACGATGATTACGATCAAGGGGAATCTCCCGATCAATAACGCGATTAACGCCTGGACGGAGAATCATTATCCCGCTAACTGGCAAGAAATACGGGCAAGGTGGCTGCAGTTTTTTCAGTATCGGCAAATTCTGAACATTATGGGATTTGCAGCCCTTGTTGCCGGGATGATATTTCGGTGATCACGGTCCCGACAACGTAAAATATGGATCGAAATGCAGGTTTTGATCTGTGACGACCGCGACCGCACGTGGCCGGCTTTTTGCGTACCTTTGTCTTGATATCGCCGATGAAATGAATGAGCAATTGGAATTTCGGCTCGAGCGTCGGAAAATTAAGCCGACCGCCATGCGCCTTTTGGTACTGGACTTCTTTGAAAGAAACGACCATGCCATTAGCCTGAAAGATCTCGAAAATGGTTTGGAATCCACGGATCGGGTGACGCTCTTCAGAACCCTTAAGACGTTTGAAGAACATAAGATTATTCACAGCATCGACGATGGTTCGGGGGCGGTGAAATATGCTATATGTGGCGACACTTGTGAGTGCGACTATCCGCGCGATGCACACGTGCACTTTCATTGCAAGATTTGCAATGAAACACAATGCCTGCCCAAAGTGAAAGTGCCTCCACTTGCCCTTCCTGCCAATTTCCTGCCCGAAGAGGCCAACGTGGTTGTAAAGGGCGTTTGCGCCAAGTGTCAGGCGTAAACAATGCAATTTACTTGCAACCATCATCCCGGTACATTTGGACGTTCATCTGCTCGGCTGAATTCAGCATCTACCTGGATGCTGCCGCCGGCAATCAATCAGCATGGCGATGGAAACGGAACGGGAGGATCATGGCGTTACTCAAAACGCAACACCTAAAAAAGCTACTGACGCTTCTGCGCGCGCGGCATCAGGTTCCGACGGACGGCATTCTGGACTCCCTGCCGATAGGCACAAGGAGGATTGTTGCGACCATAGTCATGCCGATAGCCAGGGAGACCAGCACAATCCTGCCCACGACCATAACGACCACGATCACACACATGTAAACAACGGGGATGCTACAGGCCCGTTTGCATGGCTCTCATCGCCATGGTTTTCTGCGACGGTCAGTTTCCTGTTCCTCGTCGCTGGCCTGGTTACTGATCATCTAATTAGCCCTGCCTGGTTTGCGGGTACAGCTCGCCTGATCTGGTACGGGTTGGCGTATCTTCCCGTAGGACTTCCGATTTTAGTACGGGGTGTCAGGCTGGCCTTCCGGGGAGATGTTTTCACTGAATTCTTATTGATGAGTCTCGCGACCATCGGTGCATTTTATATAGGTGAATATCCTGAAGGAGTAGCCGTCATGGTTTTCTATGCTGTAGGCGAATTGTTTCAGGACGTTGCCGTAAGTCGCGCGAAGCGCAGCATCAAGGCATTGCTTGATGTGCGGCCGACGACAGCAGTAGTGGCACGGAATGGTGACTTTGTTACGGTAGATCCCATGACCGTGAATATTGGTGAAGTCATCAGGGTGAAACCCGGCGAACGTGTTCCACTTGACGGCACCATGCTCAGTGAGGGCAGCTCGTTCAATACTGCGGCGCTTACGGGAGAAAGCAGGCCAAGCTTTATCGAGAAGGAGGGCAGTGTACTCGCGGGGCTCATCAACGAGGACCGGTTGGTCGATATTAGGGTCACGAAGAAGTTCAATGACAGTTCGTTGGCCCGCATCCTGTCGTTGGTGCAGAATGCACAAGGCAGGAAGGCGAAAACGGAACTGCTCATTCGAAAATTTGCACGAGTGTATACCCCGATCGTTGTGCTGCTCGCAGTGGCGCTAACGTTTTTGCCTTACTTTCTAGCTGCGGAGTACCATTTTCAGGAGTGGCTGTATCGCGCCTTGATTTTCCTGGTGATATCATGTCCCTGCGCACTCGTCGTTGCCATCCCCTTGGGATATTTCGGGGGTATCGGAGCCGGCTCGCGCAACGGCATCCTGTTTAAGGGATCGAGCTATCTCGACCGCATGACAAATATAGGTACCGTTGTAATGGACAAGACCGGGACGTTGACGCAAGGAGTCTTTAAGGTACAAGATGTGGTTAGTGCGGGCGCCGACCGGGATTGGCTACGGCTTGCCGCGGCCATAGAATCGCAATCGAGTCATCCGGCAGCGAAAGCCGTCGTAGCCTACGTTAATCGAAATGACGCACCAGTAGAAGCAGTGCCCGCCGTAACCGATATTACAGAGCTGCGTGGACATGGTCTTAGCGGCATGGTGGAGGGACACCGCGTATTGGCAGGGAATACAAAACTGCTGAAGCAATTCAACATTATCCTTGATGATGTGGTTACTTCCATAGCTGACACCGTGGTGGCCGTTGCAGTTGATGGCCGATACGCTGGCCATTTGACGATCGCCGACGAAATCAAGCCCGACGCTTCGGAGGCGGTAAAGCAGTTGCATGCCCTGGGTATCACCACGGTAATGCTAAGTGGCGATAAGCAGGCCGTGGTCGATAAAGTGGCGTCGGCATTGGGAATTGATGAAGCGCATGGCGACCTGTTACCAGAGGATAAAGTAGTGAAGGTAGAAGATCTCAAAAGAGGTATGGAAAAGGCCCTGGCATTCGTAGGGGATGGCATCAATGACGCACCAGTGCTCGCCATCAGCGATGTGGGTATAGCCATGGGTGGACTCGGTAGCGACGTGGCTATCGAAACGGCCGATGTCGTAATTCAGACAGATCAGCCATCGAAAATCGTGACGGCTATACGCATCGGAAAGGCAACCAATGGAATTGTGTGGCAAAATATCGGACTGGCATTTGGCGTTAAGGTTCTCGTGATGGCCCTTGGTGCGTGGGGCGTGGCTTCTCTCTGGGAAGCTGTGTTCGCCGACGTGGGTGTTGCACTGCTTGCCATTCTCAACGCAGTCCGCATTCAGCGGATGAAATTTGAATGACAGTGATTCCGCGAACAAACTACCATCGACGTGCACTAGACTTATCCCTGGAGGGTGATCTCCCTTAACCAGCATTCAGTGAACATCCGGCAGTATTCGCATACTTTAAAATTTTACTTTTCTACCTTGCAGCGTGTACCTCGATATTCACGACTTTCTGACCCTTCGCCATCAGGTGCCGGTCGTCGACGTTCGTTCGGAGGATGAATATGAGCAAGGACACATTCCGGCCGTGACCAATATTCCTGTGCTAAACAACGAGGAACGACGACAGGTGGGCACAGACTACA
This sequence comes from Chryseolinea sp., assembly GCA_035489615.1. Classification (GTDB taxonomy): domain Bacteria; phylum Bacteroidota; class Bacteroidia; order Cytophagales; family Cyclobacteriaceae; genus Chryseolinea. The sequence goes on from DATHKA010000003.1 coordinate 5,014, forward strand.
AGCAGAAAGGACAGGCCGAGGCTATTCGAACAGGCTTTCGGCTCGTAGGCCCAAGGCTGTCAAGAATGATAGATGACTCCTCGAAGTTGGGTGACGAAATCATCGTGCATTGCTGGCGTGGGGGAATGCGGTCCGCCAATTTCTGTGGATTCGTGGAGATGGCGCGGCAACGTACGCATCAGCTAGCCGGCGGATACAAGGCCTATCGGAATAAAGTACGGGAGTCTTTCCAGGAGCCGCTGCAACTACTGGTAGTGGGTGGTTGCACCGGAAGTGGTAAGAGTGATATCCTTCGCGCACTGGCCAATCGCGGTGAGCAGGTAATCGATCTTGAGCGCCTCGCGAATCACAAGGGCTCAGCCTTTGGCGGATTGATGATGCCACCTCAGCCGACGACCGAGCAATTCGAGAACCACCTGTTCGAAGTGTTAACGAAGTTCGATCGTTCAAAGCGGATATGGATCGAAGATGAGTCACCTGGTGTGGGCCACATCTTCCTGCCAGAATCGCTCTGGCGTCAGATGAATGCGAGACCGGTTATTGAGGTCCTGCTGGACAAGCAAGCACGCATCAGGCGCCTGGTGGATGAGTACGGTCACGCTGATCGCGAGGCATTCCTCGCCGCGATGACACGCATTACGAAAAAGCTGGGGGGTCAACATTATAACGCGGCAAAGGAGAAGCTCTTAGCGGGAGATATGGTCTCGACGATTGACATTCTGCTTATGTACTATGACAAGGCTTATCGCATCGGACTGGAGAAGAATGGAAGTCGCATAAAAGGTAAGTTCGTGTGGGATGGCCAGGACCTCGATGCCATGGCGGATGAACTGATCGAGTCTGAAATTTAGGATGAACGGATTTCAACCAAACGATAATGACGCTGGAAATTCAAAAAACGGAGCCCATACGACTTACACAATACAGTCATGGGGCTGGGTGCGGTTGCAAGATAGCGCCCGCCGTACTGGAGACAATGTTGCATTCTGATGCGCCGAAAATATCTTTTTCGAGTTTGCTTGTCGGCAACGAATCAAAAGATGACGCAGCAGTGTTCGACCTGGGCGACGGTACCTGTATAGTGAGTACCACAGATTTTTTTATGCCGATTGTTGACGATCCGCAGACGTTCGGTGCGATTGCTTCCGTGAATGCCATCAGCGACGTGTATGCCATGGGTGGTGAGCCCATCATGGCAATCGCCATTCTCGGATGGCCGATCAACAAAATTTCCGCTGATGTCGCCAGTGAGGTATTGGAAGGAAGCAGAAAGGTATGTGCGCAGGCAGGCATACCGTTGGCAGGTGGGCATAGCATCGACTGCCCCGAGCCCGTATTTGGACTGGCGGTCACGGGAAAACTAAAA
>DATHKA010000004.1:0-6077 GCA_035489615.1 Chryseolinea sp.
AGGATTGGCGCTATTTGTGTTATTATACTTTACCGAGCGAAGCGCCGCGACGTAATCAGTCAGGCTGGCCACGCCGGTAAGTGTTAGCGTACCGGTGCCGGTATTGAACGCTCCGGTGATGGATCCTGCATCAACGAAGGAGAGGCGATCACTTGCTGAAACAAAACCTGCGGAAATTCTTACGGTGGCGCTCGACAGGGTCGTGTTGTCAACATCCGATATGGTAATGTTGTCCGTTACCGTGAGGGGAGTTTGTTCTTCCGTGTAAGCCAGGGGAGCAGCCTCCAGGCTTGCCAGCACGGGCACGTCGTTTACTGCGGTAAAGGGCATGTCGACAGTCACGGCCGCGCTGGTGAGTACCCCATCCGTTGCATTGAACGTAAAGGTGCGTGTCAAATTGGAAGGGTTGTTGTTATCGATATTGCTGAAGCGAACATTTCGCATAGCGCCAGCATACAGAGCAGTAGTACCTGTACCTGATAATAGCATCGTACCCGTGGAGGCATCGTAGGCTCCGACAATGGAGCCAACGACAGGCGAATAGGTGAGCAGGTCGTCGGTTGAAAAGTTACCGGTAATTTGTACGGATGCGCCGGTGAGGTTTCCTTCATCGACTACATTGAGCGCAGTTGAAATTTGTTTAGGAGTGCCACCTTCCGAATAGGATGTGGTGGGCGTCACAACGGATGTGATGGCTGGTGCATCATTCACCGCAGCAACTGAAATGGGCCGGACGGCACCTGCGCTCAAAATGGTTCCGTCATTTACTTTGAAGGTGACGTTCCGCAGCGTCGTAGGCGGGTTGAGCGTGCTCGCACGGAAAGTTACGCTGCGCAAGACGCTTTGATATTGGGCAGGTGTCGCGTTGCCCGTCAGGGTAAGCGTATTCGATGCAAAAGAACTCGTGATGCCGAACGCATCCGTTGCCGCCAGGATATCGCCGGTAGTTACGCCGTTCACGGTAGCGCCGGTGAGCGTTGCGTTATCGGCGTCAACAACGACAAGGCTATTGGTCACCATGGTAGCCAAATCATCTTCTGTATAAGCGATGGTTGTCCCTTCTATCCCGGAAAGTACAGGAGGATCATTTAAGGCAATCGCGCGCCCAGCAATGTTGCTGGCGGTGGTGCCGTCATATACGGAAAAGCTAATGGTTCTGCTTCCGGTAGCAGGGCTGGACGCATTGACAAACCGAACAGATTGCAGCGTATTCCTATAGTTCAAAGGAGTCGTTACGCCAGTTAGCGTCAACACCCCTGTCGTGTTATCATACACGCCGACAATTCCTCCAAATGCCGTGAAGGTCAAGACATCTTCCGCACTTACCAGGCCCGCAGAAATCTGCACCGTAGCGCTGGCAATCGAGTTGTCGGAATCCGTGACAGTTACGCCCGATGCTACCACGATGGAGGTAGTTCCTTCTGGCAGTGAAATGGAACCGGAAACACCACCAACCACAGGGACGGCTGCTTGGGCTTGTACTGCCGTAAGGGCGGCTGCAACAAACAAAAAGAGCCGGGTCGTGAGACCTGACTTCCTGGATCGGATGTGTCCCTTTCTACAACTTCCATCAGAAGCTGCATTGCGGGACCGGGGTGCATAGAGGATCATGTCGCTAATAATCGGTTGCCTATGGATGGCAAGTGTTATACCATCCACTTCACATAAAAGAGAATGCCCCCTTTTGTACTATTTAGAGCGATAAAGGCAATCCAGGCACATAATCTTGCGCCTCGTCCCGTCCCGATGTGGGATTAATTTCCTTCCAACTTCCTGAATTGGGCTGAATCTGACGGCTAAAAAATACCGGGCAGCCAAAAAAAATTCCTACTGCAAACGCTGGTTATCAGTTCATTGAGTGTCGATACGTTTACCAAGAAAGTTTGTCCACCTGGCCATCGCATAACCATCGGTCTCACAGATCTGGGGGTGAAATCGAATCGGTTTATTACGCGGCCAATATATTTGTCTCCAAGGCTGAATAGGACTTAGAGCAATAACTCTAATGGGTAGCCATTAAGCCTTGGAAAACAATACATTAAACTTAATCATCTAATGTGCTTATGCAAATAGCCTTTTCGACCAACCTGTTTCATTTGGGGATGGTTGGGCGTACTTCGACTTTACTTGGTAGTACACGTGGGTGCATTTCCAACAAGTCGATCACGATTTGTCCTACGTCGTCCGGTTGGATTTTCCACGCATCCGCCGCGGAGGGTTCATGACCATTGAAGTGTGAAGCAACAGATCCGGGCATGATGGTCGTCACCTTGATGCCCGCGTTTCGAACGTCGAGCATGAGGGCCTGGGAGAACCCGACAAGTCCAAACTTGCTGGCATTGTAAGCCGACCCTCCGGCAAAGAAGTTGGTTCCCGCAAGGCTGGCCATCGTAATGACATATCCCTGCGATTTCTTCAGGGCTTCGAGGGAAGCCTTAACACTGTAGAACACGCCCGTTAGATTGATGTCGATCGTTTCCCGCCATTGCTCGAGGGTGAGCGTGTCGATGGAGGCGAAATGCCCCACACCGGCATTAGCCACAAGCACGTCCAGCCTTCCCCATTGCCGCGTGATTGCGGCAACCGCGGCCTCCTGGTCTTCGAAGGTTCGCACGTCGGCCACCAGTCCAATAGCACGGCCGTCGTATTGTTTGATCAACTCATTAGCTACGCGCTGAACCGTTTTTTCTTCACGCCCGGTAATCGCCACGCGGGCTCCCTGACGCAGCAGCATTTGCGCGATTCCTAATCCTATTCCTTTGGTGCCTCCGGTAATCAATACGACTTTGTCTTTGACGGTGCTCATGGTGATATTTCTTTAGCGTAAAATAAACAAGGATAGCGTTCTGTGCGCAAGGGCACACATCGTGTGTGTACTGTGCACATTCAAATCAACAGCATCTTGATCAAATGGTTCATATAAAATCTCCATTCCATGTGAATATTTTATAATACTTTCGGCAACAAATTCATAAACTATGTATCAACGGATCGCCCTGGTATTTATCGTGCTTTCGGTGCTCGTGTCGGCGTGCAAACAGCATCCCCCCACAGACCTTTCGAAGGAAAACATCATTCCCAAACCAGTTTCTGTTAACGCAACAACGAAAGTTTTTGCACTCTCGAAAGAGACGACCATAGCCGTTAAAGAAGGTTCGGATCTCGACTTTGTCGGCAACTATCTCGCAGAGGTTTTAAGACCCGCAACTGGTTTCAAACTTACGGTAAGTGAAAGCGCGGAAGCGCCCAGTAACGGTTTCTACCTCGACCTGGTAAACGATGAAGAATTGGGTGACGAGGGTTACGCGATTGAGATCGGTGAGGACCTGCTGCGCGTGTCCGCCAACAAGCCCGCAGGAATTTTCTATGGCATACAAACCATTCGACAGTTGCTTCCTGCGGACATTGAAAAGGACTCCCTTCAGAATGGCCCATGGGAGGTTGCAACGGGTACGATACGCGACTTTCCTGCATACCCTTTCCGGGGTTCAATGCTGGATGTTGCCCGACACTTCTTCAATGTGGACGATGTGAAACGATATATCGATTTGATGACGTTATATAAAATGAACGTGCTCCATCTTTCCTTATCAAACGATCAGGGTTGGCGCATTGAAATCAAGTCGTGGCCGAAGCTGACCGAAATTGGCGGCAGCACCGAGGTAGGCGGGGGCGAGGGTGGCTTTTATACGCAGGAGCAGTACAAAGAGCTTGTGAAATACGCCGCCGACCGTTTTGTTACGATCATACCGGAGATTGACATGCCGGGCCATACAAATGCGGCACTGGCATCCTACGCGGAATTAAATTGCGACGGTAAGGCAACCAAGTTGTACACGGGTAGGGAAGTTGGATTCAGTACGCTGTGCACGACGAAGGAAATTACTTACAAGTTCATTGACGATGTGGTACGCGAGATGGCGGCGTTGACCCCGGGCCCATACCTTCACATTGGCGGCGACGAAAGTCATGCCACCAAGCGTGAGCACTATATCCCATTCGTGGCGCGGGTCCGCGACATCGTGAAGAATAATGGCAAGCAGGTTATTGGTTGGGAAGAAACGGCGCAGATCAATATGAACGAGAAGCGCCCTGAACAGGCGGTGCAGACGGACGCCACTGCGCGCGCCAGCGCCGCCAGTGCTATCGCGCAATTCTGGTCGAGTCCCGCGCACGCCTTAGAGGCCGTTGGCAACGGGTCCAAACTGGTCATGTCGCCGGCAAAGAAGATGTACCTCGACATGCAGTACGATTCAACCACGAAGCTGGGATTGCATTGGGCCGCCTACATCGAGGTAGACAGCGCTTACATGTGGAATCCAACTTCTTACGTGAAGGGCATTGCCCGGGAAAACATACTGGGCATAGAGGCTCCGTTGTGGACTGAAACTATTTCTAACATGGATGAGATCGAGTACATGGTATTCCCGCGCATAATCGGTCTGGCGGAAATAGGCTGGTCGCCGGAAGAGAACCGCGGATGGGATGAATACAAAGTCCGATTGGCCAACCACGGACCAAGAATGAAGGCGCTTGGAATTGATTATTATCGTTCGTCAAAGGTGCCGTGGGTAGATTAATAATCGTGCGTTAACTCTGCAAGGGTCGGCAAAGGAAGCAAAGTATTTTTACCGCGAAGTCGCAAGGACGCCAGGTACCGCGAAGGTTATGCCTGCGGCACAACAAATAAGCAACGCTTTCTTCATTCTAGGAGCGATGAACTTTGCCTCACAAGTTCTTAGAAGAGTACCCGGAGTTGCTCGACAGCTCACAAGCCAAATTCTTTTATGCGCCACCGGCGCATATCTTCGCGGTACTTGGCGTCCTTGCGACTTCGCGGTAAAAATACTTGGCTTCCTTTGCCCCTTCATCTTCCATATTTTTTTATTCCGCACCGTCCACGGGCACACTCAAGGCGACAATCCGGAACGATGCCAGTGGCCTTCTACAAACATCGAAACGTGCAACACTTGATATCGAGAGGGGTTCGAACTACAGACACGGCGATGCCCGAAAAGAATTTGAAGAGCGGTTGAACTGAAAAAAGCAACCGACTGCGGCTTTTTAAGTATGCCCATTTACAGCCAATGCCACTCAGCCCTGATCGCGTTTTTGCCCGTTATCGATGTAATTCTTAGTCGGATAATACGACCAATAGATAAAATCGCAGTCATGAAACTCACGTTCCGGAGGCCAAAGCCCGCACCTACAGCACCTCAATCTGTTGCCAGAGAATGGTTCAATTCTATTGTATTTGCTGTCATAGCAGCGACGCTCATACGCTGGACGACGGTAGAGGCGTTTGTTGTGCCCACGCCCTCCATGGAGAATACTATTCTCGTGGGCGACTATCTGTTTGTGAGCAAGTTTCACTACGGTACCCGCACTACCTCCACACCGTTGCAGATTCCGCTTACCCATCAGAAGATTTGGGGTACCAACATTCCGTCCTACCTCAACTGGATCGAACTGCCATCGTATCGTCTTCCCGGATTCAGCGAGGTAACAAGGGAAGACATTGTAGTGTTCAATATTCCGCCCGTTAGCCTGAACGACGGGGAGGAGCATCCGGTGCAATTAAAGACCAACTATGTTAAGCGTTGTGTCGGACTACCGGGTGATGTGGTGGTCATCGACGATCAGCAAGTATCCGTAAATGGAAATCCCCTGGGCAAACCCGCGCACATGAAGTACAGCTATCGGGTAACGACGGAGAATGCGCTTACGGAACGCACGCTTCGCGACATGGAACTGAGCACGAACGATTACTTTTACCTGGGTAAAGATAACCTGGCGCACGCGGTATATCACATGTTCCTCACGCAGTCTCAGTTCGAGACCTTGAATCGTGCGCCGTATGTCATGCACGTCGAAGAGCAGCTAAAGGCGAAGGGGAGAGGAGAGGGTGACATCTTTCCGTCCGTTTCCTATGCTCCCTGGAACGGCGACAACTATGGACCGCTGACTATACCGGCCGAGGGAATGACCATCCCGGTTAATGATTCCACGATGGCGCTATACGGTGAGGTCATTCGTTTATATGAAGGACATAAGCACGTGGAGTTGTCTGACGGGCG
>DATHKA010000005.1:0-18402 GCA_035489615.1 Chryseolinea sp.
CTCCCAAAGAAGCTTCGTCCATCGGCGCCAATCTTGCGGCGATGTTCACACCGCTCTTTCTATTCATTTGTATCTGTATGTTTCTAACGGCCATCTCCGAGTTTGGTCCCTCGCAATGGGCACAACTGGTGTTGGCAAAGAGCGGCGCGGAGCCCATGGTGATCGTCGCGCTGACATTTGGCCTTATGGCTATTGGTCGGTACTTCGGCGGTGAGTTCGTTCATAAATTCGACCAGACAGGCGTTTTGCTGGGCTCCTCCATTGTCACCCTTATAGGCATTTTCCTGTTGAGTACACAAACCGGCGCTATGGCATACGTTGCAGCCATCGTATTTGGTATGGGCGTTTGTTATTTCTGGCCGAACATGATTGGTTTTGTGGCCGAAAAGATCCCGGCCAGTGGCGCAACCGGCATGTCTATTGTCGGTGCCTGCGGTATGTTTTCCAATGCCGTGTTCCAGCCTTTTATCGGTGGATGGATCGAGAGCGGGGCGGAAAAAGCAGCCGCTCTTGGACTTGAAGGTGATGCGCGTGAACTGGCTGCCGGTCAGGCAACCCTTCAGACGATGATGATTTTCCCCGCAATCCTCATTGTTTTGTTCGTCATTCTATTTTTCTGGGTGCGCAAAACAAGACCTGCCATCCCGGCTCACTAGGGAACAGCCAAACTGTAAAAGGATGTGAATCCCCTTTAGAAAAATCAATAGCAGCCATTTACACGAATTTGGCAACGTGAAAAATATTTTAAAGAGGATGGCAAAACCATCCTCTCCGTTTTTTTCGTAAGTCAAGGAAACCGCTTACCTTGAAGTCTATGACCCGATTGCTGGTAATAATTTTGCTGTTACTCTCCACGCATGCCATGGCTCAGAAGATCATCATTGAAGACAAGGTGCGATTCCTTGCGCTCGGCGATTCCTATACGATTGGAGAAAGTGTTACCGCAGATTCCAGGTGGCCTGTGCTATTGGTTGATTCACTTCATCATCGCGGGATTAATTCATCTGAGCCAGCCATCATTGCCACCACCGGATGGCGAACGGATGAACTCAAACGCGCGATAGACAAGGCAAAGATTAAAGGCACTTTTTCTCTGGTGTCGTTGCTCATTGGTGTGAATAATTATTTTCAGGGAAAATCAGTTGAAGCATATGCCTCGGAGTTCGAAGGACTGTTGAAGACCGCTATCAAACTTGCCGATGGGAAAAAGGACCACGTATTCGTATTGTCGATTCCCGACTACGGCTACACGCCGTTTGGGCAGGAAAAAAGGGAACAGATTTCGCAAGGTGTGGACGCTTTCAATACTGTAAACCGTGAGATCACCAAAAAGCTGGGCGTCCGGTACTTTGATATAACGGGCATATCACGCAAGGGTTTGGCTGAGCCGGACCTGGTTGCGTCTGATGGACTGCATCCTTCTGGCAGGATGTATGCACAATGGGTAGAGGTTATTTTAAAGGATGCCACCCTGGTGCCGGAGGAAGAGGAAGAGAAATAATCGGAGTTTAAACAGTTAACGGACTGGGTATACGCCGAAAACGATGGCGCTTTGACAAAGGGTCACGCTACGTTCGTTTCCAGCGCGTTTTGCTTAATGAGCATCATCCTGTGTTCGGACCAATAACGGTTTGGGCGGCTTTCTTAAGTGCACGGGTTTTATTTTATTGCAAGAACCTAAACCGAGAATCCGTGAAGCCATCCTACCTTCTACTATTTACGTTGCTGTCGCTCACAGCAAACGCGCAGAAAAAATCCACGGCGCCGAAGATGACGCCCGTCAAGACCGCCCTCATTCAATCTGTTGCTAATCACGCTGCTGAGCTGATTGCTATCAGCGATAAAATTTGGGCGGCTGAGGAAACTGCTTTTCATGAATCTGAATCAGCGAAACTGTTGGCCGACTATGCCGAGGCAAATGGTTTCAAGGTGGAACGCGGCGTGGCGGAAATGCCAACAGCCTTCGTGGCCACATATGGTTCCGGTAGTCCCGTAATCGGCATCCTGGGCGAGTATGATGCGCTTCCTGGTCTTTCACAGAAAACAGAACCCACGAAAGATCCACTACATGCCGGTAAGCCCGGCCATGGTTGTGGACACAATCTCTTCGGCACAGCAAGCCTGGGTGCCGCCATCGCGGTGAAAGAACTGATGGCGCAAGGTAAATTGATAGGCACCCTGAAGTTCTTCGGCACACCGGCAGAAGAAAAATACTTTGGAAAATTGTGGATGGCGCGGGCGGGACTTTTTGATGACCTTGATGTCTGCATGGACTGGCATCCGGGACCTGAGACTAAAGCCGGCGTACAAAGCTCGTTAGCACTGGTTGACTTTATCGTGGAGTTCCGCGGTCAGGCAGCTCATGCTGCATCAGATCCATGGAATGGACGAAGCGCTTCAGATGCACTCGAGCTATACACGCACGGCATCAATATGCTGCGCGAACATATCAAACCTTCGGTGCGCATGCATTATCACATACAGGATGGTGGTCAGGTCGTGAATGTTGTTCCCGACTACGCGCGTTTATGGGTGCGCGTTCGTGACAACACGCGCGAGGGTATGAATGAAGTGTACGAACGCGTGAAGAAGATGGCGGAAGGCGCGGCTATCCTGGCGAATGTAGACTATCAGATCACGCTGGTTTCCGGCATCTATGAAGTGCTCGTAAACCGAACGGGCGCCGGGGTAATCCAAAAGAATCTGGAGTTGTTAGGTCCCATCACCTATACCGATGAAGAAACCAATTTCGCTAAGAAAATTCAGGAGAGCACCGGCAAGCCACAAATAGGATTGCATAGCAAAGTTGATCCCCTGGAAGAAACGGCTCCGGCGGGTATGGGTGGGTCAACAGACGTGGGAGATGTCAGTTGGATTGTCCCTGTGGTACGCATGAGCACCGCCACGGCACCCATAGGCACACCGTGGCATTCATGGGCCGTAGTTGCCTGCGGCGGTATGTCAATCGGACACAAGGGCTTGCTGCATACCTCTAAAACCCTGGCGATGACGATGGTTGACGTCATGCAGGATCCGAAGAAGATCGAGGAAATTAAGGCCGAATTCAAAAAGCGAAAAGGCGATCAGATATATAAGGGAATGGTGCCGGATGGACCACCCCCCTTGGGAAACTAAACGTTCTCACGTCTCCTCACTCGCTTCTCAACGTCTGCGCCGGATTCGCCACCGCTGTTTTATAGGTTTCCAGAAAAATGGTCCCGACACCAAATCCCATCAATACGGCAATACTCAGCAGGACATCCCATACGGAAATGCTTGCATGATAGTATTGGATGTACGGAATAACGGCATTTAACAAAAAGACGGTGAGCGGCGTTCCAATCACAATCGCCCACAACAACATCTTCAGATAATCCCGCGACAGCATAAAGATCACCTGCTGCACGCCGGCACCCATCACCTTGCGTATACCCACTTCACGCGTTCTGGATTGAGCCGTGTACACGACCATCCCTACCATGCCGAGCAGCGAGATGGTAATCGCCATCAACCCCATGAAGCCTACCATCTTCAACATCACGTTGTAGATCGTATAGGCCTCACGCATTTCGTCTTCAAAGAACTTGGCAATGAACTTCTTTTCCGTGGGCAACTGCTTCCAGGTGGCCTCCATCTGCGTAAGAACATCGTAAGTATCTCCATGCGACACTTTCAGATTCGCATATTCGAATTTCCCTGGATCGAAACGGAATGCAAAACTTTTGATAGGATAAATAAGCCCCGCAAAGTGAAAATCCTTCAGTACCCCGATCACTTCCAGGTCCTGTCCATCCACCTGATATATTTTGCCGACGGCGTCTAACGGCGTTTTGATATTCTTCGCTTTCAGAAATTCCTCATTTACGACCATATACCGTTCCCGGGTCCAAAGCTCATCCGGAAAATTATGGCCAGCGAGAAATGTCAGGCCGAGGTTACTGATGTAGTTCCGGTCAACGAACATCTCTGCCGTCATCACAGAATCGCGCGTGAGGTCCTTAACCCAAACGTGCGAAGAAGATACGCCGAGTATTCCGGACGACTGGGAAACGGAACTTACCGATGAAAGCGCGGAGAAGGCCGCGAGGAACGGGCCGGGTCTCACATCCTGCATCGCTACATCGATGATGTGTTCTTTTTGAAATCCGAAATCAAAGCTCATTGCGTAACGATACTGTCGGCCGATGACAAATAGCGACAGGATGAAGCCAAACGACAACACAAACTGAAATATCGTGAGCACTTTACGAACGCTGAAGGATGATGGTCGTGTGTGTATCCGGCTCTTGAAAGCCTCGATAGGATTCATCCTGGCAAAATAGAGCGCGGGAAAAATGCCAGCGGCAAGGCCGGTAAGCACGGCGAAAATCACAAAAATCGACATCAACCGCGGCGTAAGGGAAAGGTCCAACGACGAACCGGCCACCAGCATGCTTTGAAATTCACGTCTGATCACGACGAATATACCCAGGGCACCAATCAAAGCGATCAGCGTAATGACAATGGTTTCCGTTATGAACTGAAAAAATATCTGACTGCGCTCACCGCCGACGGTCTTACGCAACGCTATTTCCTTAGCTCTGCGCATAGCCCTTGCGATGGATATGTTGGTATAGTTAAAGCACGCTGGAAGAAGAATGAGTGCCGCAAAGATCGCAAACAAAATAAAACCACTCACCTCCCAGGTCTCTCCGATGGCGTTGCGCCGATCGAGGCCGGTGGCGACCTGGCCAAGGCCCACGATGTCAAAGTGGACCTTTTTCGGAGAATACTTATACAGGCTTTCGCTCGTCTTGGTAAGGTACTCTTCCAGTTCCTCTTTTTGTGATCCTTCCCGCATTCGCACGTAGACATACTGATTGTGATACTCGACCCAATCGCGCAAAGATGCCGACTGGGTTACACGAATCGATGACTCAGAGATGAGCATATCGAATCTCAGGTGCGTGCGTATAGGGTCCTTTATTATTGCGGCTACCTGTACGAGCGCGCCGCCCACCAACTCGAACGTTTGTCCAATGGCAAGCGAGTCACCAAACAGTCTTTTAGCCGTTCGCTCCGTGAGCACGGCCTGGTCAGGCTTGTTTAACGACGACACATCCCCTGCGATCAGCGAAAACGAAAAGAATGAGAAGAAGTCCGCATTGGTGTAGTATGTACCGACGGGAATATTAGCCTCCTTCGCCACGACGGAGTGCCAATCCTTTGTAATACGAAGAACTTCTTCGGCTGATGGCAACTCGCTGATGAGTTTATCCGCCAGGCGTGTTGGCGCCGTGGCATACTGCAATTCCTCCGCTCCGTTGTTCACCGTGGATGCGATAGAGAAAATGCGATCTCCATGCGCATGATAGTTATCATACGTCGTCACGTAGCTGAACAGGGAAATGAGCAAGAGGCTAATCGACATGCCCAGGGCAAGACCAAACGCATTTATGATAGAAAAATATTTGTACTGATACAGATTTCTGATGGCTACCTTCAGGTAGTTGTTCAACATGCCTGCGTCGAATACCGAAGACGAATACGGTCCACGGCGCGAATCGCGCTTTCGCTTGCGCAGGGCATAGGAAAACGATAGCGATGCTACCTGGCGCCAGTAGATCGAACGCGCAATCAGCAACGATTTCGTCCTGACATTTTCATAAAACCATTCGTCCATGTCGCCAAGCAAATCATCGACGTTGGCTGCTCCGGATAACCGCTCAAAAAACTTTCGGGCCAACTTAGGTGGTTGTTTCATTTGATGGCGAGTTTAATTCCAGATTCACTCCACAACCCATCCCGAAGTCTCTTGGTCTCTGCCACCGCTTTCCTTCCCAAAGACGTAATCTCGTAGTAGCGCTTGCTGCGTCCGCCCCGTTCGGCGGTGGCACCGCCAACCCAGGATTTCAACAGTCCCTTCTCTTCCAGCCGCGTGATGGAGGAATGCAATCCGCCAATCGTAATACGCCGGCTCGAACGTGACTCAATCTCACGCTGTATGCTCACACCATAGGCCTCCTGCCCCAGGACGGCTACCGTCAACAGCACGAGCTCTTCTAACTCCCCGATATAATGTTTCATGAATCCGTAATTACCGTGAAAGGGCATTGGGCCCTGTGTAATGTACGGCCGTCATTAATATTTGTTCTGTTTTTAAGAAGAAATATTTAAAAGAATGGGTTTTTCTGTCGACCTGATCGATCCAACGAGGTAAATCTTCCAATTGGTAATGCGTAAGAATTTGTCCTGTATGATGAATACAGAATCCGGCCTGACAAATAAAATTCAACCGACAATAAAAAAGGTATGCGCCGCTGCGCATGCCTTGCGCCCGTTCAATGGCGCCGCAGGCCTCAACGGGCGCGTCAACCGGCGCGTCAACGCATGCGTTGACGCTACGGCCTTTCCAATTTTACGACCTTCTCTTTCACGACCACCTCTATTGGATCGCCTGCCTCCAATATGGTCTCCACGCCTTCATCACTAATTTTGATCTTAATTACCCGCTTCCTGAACTCCAGCCTGAATGAATACGACTTCCATTTATCCGGTAAGAACGGATTGATGTGCATCTGCCCGTTCTTCACGCGCATTCCCCCGAATCCCTTCACCACACTCATCCAGGTACCGGCCATGGATGTAATATGACATCCTTCTTCTGTGTCATTGTTGTAGTCATCGAGATCCAACCGCGCCGTACGCAAATAAAACTCATACGCGCGCTCTTTGTATCCCAGCTTGGCCGCAAGAATTGCATGCACGCAAGGCGACAACGACGACTCGTGCACCGTCATGGGCTCATAGAAATCGAAGTTCTTCCGCAAGGTCTCGATCCCGAAGTCGTCTTCAAACAAGTACATACCCTGCAATACGTCAGCCTGCTTGATGAAACACGAACGAAGGATGCGATCCCAGGACCATTTCTGGTTGATGGGACGTTGGGAGGGTTTAAGGTCATTCACACGGAGAAGCTCCTTGTCAAGGAACCCATCCTGTTGCAGCATCACCCCGCGACGCTCGTCGGTTGGATAGTACATCTTCTCCACGATATCCTTCCATTTCGCCGACTCAGTTGCTTCGTCGAGGGTGGTCTTCGCTACAATCTCCTGGTAGCGTGGTGCGTTCGTCTTCTTTACGTGATCCAGCGCGTACTGCGTATAACGGAGGGTCCACGCGCCCAGGTAGTTCGTATACCAGTTATTGTTCACGTTGTTCTCATATTCATTTGGCCCGGTGACACCGAGAATGACGTATTTGTTCTTATCGGCCGACCAGTTTACGCGCTGTGTCCAGAATCGCGAGATGCCGATGAGGACTTCAAGACCGTAGTCTGCCAGATACGCATCGTCACCCGTATAGTCTATGTAGTCGCGTATGGCGTAGGCCATGGCGCTCGTACGGTGAATCTCCTCGAAGGTAATTTCCCATTCGTTGTGGCATTCTTCGCCGTTCATGGTCACGAATGGATAAAACGCCGCGCCATCTGTGAAGCCCAGTTTTTTGGCGTTTTCGATGGCTTTCGACAAATGCTTGTATCGATACACCAATAAGTTGCGCGCTACCTTCTGTTCGGCGGTTCCCAGGTAGAAGGGAATGCAATACGCTTCCGTATCCCAATAGGTACTTCCACCATATTTCTCACCCGTGAATCCTTTGGGACCGATGTTGAGACGCTCGTCCTCGCCGGTGTACGTTTGGGTAAGTTGAAAAATATTGAAACGAATTCCCTGCTGCGCCGCGATGTCACCCTCGATGGTAATGTCACACTCCTCCCACTTATGCTTCCACACGCGTTCGTGCTCTTGAAGTAATTTATCAAATCCGGTGGCAATTGCCTCATCGAGGACTTTATGACAATGCGCCATCAGTTGATCCTTCGCATGGTTCTCCGACGACAACACCGCCGCGTACTTGTGTATCACCACCTCTTTACCTTCGTTCAGGGAAAGCTGCACCACGTTGCCAGCGTACTTCTCCCGTTGTTCGATGTTGACGCGTTCCGGCTTGGCTTCCTTTCCGGCCTGGGATATGGAATAGCACATGCCGGTTGCGACTTGAAAGAAAGTCTTCTTTGTTTGTGCGATCACCACCGCCCTGCCCGAGTTCGCCTCCTTGCCAACTTCCTCCCAGAACTTCTCGTCATAGTTCGAGTCCTTATTCACCACATCCGCGTCAACGTCCAGCGTTACCGTTGCCTTCTCGGAAAAGTTCACAGGTGTGATGGCATAACGGATTGCGCCTATTTCGCCGTTTGCCATACTGCAGAATCGCCTGGACTCAACCTTCACGATCTTTCCGTCGGCCAGCGTTGCCACAAAGCTGCGTGTCAGCAGCCCGCGCTTCATATCCAGTACCCGTTTAAATCCCTCTACTCTGCATTTCGCCAGGTCGAGCGCCTGGCTGTCGACTGATATTCGTATACCAATCCAACTCGGCGCGTTCAATACTTTGGCGAAATATTCCGGATAACCGTTCTTCCACCATCCCACACGCGTCTTGTCAGGGTAGTAGATGCCCGCTACGTAGCTACCTTTCAGCGTTTCTCCCGAATAGTGCTCTTCAAAGTTTGCGCGCTGTCCCATTCGCCCGTTGCCCAGGCTGAACACGCTTTCTGATACCATATTGTAATGCGGATTGAGACCTTCCTCAATCACCTCCCACTCGTGATGTTTAAGATACTCCTTCATGAAATGATGATTTATCAGTTTGTAATAATCGCCCGCCGGAGGCTGTTTGCCCTTTATGTAAATTCTACGATCGTTCTACCTGATGGATATTTCCGTTACAGCTGGCTTAACATTGACACAGTAAATTCGCCTGTCTTGCTGATCACCATATCAGCACGTCCGAGTTGATCTCTGGAGCCTACTCCCACACACTTCATCCCCGCCGCACAAGCCGCGTCGATACCCGCTGCTGCATCTTCAAATACGAGACAATTCGCAGCCGGCACACTCAGTCTGCTGGCTGCCAACAGAAAGATCTCCGGATCAGGCTTGGCGTGCGTTACCATGCTGCCATCCACGATCGAATCGAATCTTTCAAGAATTCCCAACGACTGTATTACTTGTGGAGCGTTCTTGCTGCTCGACGCAAGGCCTATCCGCATTCCACTTTTCTTCAGTTCGCCAATCAGGTGCTCAACGCCGGGAAATATTTCGTCGCGTCGCATGTGATTGATATACTCCACAAACCATTCGTTTTTACGGGCGGCCAGCTTTTCGCGTTCCGATGGATCCAGGTGTAACCCTTTGCCCAGGCTCAGCAGTATGTTGAGCGATTCCACCCGGCTCACGCCTTTTAATCGCTCGTTATCTTGTTCGGTGAATGGAATGTTCAGCTCTGTCGCCAGGCGACTCCACGCCAGAAAATGATAGCGCGCCGTGTCGACAATCACTCCGTCAAGGTCAAATATGCAAGCTTTTATCAAGACTGGGTCGGAATTACACGGGTCTTCTGATGCTTAGGCTTCCTTCGCCTTTTCAAAATAGGTCTCCTGCACGATTTTGTCCGTCTCCTCTAAACTTTTGAAAACAGCAAACGTCTTACCCTGCGTACGCAATGCACCCAGCGCATTGCCATAGCGCGCAGCACCTATATAGTCGCTGGGCTTCTGCAGTAATCCGAAGCCCACGCCTCCTGCAAATGAATCGCCGCATCCAGTTGTATCGACCACATTGTCGACTTTCACAGCCGGGACCATCTCCTCTACGAGCTTGCCTTTGCTCTTGAAGTAGGTAAGACACCCGCGCGAGTCCACCGTAATGTAGACACACTTCACACCCAGGTTGAGACAATGCACAGCGAACTCGCGCAGCATGTCACGATCGAGCTCTTCGGCATCATTAAAATAATCGCGGGTCTCGTATTCTTTCTTGAACCACGAAGCGTGCGCTTCTTCCAGGTTCATCTTCAGCACGTCGATGTAAGGAAGCCATTGATCCCGATCGATCCAAAACTTCCGCTGGCGTTCACCGGAAAACAGACACGCAGTAGTGGGACCGTGCGCATCGAAGATGACAGTGCCCTTGCTGTTTTCCTTCAGGAACTTCAGCGTATCGAGCGCGATTTCGTAATCGCTGATCGGAATGAATACAAACACCTTACAGTTGAGGAGATTCTTCACATCCCCAGGAAGGATCGGGTCCATGAATCCGGTTTGTCGCTCGATGCGATTGTTCATGTCCACAAACTTGAGGCTGATGATGTCGCCCTGGTCGTTCTTGCTCGTCATGTATTTGAGGTTAATCCCATCGTAACCTCTGAATACCTCCTTGACATTGTCCAGGTCGACACTGCGAACATGACAAACCGGTATAATCTCAATTTTCTCTCCTGCCAGCACAGAAAGTGCGATTACAGGGTGTGTTACGCATCCCCACTTCTGGATCAGGTCGCCCTGGTGGGTAACGATATGATCCCGTGGTATTGGGCCGATCACTGCAATCTGTTTCATACTCCTTAATTCAATTGAAAACCATGCGTCAAAAAGAAAATTAGTACGCCTTAGCGAAATTATGCATACGGGATCTTTTTAAATAAGTACGTTCTCGTCAAGGCAATTCATTTTTTTGTAATTCTCACCTGGGTCATTTTTGCAATGGTGCATTTAGCTTACCAAAAACGCGCCGCCATACACACCCGCACTGTCTCCCAGCAACGGCCTGACTACTGGCGTGTCTAATCGGTTATTAAAAATATTTTTTCTCAGTTCGTCCATCCCGCGTTCGTACAACACCGGAATATTTCCTAATCCGCCGCCAACGACGACTACATCGGGATCCAGGATGTTAATCACTACACTTAAAGCCCGTCCAAAAAAAATCACCATGCGTTCGATGGTCCTTACCGCGACGGCGTCTTGTTTTGCCTCAGCAAGCTCCACGATTTCTTTCATCGTCTTGTGCGCCCCACTTTCACGGTAGTAAAATTTTTCCAACGCGGGTCCGGAGATGACATTCTCTACACAACCGTTTTTTCCGCAATAACATGGGCCACCAGATTCATCCAGGTAGTTATGACCCCATTCGCCGGCTATCCCTTGCAATCCCACGATGGCTTTTCCATCCACGACGATTCCTCCGCCTACGCCGGTTCCCATGATGACACCGAAGACGACCTTGGCTTGGGGAAACTGCTGCTTCACCACACCGTATCGCGCTTCAGCGAGGGCAAAGCAATCGGCATCATTCGCCATTTCGACTCCACGGCCGAGCAACCCCTCGAGGTCAGCCTTCATGGGTCGGCCATTCATGGCAGTCGTGTTGCAGTTCTTCATGACGCCGAACTTCGGATCGAGTATTCCCGGCGTGGCAAACCCAATACGATTGGATTGGTCGCCCGACGCTTCCCGCATCTGGTCGACCATGTTCTTTACCTGCCCAAGAATATGTTGATAACCCTTGTCGGCCTCTGTTGAAATCCTACTGCGAAACAATACCTCCGGATCTTCGGCCGATCGTAATATTGCGCCCTCAATCTTTGTTCCTCCCAGATCAATTCCCCACAAACTACGGGACGTAATGCCCTCTATCTTACCAGTCATTCGTTGCCTGATTTCTACTTTCTTTGATTCGTAATTTAATAGATGATCCCACACTAATCCTATCCGTTACTCTAATAAGTTTCGAGATTAACTCCGTGTTAATCAGCCAAAATTCCCCGCATGCCTGATCCATTCCTCCACGGCCCCCAACTCGCTGCGTGTGCGCGTGGCCGACCATCCGAGCAGTCCTTCACACCGTTTTGCCACCACCTGCAGCCGACGTTGCACACGGGTGATATCAAAATAGATGAGACCTGTGCGACGAACGAAAAAGTCGGCCAGGGTGCAAACCATTTCGTTGCCGATGCAGTACTCTAATTCTGCCAGGATCAACGCCTCATCACCCGTTGCTGAAGTGCTGGCCAGCGCCTGTTGCAGGATTGGCTGAGCGTCGGCGCCATAGCTTTCCACGAGATAGGGCACCTGGTGGCCGGCCAACGCTAAAGGCGCTGCGGCGAGCGTAAGTGTTTCGACAAACCGTCGCACCTCCTGAACGTTGGCGAACGGTGCACGTCCCAGGCGTATGCGTGAGGTCTTGCTTGCCGCGAGACCTCCCCCGTGTTTCCTGGCCACCAGGTTCACAACGCGTTCGGCCATCTTGCGATACCCGGTCAGCTTGCCTCCGGCGATTGAAATCAAACCGGTGTCAGATTCAAATATCTCGTCCTTACGGGAAAGTTCGGACGCCGACTTACCTTCCTCATGAATCAAGGGACGCAACCCCGCCCAACTTGATTCGATATCAGAGAGCGACAGATTCACAGACGGAAATGTGGCGTTCACGGCGGACAGCAGATACTTGGCATCGTCGCGTGTAGCCATCACGTTATCCTTATCACCCTCATAGTTGGTATCGGTGGTGCCCACATACGTGACGCGACCGCGGGGAATAGCGAAGATCATCCGACCGTCCTCCACATCGAAGTAAATGGCTTGTTTCACAGGCAATTTGGCCCGGGGCAAAACGATATGAATTCCTTTTGTAAGATGGAGGCGCTTTCCCTTCCGTGAATGATTGATTTCCCGAAGTTCGTCGACCCACGGCCCGGCGGCGCTTACGACAAACCGGCCATTGATCGAGAACTCACCGCCTTCTTTCGGCCGCACGACCACACCCGCCACCCTATTCTGTTCATAGATGAATTCAGTTACCGTGACATAGTTCGCCATAACGGCACCTTCCCGCGCGGCCTGCTTTGCAATCTCGATTGTAAGACGGGCATCGTCCGTTCGGTACTCCGCGTAGATGGCGCCTCCACGGATGTCGTCGGTCTTCAGGAGTGGCTCATACTTGAGTGTTTGCATCCGCGTGAGCATGCGTCGTCTGTCTTCGGCCTTTACGCCCGCGAGCCAGTCATATATCTTCAGCCCTATCGAGGTAAGCCAATAGCCCAGTCCACGCTTTTCCGCCAGAGGCAGCAGCATTTTTTCCGGAACGACTAAATGCGGTGCCAGGCCGTGCACGATGGCCCGCTCGCTTCCCACTTCACGAACGAGTCCAAACTCCAGCTGCTTGAGGTAACGAAGGCCACCATGTATAAGCTTTGTTGATCGGCTGCTGGTTCCAAAGGCAAAGTCCACCTTTTCGATGAGCGCCGTACGCAGTCCCCTGGAAGCGGCATCCAGCGCAATGCCAGCGCCGGTGATCCCTCCTCCAATGACAATGAGATCAAAAGTTTGCGAGCCAAGTTGCTGCAGATTGCGGAGCCTATCGTTCGACGAAAAAGTTGCCAAGAGGAGATAACTTATGAGTGTAAACTAATCTGCCCAGCCCTTAGTTCGTTCCACCGCCTTCTTCCAACCTTTGTAGAGGCGCGTTCGGTTGTCATTATCCATGGATGGCTCAAACCTGCGCTGGATTTTTCGGTTGGCGATGATGTCTTGTTTTCGCCACAT
This sequence comes from Chryseolinea sp., assembly GCA_035489615.1. GTDB lineage: Bacteria > Bacteroidota > Bacteroidia > Cytophagales > Cyclobacteriaceae > Chryseolinea. The sequence continues at coordinate 13,427 of DATHKA010000005.1, forward strand.
GCCGATATGCATACCGGCGAGATACGCCGCACCGAGTGCGGTGGATTCTATGACCTCTGGCCGTTCGACGGCTGATCCAAGGATATCGGCCTGAAACTGCATCAATACGTTGTTGGCCGATGCACCGCCATCCACCTTTAGTGTAGCCAGTTTGATACCGGAGTCTTCTTCCATGGCATGCACGATGTCTTTCGTCTGATAGGCCAATGACTCAAGTGTTGCCTTGATGATATGATCTTTGCCGGTGTCGCGCGTGAGTCCGAAAATGGCTCCCCGTGCATACATATCCCAGTAGGGTGCGCCCAGGCCCGCGAAGGCAGGAACAACGTAAACCTCATTCGATCCCAGGGCTTTGGCAGCAAAATATTCCGAATCTTTTGATTGATCGATGAGATGCATGGCATCGCGTAACCATTGTATTGCCGCGCCGGCGATGAATACACTTCCTTCGAGCGCATATTCAACACGACCTTCGATACCCCAGGCGATAGTCGTGATCAGTCCATGTTTCGAAGCCTGAAATTTATGGCCCGTATTCATGAGCATAAAACAGCCTGTGCCATAGGTATTCTTCGCCATGCCTGGTTCAAAGCATGCCTGGCCAAACAAAGCTGCCTGCTGATCGCCAGCCACTCCGGCAATGGGGATGCTCACGCCATCGATCTCACAGGTACCAAATGATGATGCGGAAGGCATCACCTGAGGGAGCAGTTGCTCGGGAATGTCGAGTGCCTGCAACATCACCTTATCCCACGACAGCGTGTGGATATCGAACAACATCGTGCGCGATGCGTTGGTGTAGTCAGTCACATGCGTACGGCCCTTGGTGAGATTCCAAATGAGCCAGGTGTCGATGGTGCCAACGGCCAGCCTACCATGCTTTGCCTTGTCGCGTGCACCCGGTACGTTGTCGAGCAGCCAGCGAATCTTCGTGGCAGAAAAATATGAATCAATGACGAGACCTGTATGTTGACGCACGTGCGGTTCCAGTCCGTCGCGCTTCAGCTGTTCACACAAGTCCGCGGTTCGCTTGTCCTGCCAAACGATCGCATTATAAATCGGCACTCCGGTCTCGCGATCCCAGATGACGGTCGTTTCCCGTTGATTGGTGATACCAAGGGCCACGATGGAGGACGCCGGCACCTTGTGTTCTGCCATGACGCGTTCCAGCACCCCTCGCTGCGTGCCATAGATTTCCATGGCATCATGCTCCACCCAGCCCGACCGTGGAAAAATCTGTCTGAACTCCTGTTGTGCAATGCCTCGTATCACGCCTTGTTCATCGAACAGAACAGCCCTTGAGCTCGTGGTCCCCTGATCGAGGGAAATTATATACTTCATGCCGGGATGGTTTTACTTCGACCTAAGGTAACAACTTCATGTCCCATGAAAATGCAGCGGTATCAGAACAACATTTTGAAGATCAGGGCGCCCAGTGTACCGCCAACCAACGGTCCGGCTACCGGCACCCAGCTGTACGCCCAATCCGACGGTCCTTTGCCATGAATAGGCAGCAGGAAATGCGCCAATCGCGGTGCGAGGTCGCGCGCGGGATTGATGGCAAATCCGGTCGTTCCGCCCAGGCTCAAGCCAATAGCGATGATGAGTCCACCCACCGCAAGTGGATTCAATCCCTCGGTAAATTTGTTTTCTCCAATGAATAATATTCCCAGCACCAGCACAGCCGTAGCGACGACCTCGCAGAAAAAGTTTGAACCATAAGACCGGATGGCAGGCGCACAACAAAACACGGCAAGTTTTCTCGCCGGGTCATCGGTGCGGCGCCAATGCGGCAGGTAATATAGCCAGACCAGTACAGCGCCCGTAAAGGCCCCGGCAAACTGTGCCAGCAGATATCCGGGCACTTTTTCTATGGGGAAATCGCCGGTTATCAGCAAAGCAATGGTTATTGCCGGATTGAGGTGCGCGTCGCTTATTCTTCCAACAGCATATATGGCCAGCGTTACGGCCAGTCCCCACGCTACGACGATAGTTAACCATCCGGCATTTTCGGCCTTGGAATCGCGAAGCAGGACGCCGGCAACAACGCCTTCCCCCAACAGTATAAGAATCATCGTTCCAAAGAATTCAGCGGTGTAGGGCGTCATAAGCGTGTTGTATCAACGCTTTCAATATAGCAAAACCGGAATCGATTGCTATGACCGGTGTTGAATTTTAAAAAAGGCTTAACCTGATGGTTGGTGACGGCAGTAGTAGGATGGTTTGTAAGGTCGCCGGGAGGAAATCCATTACACACGGAGGACTCGGAGTTTTTGAGAATACTGGCCGCATGTTGATTTTGCGTGATGTTCCTTGTAGACGGTCAAGGGAAGGTCCGCTCTGCGTAGGATGATTCATCCAGAGTACTCGGAGCACTGCGACCTGATGTGCATGCTTCAACGCTACGCGTCGAGGCCACTTGTATCCGTTCCTTAGGGAAATGAAATAGCCAGGCACTGCGAAAACACTTCATTCATTCCAGCGCATTTGATATCGTGCGTAGCATCGAAGCATACCCGGGGAGTCGCAGTGCTCCGGGGCCTCTGCATTAAATCATCCTACGCAGGGCAGACCTTCCCTTAACCATCCACGAAGAACATCACCCAAAATCAACGTGCATCCAGTATTCTCAAAAACGCCGAGTCCTCCGTGTGTAATGGATTTCTTCCCGGCGGCCTTGCAAAGCCATCCTATCATCCCTTCCGGAAAAATGATCAGTCCTTCCGTGCAATATCACTCTTGCGGGTCTTTATCTTCTGAACGATAAAGTTACCCAACGTCGACCCCTGCACCATTCCATTTTTGCACGCCGGACGATAATGAATTCCACCATACATCCGGCTGATCGCTGCTTCCTCGCTGGCTTGCACAAAGGAGGTAAATTTTCGCACCGTAAGCCCGAACTCAATCTCAGTCGAGTCCGTGAAGCTGTAGTTCTCACCGAACAAATTGGTAAGCGCTGAGGCAGCAGAACTTGAAATTACACTGTGACCGCTTGTGTACTCCGGGAAAGGTGGTGTTTGTAGTAACGGCACCCAGTTTTCGTCGATGTATTGGTTGATGTACGTTTCAGGTCTGATGAGTTTGCTGCGGTACTTCTCGTCCCAGCAGGAAATAAAGCCGTCAACCAACGATATGGCTACACGGGAGTAGGCCTCCAGCGACTCTACCAGTCCTGCGCTGTTTTTCACACAGGCTACATGGGTGATATTCATCCAATGGCCACCGGGTGATATCTTTTTGGTTGCAAACATCACGTGTCCCTTTACATTCATCACAAAGGGGTTGCAATCCCAGAATGACGCTATCTCTCGTTGTTCAGCGGTAAGATTCGCGCCTACATCGTGCACCTCCATCGCCTCATTGTAAAAGTCACTTCCCTTCTGCGTCGAAAATGCGGTCGGTCCCTTGGGTTTGAATTGAGCAGCCGAATCGATGGCAAACGGCCTGATCTTGTTCCAGTGTGGTTCAACGGCATCCATATAAGCGGGTGGAGTCGGCTTCCAGGTGGCAGGATCGTCCAGAATTGAATATTTGGGGAAGGAACGACTCTGTTTATAATTGTCTTTGGATGACCAGGCCATCACGTGATCCGCCACGGCCGTGCCATACGCCACCGAACGTTCAAATACGTCTTCTGGCATCCCGGTATCTTTAAACTCCTGCATGATCTTCGCGTAGAATTCATCGAGCTTGTCTTCAGAGAATACCAACGCACGGGCTACCTTCAACATCGCTTGTGATGAAGACAGGGCATGACAGTATTCCTGTCCCGCCTCAGGCTTAGGAAACGCTTCGAGGCCATTGAGCTGCCCGGCAAACGACATAAACTTTTCATCCTGGTGCCGGGCTGCTTCGTAACCCGCCACGCTGACATAAGTATAGATCCTTGACGCTACCGGTGGCGAAAATATGTCATGAACAATAATGTCAGTGACCTGTTTGATCGAGCGATGCGCGCGGTCGGCATTCTCGGCCCTCGTTCGCCAGTCTGCACGCTCTTTCGAGCAGGATGTGGCCATCACGACCAGAGCCATTAATATGAAGGTGTATCTCATCTGAACTTCTCCTAAACAATTTCAAAATTATGGTTTCTTTGTTAATAAAAAATGACCCCGGGGAAACTGGTTCGTTTGGTCGGGCCGAAAAAGGGCGAGCTAAGGAGTGAGCTTCTGCCGGATAAAGGTCACAAGGCTGTTGTTATTTCGCGTCACCAGGTAGATATCAGCCGTTTGTCCAGACAGCATTAAGATGTCCCGGACCTCACCATCCACTTTGAAGCCTGAAGCGGTCGGTGACAACGCCTTGAAGCCCCCTTTGCCATCGCCTGCCAGCGCACAACCAAAGCTGGCGTCATACCTGCCGGCCTCGGGCTTAACCCGATACAGATTTCCTCCGAATAACAAATCAGGATTACCATCGCCATTGATGTCGTTCACATCGATTCCATAAACAGGCGATACCTGAGCTTCCATCGGCAACGCCCGTATTGTTAACCGTCCTTTTCCATCATTTATAAAGACACTTGTAGCCAACTGGTACACCTCCAGTTTGGCCGCATGCTGGATCTGCTCAGGCGTGAATACATCTTCAATGGTCTGGTCCTTATAGCTTTCATACTTGAGATATTTCTTTTTGAGTGCCGGCAATTGCGTCACCAGATCGTGTCTCAGCACCATTGGATAACTCTTGTCGCCGATATAGTTGCACACGATTTGTTCTACCGAACCATTTTGGTCGAAGTCACTCACATACAGGCAAACCGGTTTGGTTGGCGATGCCCTGAAACGCGAGTTGAGACCGTGATTGCCTACCACGAAGTCAAGGTCGCCGTCGAGATCAATGTCAGCCGCCTTTATACGATTCCACCAACCGTTTGTCTTTTCGAGTCCTGATTCGGCAGTGCGGTCTGTGAACTGCCCTTTCTCATTGATGAACACTTTAACAGGCATGTATTCACCTACGACCACTAAGTC
>DATHKA010000006.1:0-30575 GCA_035489615.1 Chryseolinea sp.
GACTCTAACAAAAGCGTGTGGTATCGGGAAATGTCAATGTGATGATTAAGAGGTCCGCGTCGTCCAGACGGAGTGGCTGATCCGGGTACGAGGGGACGCGCTGAAGTAACTCCAGGAAGCGAAGCAACCCTGCCACTAGGCGCCGATAGCGCTCCCGCGTATTGTGCCTTTAGCTTTACCCATACGGTTGAAGGGTGTATGTCCTGGGTTGCCAATACCGTTTTCTTCGCCGCCTTGTGCGTTAGAGACTGTGCGTAAACACAGGTTCCTCCTGTAAAGGCACTCAGCGCCAGGAAGACAAACAACAGCCTCATACACTTATACCGAGTCTTCATCCCGCGGTTATCCATCTGGACGGCTGCCCGTTCCCGCTTATTTGTGTAAAAATTGCTGTTCATCTTTCTTCACGTATCCCGCGCTGAATTTTATAGCTCCGGCGACTGTCGCCGCTAGATCATTCCCCTGGACTTGAGCTCAAGGTATTTGTTAATTGTATTTACCGTCAGTGACGCCGGCGTCGTCAATACCACTTGAATACCGTGTCGGCTGAGTTCTTTAGCGATCAGTTTCTTGTCGTAGCTGAACTTCTCGGCTATCGCCTTGTGGTAGATTTGCTGAACGTCCTCTGCCGGAAGTTCCAGCGTCTCTTTTAATTCCGTGTTCTCGAAAAAGATGACCACCAGCAGGTGCTGGTCAGCCATGCGTTTCAGATAAGGCAATTGACGCTGGAGGCTATGCAACGACTCGAAATTAGTGAAAAGCAACAGCAGACTGCGCTGCGTGATCTTGCGCCGCACGTGGCCAAAGAGTGCCGCGTAGTCCGTTTCACGATAGGCGGTCTTCTGGTTATAGAGAACCTCCAGAATCGTGGCCATCTGCCGGCTTTGCCTGCCCGCCGGAACCGTGGCGCTCACTTTATGTTGAAAAGTGATTAATCCGGCTCTGTCTGATTTCTTGATGGCGATGTTCGAGATAACGAGGCTGGCGTTGATGGCGTAGTCGAGCAGACTGAGTCCGTCAAATGGCATTTCCATTACGCGTCCTTTGTCAATCAGGCTGTATACCTGCTGCGAACGCTCATCCTGATAATGATTTACCATCAATGCATTCCTACGCGCAGTAGCCCGCCAGTTAACAGTCCGGAAGTCGTCGCCGTTTACATATTCTTTAATGAGCTCAAACTCCATATTCTGTCCGATGCGGCGGATGCGTTTGATGCCAACGTCCGTCAGTCGGTTCGATATCGCCATGAGTTCATACTTTCTCATTTGGATGAAAGATGGATACACGGGCACAACGGTATCGCCGGAAAACTGGAAACGCCTCTTGAAAAAGCTTATCGGAGACTCCACGAAAACATTAACCGTTCCGAATGCGTATGCTCCCCGCTTAACCGGGCGGAGGCTATAAACCAATACCTTCGATTCCCCGGAATTAAGAGAAAGTCTGAATGACAAGTCCCGCCGCTGAAACTGATGGGGAATCTCATCAATCACCTCGAGGCTGGCCGTAAACGGAAACAAGTTGTCAAGTTCTATCCGGATGTCGTTCTCATCCCCGTTCGACAGTCGTTCAGGAACGCGTCTGCCGCCCCGGAGACCTACGCGGCTGCGGTACAGTAACATGAGGTCAGCAACCGCCAGGGCCAGCCAGGCAACAAAGAGAACCTTGGGAACGATAACCGGTGTATCGAACACGAAAGTCAGGATGAACGCGAATACCACCACACCCGCCGCCTGGAGCAGCCGATTGCTGAGGTATAAGGTCCTGATCAGTTTCATAGGATATCTGTCGTGTATTCCCAGCTTTCTACTTTTCATTTTTGCTCACGCGCAGTTTCTGGGTACCACTGTGCCTGTCGTCAGGCACGCCGTGCTCGCTCAACGCGGAACCTCAACTTTATCAATGATCTGTTTCACCACATCATCGGTGGTAACACCTTCCATTTCTTTGTCAGGCGTCAGTGCCACGCGGTGTCGAAGTACTGGTAATGCAATTGTCTTGATATCTTCTGGCGTCACAAAGTCTCTTCCGTTGATGCACGCATAAGCTTTCGATGCGTTAAGCAATGCGATCGACGCTCGCGGTGAGGCACCCAGAAAAAGAGATGGACTAGAGCGCGTCTCATGTATCAGCTGAGCAATGTATTTCAACAGATTCGGTTCCACGTGTATTTCCTGCACCAGTGCCCTATAGGTAGCCATATCGGCAGCCGTGAGCACGGGATTTACTTCGTGGGTCGGCTTAATTCCTTTTCGTTGATGATGCCCGGTGACAATCTGCACCTCCTGATCGAGGGTTGGATAGTGCACCACAATCTTGAACAGAAAACGATCGAGTTGTGCCTCAGGCAAACGATAGGTTCCTTCATGCTCAACCGGATTCTGAGTGGCCACCACAATGTACGGAGCATCCATCTGATAGGTGATGCCATCCACAGTGACCTGTCGTTCTTCCATCACTTCGAAGAGGGCAGACTGTGTCTTTGCAGGTGCGCGGTTAATCTCGTCGATCAACACGATGTTTGAAAAGATAGGGCCTTCCTTAAACTCAAATTCAGCGCGTTTCATGTTAAACATCGATGTTCCCAACACGTCTGAGGGCATAAGGTCCGGTGTGAACTGGATGCGCTTGAATTTCACAGACACCACGCGCGACAGCAGTTTGGCCGTTAGCGTTTTTGCCACGCCCGGTACACCCTCAATGAGAACGTGACCATCCGCCAGCATAGCCGTGATCAGCAGATCAACCATGTCGTGCTGTCCTACAATGACTTTCGCCACCTCGGCCCGTATGGCGTTGATGCGCTCATTTACAGTGCTGAGGTCAACGCGGTTCCTGAATAGATTTTCTTCCACCTCTTTGTAATTTATCCTTTAGAATAGAAAGCTTCCAATTTTGTGTTTAGATCGACTAGTGTCTCTGCCGACAGGGCGGGGTTATCCTTTATTGCTCTGATCAGCAGTACTAATTCAGCCATTTCCTTTTCTTCCCGTCCTGACTTCCGCGAAAGTGCCGTAGCAAATTCACCGTCGAGTTGACTGGTTACCAAGGCGTGTCTTGACCTTACCTGTTCAAGAAAGTAGGCAATCTTTTTCTCAGCGATGTTTTTATGATCGCCACGTTGATAGTAGAGATCTCCAATGGTTGACACAAAATCAAGGGTGGTATTGGCCAGCGGTGGAATCACCGGGATGATGCGCTGTCGGCGCTTCATTTCAAAAAGCATGAAGACCAGCAGGGTAACGACGGTAATATAATATGCCCAGCTGAGTGGCTCATTGAGCAGCACATATCGCAGCGGCGTGGAGATCTCCCGTCTGCCCCGCTGATAAAATTCCGTCCAGGTCAGCTCTCTGTTCGGAAGGTAGGAGAGTTGTGTCGATACGAAATCGGCATTCTCTGCTGCCAGCAGGTACATGTTCGTAAAAATCAAGGGGGTTGAATTGAAGATCAGGTTACCCGCTCCCCATTTCATGCGAATGGTCACGGGCGCTCGCTGTTCGTTAACAGCAATCACGGTCGTTCGGGTGGTGTCAAAATTCCGGAAATAGCTCTCAATGGTCGCCTCTTTGAATGAATAGGAACGCATGGTGTCCAACGACGTCGCCACCAGATGCAACTTGGATGAATCCTGGCTCTGCAAAAGGTCGCGGAAGGCTCCAGAGTAGACTCGCAGCTTAAGCGTATCGGCCAGTGGACCATCCAGGTAGTTTGAGGAGAGGAATGCGTTGCCTCCTTTGTACACATGGTCGAGTAGCGCGTCAGTATCTTCTTCTCCCGGTGAAAATGATTGCGCCAGAACAAAAATATTCGCGTTTTCCTTCAGGGAATCTCTGAGCTCGTACAACGTTTTGAAGGAATGCCGCATGGTATCAGAAGAAAAATGGGTACTCATCAATGCCCTTAACGCATAGCCGCCGAAAGGATTCTTGTCTTCGGCTGCGTAGGTGATAGTCCAGTTGTACTGCTTCGGACTCAGCAATTTCACCATAAGAAATGCACCAAAGGCAAGCGAGATGTACAATATATATTTCCAGTCCCGTGTCATTTTAAAGGTTGCGTCGCCATGTGTCGAAGGTTTGTCTTACCCGGTCATACACCCCATCCGTAACCAAAAAGTTCCCGTACCAGGCATATTCAAAAAAGTAGCTCAATTCACTGAATCCTTTTTTCAAATCATCAGCCGAAAGCTCGTTCAGGTAGTCGTGATTCGTCTTTCCCTGCGTCCAATGAATGTGGTTTTTATCCGATAGCAACTTCAGCGCGGACAGAAACAGCAAACGCACCCCCAATCGATAGTCTTGATTCGCCACGGCTTCCTGTATGAGTCGCTCAAAATCCATTTCGTGAATGTTTTCGTCCAACGTGCGGTGCGGTACAGGCGACGCGGCGTCACCATAGAAGACGCGATACGCATTTACCTTGAGGACCATCAGGATGATCACAATCAAACTAATGAGCAGGAACGTGTATGCGAAAAACCGGCCCCAATGGGTTGTAGTGGCTGACTCCATAAGGGCTTCAATGAACTCACCAATCCAGCGCAGGAAACGTTTCCACAACGATTCCCCTACTGTTGGTCCATCGCCATACTGGAGTTCCTGATCTGCCTTGAGCTCCTGAAGCGCTTGGCCGTTAAAGTTTCGGACAGTGACGGCCATTGTGTCCGCAATCGCCTTATCATCAGGTTTGTCTTCGAATACGGATGCGGCAGTCGTATCCACGCTTGTTTCAAGCGAATCCGATTTCTGCGCAGAAGCGCAGAGCGACACCAGCATCATCAGCACGAAGACAAGACGCATGCTTAACAATTTAATAAGTCTCGTCGTTTTGAGGAGCGGTTGGAGATTCTCCAAATGAGTCGATGCTTGACATGAGTCCTTTGGCTTCCTTCATCTCAACCAGGTTGAAGTACTGGAAGGCAATCCCGACGTTTGGCAGGGCAGAAAGCAAGAGCTGGATCATGTAGTACAGCCCCATTAATATCGTAGTGAGGGTCGACATACCTTCCAGGGGATTCGCCGATGGATCAGCCGATACGTTGTGAAGGGCAGAGACACCCATGATGACGTAGAGCGGTAACATGGGTATGTAGGAGATCGTCCCCATGATAAAATAGAGAATTAAAATCAATCCAAAAGTACTCCACCATTTGCCCTTAACGAGTTTGAACGATCGGGCCATCGCCTCGAAGAACCCGAGCCCTTCGTAGGATCTGATTATGAACGTAAGTGAAACGCTGAACATCAGATAAAACACGCCGATAAAAAGGACCCATATGACAAAAACCATCAATACCGGCGATAAGGCCGACATGATGCCCACTGGAATAGCGACTATACAGATGAGCACAATGAAGGTGAAGAAGAAATATATAGTAGTCCCGAAGTAGGTCCAGAAAGTCTTGCGCACGCGCTCCCAGACGAGTGCTGTGGGAATCTCGTTGGTCCTTAGCTCCTCATACAACAGGACGTAGTTGTTGATGGTGGCGATCGACATGACACTGCTCAACAGGAACAAGATCATCGCGAGACAAAACTGCAGCCAGAACATCGGGGACGAAAACAGTTGCAGGGCAGCGTCCGGATCTGCATTAATGTTTCCCAGGGTGAACATATTTGCGAAAGACGAACCCATAATGAGCCCTGCGATGAGCACCGGAGGACCGGCAATGAACAACGTCGCCTTCCCCAGTGATTTCCAGTTTTGCTTGATGAACTCAAACGTAGCGTTCATCTTGTGACTAAAATCACGTGTCAGATGATATTCGATTGGCTGAAAGTTTTGCATGGCGGCGAATAGGATAAAAAATGAAATAGAAAATCATCAAAAATGCGGAAGCCCCAATGATGAGTGTTTTTAACGCCCAATGCATAAAAGCATAGCGGGTGATGAACGACTCTATAAATGCCGCGAGGATGAAAAATGGAACCAATCCCATCACAATCTTTAATCCGTCCAGCGCGCCCATCCTGAAAGAAACTATCCTCGCATAAGTGCCTGGAAACAACAGGCTGTTACCCATCCGAAATCCGGCCGCCGCGGCTATTACGATTGACGTAAGATCAATGGTGCCATGTAGCATAATGACCGGAAACGCCTGGGAAAACTGCTGTTCTTTGGCGAAGAAGGTAGTGAAGGCACCCACCATAATTCCGTTGTAACCGAGGAAAATCCCCGTACCGATTGAGGCAAAAAGGCCATACACAAATACTTTGAACGAGACAAAGATATTATTCCACGCAATCATAACGAACATGAGGAATGGCCCCTCACTGGCATATACATTCGTGGGATTGCCCTTCCTGATATTCTCCAGCGTCATGTTTACGTAGTTGTCACCCAGTATCAACCGCACGAATGTATCATCATACCGGGCAGACACCACGCCTATTGCGACCGTTACGAAGAAAATTGCGAAAGCATAACCTAACGGTTTGCGCGATGCGAACATGACTTCGGGTACTTCCTCCGTCCAAAACGTGATAAAGCGCCGGCTGCGCTCCCGCTTATTCTTGTAGATTTCAAGCCGGACTTTGCCGGCAAGCGCGTTGAGGTACTTGGTGGTGCGGCTCTCCGGAAATTGCGTACGCGCAAATGAAAGGTCGTCCGTTACCTGAATGAATAGCTCGGCGAGCCGGTCGGGCGGGGCAACCTGCTGACGGTTTACCACCTTTTCGAATTCCTCCCAACGCGATTTATTCTGTTTAACAAACGTAGCTTCCTTCATGGCATGCGACCAAAATGAAATTCCGGGCGAGTTCTTTAGCCTCTTCCCGTAATTTGTCATCGTCGGCTGACGATTCTTTGTCACCTTTACAAGCAATGAGTAGAGCGCAGGTTGCCGCAAGCAGCAAGCGGGGTAAATTCATTGGTATTGGTTTAATTTGAAATTTGCATAAAATTAAAGGTGGATGCAAACCGTACGAGTCCGCACAACGCAAAATGTATTCATTGATTATACGTTGGCCAGCATTGGCGATCGCATACTGGCATACCTCATCGATCGCATCGTCCTTGTTTTTTATACCGTCGTTTTGTTTGCCCTGTTTGCACAAGCGAACGTGAACAACGTCTGGTTCTGGATTGTGTTCCTCGGCGTACCGTGGCTGTTCTATAGCCTTGCATTCGAAATCACGATGAATGGTCAGACACCCGGAAAGCGTGTTATGAATGTTCAGGTGGTGAAACTGGATGGTACTCCTCCCACGGTTGGCAACTATCTCCTCCGTTGGATTTTTGCTTTGGTGGACTTTTACATTATGTCGGGGGTTGTGGCCGTGGTTTGTATCGCCATGGGCGGCAAGGGACAACGTGTGGGAGATGTCGTTGCCAACACTGCGGTAGTGAAGGTTAGCTCCCGGCAGGAGACAACCGGCAGCGAAATCTTTATTGCGCCTGAGGAAACGCACACGCCTACGTTCGCGCAGGTAGCCGACCTGAGCGACCGTGACATTGAACTCATTCACCGCGCACTTGACGCCATGCGTCATCACGACAATGACGAGCCGGTGCTTGTCATCACGGAAAAGATCAAATCGCGCCTGGGAATTCAGTCCAATCTAAGCGCTGTTGATTTCCTTAATACGATTATAAAAGACTACGGCATGCTGATGTCCGGACGCGCATGAACGATTTACCGGAGTACACACGTGCACACCTTGCCCTGCGAAATGGGCAGGACAAGCCTGATATCTGGGTGGCTCTCGACGGTATTATTTATGATGTAACCCGATCGCGCCTCTGGAGAGACGGGAAGCACTACGAACATTGGGCCGGACAGGACCTGACCGACGAACTAAAGGACGCCCCGCATACCGCCAATGTGTTTGATAAATTCAAGGCCATAGGGCGCCTTAAAAAGAGTTAAATCGAGCATTTCGAACGTATTCTATACCGGTTTTTCTTTTAGCTTTGCGGCTTGAAGTTTAACCATATCTTCGTCAGATCTCGCACACTCATTCAACATGATCCTTATTGCCGACAGTGGGGGCTCCAAAACGGACTGGAGACTTATCGATAACACCGGTGCCGTAGGACAGGCAAATGCGCCTGGCTTTAATCCCTACTACCAGCCGATCGACGACCTCAAAAAATCAGTGCAGGAATTGCTTTTACCTAAGATAAACGAAGAGGTAAACAAAATTTTCTTTTACGGCGCTGGCGTTTCTTCCGTAAAAAACCAGCTTACCATTAAAAGCGCGTTCCTGGAGTTCTTTCCCGGTGCGCACATCGAAATTGGCTGGGACCTGTTGGCTGCGGCGCGCGCGTTGTGTGGCCATGAGCCGGGCATCGCCTGCATCATGGGTACGGGCTCGAACTCATGCTTATACGACGGTGGCAAGATTACGGCAAACGTTGCAAACCTCGGTTGGATTCTCGCGGACGAAGGATCGGGCGCCAATATAGGCCGCAAATTTCTCGTCGACTATCTCCGCGGGATAATGCCTGAACACCTGCGCAATCAGTTCCGTGAGCGCTATCCGCTTTCGAGGGAAGAATTTCTGGAGAAAGTATATCAGCAGGAAAGACCAAGCGCCTTTCTGGCAACCTTCACGAAGTTTATTTTCCAGCATCTGAAGGACCCGTACTGCTATCAACTTATTTACAACAGTTTCGCTGAGTTCTACGAGAACAACGTGATGAAGTATGAGAACTATCAAAATCTGAAAGTGCATTTCACGGGATCCATTTCATTCTACTTCAGCGACGTACTTCGCCAGGTGGCAAACGACAAAGGCATTACGGTTAAGAATATACTCGAAGGGCCGATCGCAGGCCTCACGCTCTATCATAAACAGGACGCCCATTGAGCACCACCGAGTCAAGCTCGAACTACCAGAACCTGGATCGCATGAGCGTTCAGGAACTCCTGCACAACATCAACCGCGAAGACCAAACGGTCCCGTTGGCCATTGCCAGGGTGATCGACCGGATTGACCCTCTCGTAGAGGCGATCGTCGCGCGCATGGGAAACGGCGGACGCCTGTTTTATATAGGAGCCGGTACGAGCGGGAGATTAGGCATTATAGACGCATCTGAGATTCCGCCAACGTATGGGGTACCGCACGGCCGCGTGATCGGCATTATGGCCGGCGGAGACAAGGCAATACGCAAGGCGGCCGAGTTTGCCGAAGACAATGAACAGCAGGCGTGGCTCGATCTCCAGGAACACCAGATCAATTCCAATGATGTGCTCATAGGAATTGCCGCGTCGGGGCGAACTCCCTATGTTATTGGTGGTGTGAAGACAGCCCGTGCCAACGGTATCGCCACGGGATGCATTGTGTGCAACGCCGGTTCCGCGCTTGCCCGCGAAGTAGAGTTTCCGGTTGAAGTGGTGGTAGGACCGGAGTTTGTGACCGGCAGTACCCGCATGAAAGCCGGCACGGCACAAAAGCTCGTGCTCAACATGATCTCCACTACCGTGATGATCAAGTTGGGGCACGTAGTAGGTAACAAAATGGTAGACATGCAACTTAGTAACCACAAGCTCGTGGAGCGGGGTGTGCGCATGATTGTGGAGGAGACGGGGGCCGATACCAAGCTGGCGGAACAATTGCTAAAGCAACACGGTTCTGTGAGAAAGGCCATCGACGCCTGGAATCATGCACAACATTGAACCTTATTATAACTGGCTCAAGTATTACGATCCTGCTGCCGACGACCGCTCTCCGTTCTACGGTAAAGAATACAATCACGACGTCTATTCGGAAACCATCTACGGGTACTACATCGACCCTGCCTGGGATGGCTTCGGATCGGAAACACTCTATCTGAAGATCCTGTACGCCGATTACCTCACAGGCTTTGCTGTTATTGAATTCATTGGCGAATGGAACGATGCCATCAACAACGACATCATGGTCCTCAAGCGAAATATACTTGAGTTGATGATGGCTGAAGATATCAACAAGTTTATCCTTATCGGCGAGAACGTCCTGAACTTTCATGGCTCCGACGATTCTTACTACGAGGAGTGGTTCGAGGAAGTGGGCGACGGATGGATTTCTGCTGTCTCGTTCCCGCAGTTTTTGCAGGATGAATTCCGGAAGTATCACATCGATCAATACATCAACATGGGGGGAACCCTGCAGATCGATCAATGGCGAACGCTACGGCCACAGAATTTCTGTGACCTGGTCAGTACGTTAATTCAAAGAAGACTCAACTGAATGTCTGTGACGATGGCGTCGACGGGCACCAGGTAGTCGCGCTTGGAGTGAAGTTCCCGGCAAAGCACCCGCGTTCGACGTAGTTTACCCTTACGGAACCAACGACCCTGCAGCTTGAAGATGCTGCCCTCAGGCACCTGGTCAAGCGTTACGGCCGGATGCTTATCGAACCTGCGGAACGCCTCTGTAAGGATTGTATCGGCGAAAGAGCTGGCTTTCGGGTTAATCATGTGACGTCGCAGCTCGTGTAAGATTTCTTCCGGAAATACCTCTTCCCAGAGGAGCGGAAGCATCAGATCGGTGAACGTTGTGCGCCATTCCATGCCATGAGGGTCGACACGACCGCGATGGGCGAGATAAACCCTTAAATGCGCCACCTCGTGCACATACGTCATGAGAAAGAGGTACGGGTTTAAGTCGTTATTGAGCGTAATTCGCGGGTGTGCCTTAGTGTTGCGACTCGTAAAATCGCCCACTTTGGTTTGTCGTGTCCGGGTGATCTTGAGTTCAAATGGGCTTGCCTTCCACAATTCAATGCAGTAGCCCAACGCTGGGGCTGGAACATGCGATTGCAGAAGATGTAAAATGCGGTCAGGAGTCATTAGAGATGAAAGTCATGCATTGAACGATGTCACCGACACCCAGGCATGCATGTGCTAACAACAAAAAAAAAGGCTTTAGTTTCCTAAAGCCTTCATTCCTTTCGAAGTTAAGTTCGATTAGTGAGCTGCAGAGTCTGCAGGAACTGTAGTAGCAGAATCAGCTGAATCAACAGCTACCACTTCTTCAGTTACTGTAGCAGCAGAGTCAACTGCAGTTTCTGCAGTTTCAGCCTTCTTGCCACATGCCGCGAAAGCAAAGGCAAAGCCAGCTACAGCTACGAGTGCGATAAATTTTTTCATAGTTTACAGGATTTAAAAAATTCACCGCAAATATAAGTATTAATACACAAGCGAATTCTCCTGGCGTAAGAAAATTATTTTTTACGGAAGATAAGCCGGAGGGGAACGCCTTCGAAATCGAAATACTCGCGCAACTTGTTTTCGAGAAAACGTTCGTATGACGGCTGAATGTACTGCGGCAGGTTACAGAAGAAAACAAACGATGGAAATCGCGCATTTACCTGAGTAATGTATTTTATGTTGATCATCTTTCCCTTCACAGACGGCGGCGGCTGACGTTGGATTTCCGGCAACAGGGCATCGTTAAGTTTCGCGGTCGGGATTTTTTTCGTCTTGTTGTTAAACACTTCAACGGCCTTTTCAACCACCTGAAAGATGCGCTGCTTTTCGAGTGCCGAGGCAAAAATGATCGGCAGATAATCGATCGGTGACAACGTCTCCATGATCTCCTTTTTGAACTTATCGGCAGTCTTCGTGTCCTTCGGAATGAGGTCCCATTTGTTGACCATGATGACCATACCCTTGCCCTGGCGGTTGGCCAGGTTGATGAGGTTTACTTCCTGGGCCTCTATACCCCGCTCGGCATCAACCACGATAATGCAGACGTCGCTTTCTTCCAATGCACGAAGGGATCTCAGCACCGAATAGAATTCGATATCCTCGGTCACCTTCGACTTCTTTCTTACACCCGCTGTATCGATGAGAATAAAACTCTTACCATAAAGGTTGTAGTGAGAGTGTATCGCATCGCGCGTGGTGCCGGCTTCATCGGTTACGATTGTGCGCTCGGTCCCGAGCAGCGCATTCAACAAGGAAGACTTGCCTACGTTGGGGCGACCGACGATGGCCATCTTGGGAATGCCGGCATCTGGATCTTCAACGCCCTCCGTCGGAAAGACCTTGATCAGTTCGTCGAGCAATTCGCCCGTACCCCCTCCGTTTTCCGCTGATACCGGATACACTTCGCCGAGGCTTAATCCATAGAACTCGGCCGCCAGAATACTTTTGTCGGGAGTATCAGATTTATTCGCCGCGACAAAGATGGGTTTCTTGCTCGTGCGCAGCACGTTGGCGAACTCCTTGTCAAAACCCGTGAGGCCATCGCGCGTATCCACCATGAAGATCACGGCAGAAGCCTCATCGATGGCGATCTTGACTTGTTTGCGTATCTGCGATTCGAACTTATCCTGAGATCCGGTCACATATCCACCGGTATCAATTACGGTGAAGTACTTACCGCACCATTCCGCATACCCGTAATGCCGGTCGCGCGTTACACCCGGCATATTGTCCATAATCGCTTCGCGTTTTTCCGTGAGTCGATTAAAGAATGTTGATTTGCCCACGTTGGGTCTTCCTACAATTGCAACAATGTTGGCCATGATTTTTGTCTATTCAGTGTAACCGAACTGCCTAAGCCGGGCAGATTGCTTTCGCCAGTTGTCGGCAACTTTTACGTGTGTTTCCAGGAAGACTTTCTTCCTGAAGAAGGCCTCCATATCCTTGCGTGCATCGATTCCAACTTTTTTAATAGCGGAACCGCCTTTCCCTATGATAATGCCCTTCTGGGAATCCCGTTCTATGTAAATTGTAGCGCTGATGCGAATAATATCGACATCCTCCTTAAATGATTCAATAGCAACCTCTGTGCTATACGGCACCTCTTCCTCGTAGTTAAGAAAGATCTTTTCCCGAATGATTTCCGACGCAAAGAAGCGCTCGGTGCGATCCGTGTACTCATCCTCGGGAAAATACGGCGGATGCTCGGGCATGAGCTGCAGCAGCATGGGCATCACGGTGTCGGTATTTGTTCCCTTCGTGGCAGACACGCACAATACGGCCTGCAGGTTCGGCAACTTCTCACGCCAGTATAATGTCTTCTCCTCCACCTGATCGGCCTTTAGCTTATCGATTTTGTTAATGATCAGCAGTATGGGCGTACGGAAGTGAACAAACCGCGAGAATAGTTCCTCGTCAAACTTTTCCTCCGGGGTAACAACGAGAAGGATCAAGTCGGCATCGTCAAGAGAAACCTTCACATAGGTCATCATCGCCTGGTGGAGGGAATACTTCGGTTCGAGAATTCCAGGGGTGTCTGAGTAGACGATCTGGTAGTCGTCGCCCGTCAGAATACCCATAATTCGATGCCGGGTCGTCTGTGCTTTGGGGGTAATAATGGACAACTTTTCTCCCATGAGGCGATTCATGAGGGTCGACTTGCCGACATTCGGCCGGCCAACAATGCTCACAAAGCCTGATTTAAAGGGTTTTTTATCCATCCGGATGCAAAAATAGGAAATGGGTGCTGAAAGTCGGCGTGAACAATGACCGAGATCGTTTGCATAAGTGCACATCTTTATTATTTTTGATCACTATCGCTACACCTCCACCCACAAGAGCTATCAGTTTAGCGGTTTAATAGTAACAAACTGATTTTCAAATAGTTGAAAATGGCTTTCTCGCTGTCAGAAATTGTTGTGAATCGTGTGGTTACTAACAAGTGTAGAACGGACATCAAAGACTCCAAAAGACAGTTAAAAACGGTGCCTGAAGCCTTCTTCGAGACTGTGCAACTGCTGGCCGACCGACTTGCTGTTCGTACGACACAGGCGAGACTGATTGAGTAACTAATCGCCTCGTTGAAATCGAAGATAACTAGAACCCCTGTTAGACCGATGATCGCTGAAAAATTAGGTGACCAGACACACAATCGCGCGTACGGCGGTGTAGAACGCAAGATGATGAACATAGTGTTCATGGCACATCCTGATTTCTGTGGACACGTGAGTATGCCGCTTTTTCACGCCATGCTGTTGGAGGGAATGCGAAAGCGCGGCCATCGTGTGCAGACCCTTACGGCAAAGGCGAAGTTTCATTCCCTGCCCGCTCCAAAAAGCCTGAAAAAGTGGCTTGGCTACATCGACCAGTACCTGATTTTCCCGAAGGAGGTAAAGCGGCAGATGAAACTGCTCCCCAACAAAACGCTGTTTGTCTTTACTGATAATGGGCTCGGCCCGTGGGTTCCGCTCGCCGCGCATATGCCGCACGTTATCCATTGTCACGACTTCATGGCTCAGCAAGCTGCCGTGGGCGAAATTGACGAGCAGAAATTGAGATGGACGGGACGCCAATACCAACGAATGGTCAGGAATGGTTACTCCTCAGGACTTAACTTTATCTCAGGATCCGAGAATACGCGTCAATCGCTATTGAGATTCCTGCCGGGACCGCCAAAGGTATGTGAGCTTGTTTACAACGGGTTGCATACGCGCTTTGAAACGTATGAAGCGCAGCACGCCCGTAGCCTTGTAAGTAAGCGCTTTGGGATGAATCTTATGAACGGATTTCTACTTCACGTGGGAGGAAATCTATGGTATAAGAACCGGATTGGGGTAATTGAAATTTACGATGCGTGGCGGCGAATAACGTCTACCCCATTGCCTCTGCTATTGATCGGTCTGCGTCCTTCTGCAGATATACAGGCGGTCTATGAAGCCTCACCTTATAAAGGCGACATCCATTTTATTTCCGATGCCGATAACAAAATTGTGAACGTAGCCTATTCCGCAGCAACGGTATTTCTCTTCCCATCAAAAGCAGAAGGATTTGGCTGGCCGATCGCCGAAGCGATGGCATCCGGATGCCCCGTAGTAACCACCGACGAAGCACCCATGACAGAGGTCGCGGGCGCAGCCGGGTTTTTCATCCCACGGCGACCAAAAGGCGACAAAAGCCACGAGTGGACGAAGAATGCTGGTCTGCTGGTTGAACGAATTGTGGGCTTCACACCAGTTGAGCGCGCTTCGGCCGTGCAGGCGGGAATCAACAATGCGACGCGTTTTGACACCGAGCGCGCCTTGGATAAAATAGAGGCGGTATATTTGAAGGTCTTGGAAAACCATGATTCAACTCAGCATTGAACGTTGTATTCAAGTCCCGTGGTGGAAAAAAGTGACGGCCGACACCTGAATCAATAGTCATTGACTTGACATTGGCGCAGCACAGTCAATCTTTCAGAATTATTCGATTCTTCCGTTATTTGGTGTTCTGTCGCCCAATACAAAGGCTTGACAAGCCTGACTGCCTATGCGCTTCCGAATATTTTTCCTTTTTGCGCTGTCGTGTATCAGCGTTGATATAGTCGCTCAAAATTCGCTGCGGGCCCAGGTGGCGGCACTTGCTGAATCCATCTCTGGTGATGTCGGTATTGCCATCCGTTTGATTGAACGCGGAGACACGCTGTCATATCACGGTACTCATCCTTTTCCGATGCAAAGTGTGTACAAGTTTCCGCTTGCGCTGCAACTCATGAATGATATGGACAATGGCAAGCTTACGCTGGAACAAAAGGTAAACATAAGCAAAGACGAATATTACCAAACTCACAGTCCGTTGATGAAGGAATACCCGGAAGGTGATGTCAGCCTGACGGTGACCGACTTGTTGAAGTTTATGATCGAATGGAGCGACAACATCGCGTGCGATATTCTATTCAGGCAGGCAGGTGGCCCGAAGCGGGTGGATCTGTTCTTACACGGCCAGGGAATACGCGACATGGCCATGCGCAATACGGAGCGAGAGATGCACGCTAATGATCAACTGCAGTACCAGAATTGGAGCACGCCGCTTGCGATGTTGCAGTTGCTCACGAGATTCTACCATTCGGATATGCTTTCAGAAAAGAGTCGTGCCATACTGTGGAACATGATGGTGAATACCAAAACGGGACCTAAGAGAATCCGGGGTCTGTTGCCCACAGGCACCGTTGTAGCCAATCGTACAGGAACAGGCAATATCACGAAAGAACGGCGGGTTTCGGCAGTGAACGACATCGGAATTATGGAATTGCCTAATGGTGAGCATTTGGCGATGGTGGTTTACGTGACCAACTCGAGGGAAGAGATACCTGCTGTTGAAGAAGTGATCGCGAAGATTGCCAAGGCTGCTTTTGATCAATACGGAACACGGAAATGAGTTATTGTTCCGATGATTGCGGCACGCCCGGTATGGAGGTCGTTGGTTCACAACGCTGTTCTCCGAAACCGTTAAACAAACTCCATTATGCCGACTAAAACTAAGTTTCCGGTTATGGTGTTGACTAATCTGTATTTCAGCATCTGAAATTCCTGATCGTCATTAAAATTATGCTCATGTTTTATTCCGTCCAAAATTGCGGCTAAACTCGTTGTGTCTGCAAAATACTTAAGCCAATAGTCAGCAAGCTCAAAAGAAAAGTACGGTAAAGATCTGTAAATCACGTTTCCTGAACTAACATCCGTTTCCTTTACCATGTACCTCCTTTCAGGATCTAAGTAATCGAATACGGGAACAATTTCGATACCGTCGACAATTCTTATTTTCATCTTCTCGACTTGAGGAAGGCTATAATTATAGCATATCCGAATTGCATGAAGGATCCTATTCTGTCTGTCACTGATTGAATGATCATATTCAAAGTCCTGAATTTCATTGATCACCTCAGTCACCTTTTTATACTGCTCTGGAAATTCATAGCCTAGTCGTAGCGACAACTGTTCACAATAAAAGTGGTTTTGTTTGTTCAGGCCGATCAGGTGAATATATTTATAAACAATAGGAACAAGATTAAGATTAAGGTAGGATGGTGGAAAATCGTGTGCGTTCGATTCCAGTAAATAATAAATCTCTCGCCCTTTGAACCGGGCTAAGCTTGTGAAGAGATACTCCTCCATCATTTGATTGAAGCCGCCAGCATCAACAAGCGGAAGATACTGTCTGTTCTTTTCAAGGAGACTTTGCGATATCTCGCAAAACTCTTGAAAAAAATCTATGTCATTGCCACCGACGATGCCCACATTTGCAACCATCGTTTTTGCCGTCGGCCTTTCATTAAGACACTCCGGCACAAACGGGAAATTGGCAAAAATTTCGTTCAAGCTAGATCTGTATTCACCCCAAATGGGAACCCTGCTTTGCGAAATAAGATGGTTAGGTGACGGATTCTGGGGAAGAGGTTCCCACAGGTAAAGGTCATTGTCTACATGAATAAATGGCTGAGACTGATCTTTAATGGCCATCATCTTTCCAAGTATCCACAGTTTATGATCTTCGTTTTCCAGATTATTCAAAGACAATGAAACATCATCGTATGGAAGATTCATTAAATCCACAAACAGGCCTTGGCCATTGCTATCCGTGTAAAGTTTAAGTCTCTTATGTTGCTTTCGAATAGTCAAACAGCTGTATGCCGTACTGATCAAAAAGTATTTGAAATTAAGCCAGCCGCCAAACTTTCTTGAATTATTATAATTCTGAATGCTGTGAAACGAAGGTTTTGACCAAAACGATTGTATGATATTCATATGCCACTAAAGATTGTAACTAACGTGCAATGGGGAGTGTCACTATCGTTTCACAATATTTGTATAACCTTCTTCAAAAAGAAATAAATGCCAAAGTAATTGCGCATTTCTCATTATCCGGACATCGCATTTTTACGTAAACATGCAGGGTTTTGCGACCAAAATTGTCCTCAAATTGCTATATTGTTAATGTCATTCGTTGTGCCATGCGTAAGTTGTTAATCGTTACCCACATTGATTTTTGGAGAACCGGAGCCGGACATAGTGCGAGACTGTCATCACTCGTTTCCTATTTTAAGGAAAAGCTCGCAATAACTGTGGTCTTTATTGGAAAATTCTCTGACCACGACCAGGCTACATTAACCTTACGTTATCCGGACATCTCAGTTCACGTCCTCGAAAATAGGAGGGTGCTCACGTACAAAGAATCTCGCGTATTATTTGAAGAATATATCAAAGAAAAGACCTTTGATGTTGCTTTGATTGAATACATCGAATTGTCTTTCGTTTTGCCTTCTCTCAGTGAACATTGCATTACGCTTCTAGATACTCATGATCTGGTTAATGACAGAGTAGAGAGTTTTCGCCGCAATAACGTACCCTATGACGGGATTGAACTGACCGCCGAAGAGGAGTTTGATATTTTTAAATGTTTTGATTACGTTATTGCTATCCAGAAGTCAGATTATGCAAAGATAGTTGGCAAATTACCCCCGTCACGAACTCTGCTGGCTCCTCATCCCGTAAACTTCTCAAAGAAGCGCCTAAGGCAATCTGTCTGCAATCTTGCTTTTATCGCGAGTGGATATCAGCCAAACGTGGATGCTTTGACCTGGTTTCTGCATGAAGTATGGCCCTCATTGTATGAGGAATACGGAGTTAGCTTTGAGGTCTATGGCAGGCTTCGTGAGAAATTGAACCAACACATTCTTACAAACTCTCCAGGCGTACATTTCCATGGATTCGCTGCCGACCTCGGTGATGTATATGAGAAATGTGACTTGATTGTAAATCCCGTCCGGTTTGGAGCAGGTCTAAAAATAAAAAATGTTGAAGCGATTGGTAATGGATTACCGCTGGTCACAACTTCACATGGCGCAGTAGGAATGGAAGATGCCGCAAATACTTCCTTTTTAGTAGCTGAAACGGCACTCGATTTTAAAGCTGCCATTGGAAAATTGATTAAGGACTTCGAATTTCGAACGCAAATTGGTGACAACGCATACCGCTATGCCGAACGCTTTTTTTCGCATGATAGATGTTATCGCCCATTGGCAGATATAATGTTGGGCGTGGATTAAAGCTCGGAGTAACTCCGGAAACCAGGAGCAAGGACTCACGGGCAAAGAACGTGTATTAAATGTTGGCTAAATGATATATCTATGAGTTACGATTACTTGGTCGTCGGTGCCGGATTATCTGGATGCGTATTTGCAGAACGGATTGCCTCTCAATTAAACAAGTCTGTTCTAATCGTCGACACGCGTGACCACGTCGGAGGCAATTGCTATGACTACTATAATTCCGATGGTATTCTTATTCATAAGTATGGCCCGCACTGGTTTCACACAAATGACAAACGGGTATTTGAATACCTGTCGCAATTTACCACATGGCGTCGGCATGATCATAAGGTCAGGAGCTTTGTGGAAGGGAAACTCTATCCCTTCCCCATCAACATGGATACCGTTAATAGTCTGTATGGCCTTAATCTGACGACCACAGAAGCGGTGGAATCCTTCTACGATTCCGTGAAAATAAAAGAAATTACCGCCCCGCGAAATGCCGAGGAGTCCATTATACGTCAGGTCGGCTGGGATCTCTACAATAAGTTCTATCGCAACTATACAACCAAGCAATGGGGAATGAGCCCGACTCAGCTCGAAGGTTCCGTTACGAGCCGCATACCGGTGCGCAGTAACAACGATGATCGCTACTTCACCGACACCTTTCAGGGAGTTCCTGAAAGCGGTTATACATCAATGTTCGAGGAGATGATCTCGTCAAACAAAATAGCAGTGGCGCTTCGGACAGACTACAAAACGATTGTGGATTCAGTCTCATTCAAAAAGATGATATATACAGGATCTATTGATTACTATTTTGACTATCGATTTGGAGCGCTACCCTATCGTTCCTTACAATTTGAGCACCAAACACTCGATATGGAATACTTT
Source organism: Chryseolinea sp. (assembly GCA_035489615.1). GTDB lineage: Bacteria > Bacteroidota > Bacteroidia > Cytophagales > Cyclobacteriaceae > Chryseolinea. The sequence continues at coordinate 19,599 of DATHKA010000006.1, forward strand.
CAGGCGTATCAGCAAATCAACTATCCAAATGACTTTGCCTTTACGCGGATCGTTGAATGGAAACATGCGACCGGACAGCAGCACCGCAAAACAACCATCACAAAAGAGTATCCGTGCCCGCATGATACCAGCAATGACAAATTATATCCGATCTTGACCAAAGAGAACCTTCAGGTCCTTGCCAAATACAAAGTAGAGGCTGCTAAACTTAAAAACGTTCAATTCTGTGGACGGCTTGCCGAGTATACGTACTATAACATGGACCAGGTTGTTGCACGAGTGCTGTCCATTTTTGAAAAACAAACAAAGCCTGAGCACGTATGAGAATTGTGCCTGTAAGGCTTCCCCGTAACATCAGCGATGGTGATCGCCATCTTTTTGAGCCATATACTCATTTTCGTCTCGACGAATTGAAGGTGTTACATCTAGAGGAAATTTTTGTCACCTACACAGGTCTTTGTCTCGATGACAAGGGGCTCAAAAGCGAATCACATCATAACTATCCGGAAAAATATCAGCAACTGGTTGATGAAGCTTTGTACTATTATACGGCGGCGGTTGACAATGCAAATAAACTAGTCGAACTGGATGATGACAATATTTACGTAGTGGTGCATCACCCCTGGTCGGGCAATTACTGGCATTGGATGTCCGAAGCCATCCTAAGAGTGTGGCTGGTTAGAGAAAATGCACAAAATCTAATCCTTGTCCTTCCAGAACATTTCAAGAACACCGAATTCATTCTAAGTTCCTTGATGCCGTTCCAATTTAAAGATGTTTACTACATTCCAACCGGGAAGAGCCTGCTAATTAGAAATCTATGTCTTCCGCAAATTAAACCTATTTGCGATTCCTACGATCGCGATGCATTGCTGGCAATACGCAATCGTTATTTAGTATCGGTCATGGGCGAGAAGACAAAGCATGCTTACGCGTATGAGAAAGTGTATATCAGTCGAAGAAAAGCACATCGTAGAAAAGTTGTTAATGAAGAGGAGGTTATAAGCCTGCTGGAGAAATTTGGCTTTGTATGCATCACTACTGAAGATTATACTTTTAACGAGGAGATCATGTTGTTCTCCAAGGTCCGCTATCTCATCTCGATCCATGGGTCGGGGTTGACAAACATGTTATTTATGAAAGAGGGCTCTTCGATTCTGGAGCTCCATAAAAAACTAACAAATTCCAATGACTGGCACAGCTTCGCCTTCTGGTACTTAGCTGATTCACTTGATTTAGCATATTATCATCAGATTTGCGAACCCGTGAACCTCAAGTCTTCCATATTCGACGCAGACTATAATATTGATCTGGGGCTTTTAAAGGCGAATGTCCAATGCATGTTGGGTATTGAATCGACGGTCAACGAAGGCTCTATAATCAGTTAACACTGCTGCTGTATATTCTATTTTTGCTAATGTTGAATGTCTCAGGCATCTTCCTGAGCCTCCGTTTCGGCGAATATTTCTTCTTAAAATGAATCATATGGTATAAGAGGATCTCATACTTCCGGCGGAAAAACAGACTTCCCTTTATCCACTTTAAGCTACCTGGAACGCCTTCTACAACGAGAAAGTCAAAAAATGCCCGGATATGACCTTCTTGTTCCATTCTTTTTGCAACGTGCATCATGCTTTCTACCTCGGAGGGTATTGTATCGAAAGCTTTACCCTCAGCGAACGAATTGAATTGAAAGCTGGTTTCATCGAAGCCGAGATAGATATCACTTTGCAAAACTCTTTTGTAATCCTTACTCTTGGTAAAGAGTATATTCATTTTATCGCAGTTACGGAAAAGTAAGAAGTAACCTGTGAGAAAATCGTGCCTGACAGAGATCAGATCGTTTTGGGACAAAACTTCCGAACTTATAAAATTGCGAATGTTCCCAAAAATAACATCAATGTCTCCATGCCCCCAGAAGTCGTACTTTCCTAATAGGTCAGAGAAAAGAAAGCCGTAGGTTGGTTTAAAGTCACACAACTTATAGGCACGTTTAATGTCAACGGCAAACCCAAATCGCATGGTAGCCATCACATTAAGGTCCATAATCGTCTTATAAATTATAATAACGTTCCTGGGCAATCTGATTTTGCACGTTGTATCATCGGAAATAATAAAAAAATCGATAGTGGGATTATACTTGCACGAATGAACAAAATAGTCAAAATACCAGGGCAGTTTGCCCATATAGCATATGACTATCGCAATTTTCATTCGTGGATTACTACTTCGGTTCAAAATCCTTAGCGATTGAGAGAGGCAGTCTAAGAAGACTGCCTCTCTGGGATAAAGTATAGGAAGTTACGCTTGATTCGGATGCATTTAAATTCAGGCAACCATTCTGGTGAGAACTTCTATACTAGCAGACACCGTTGTCCGCGCCACATTTACAAGAACTACCTGTAAAGTAACATGGGTAAACGGTATAATTTGGCCCAAAGATAGGACGCACGCAGGTTCCGCAATTATGTCCCGGATCTGAACCCGCCATAACCTCTTTCATTTCCTCGCGACTTAGCACGTGACTAAGGACGCCTTTCATTTTCTCCAAACTCATCTTTTCGTTTTTCATACAACTACATTTTTATGTTAACGATTTAATCTGTTTTACCTCGCGGTAGGTACAAATCCTGACAAACCCTGTTTGATCAAACAAATCTTACGAAATAGCAAGCTCAGTATTCTTGTTTTCAAAACTGGGTGCTAATTGATCGGATAATGAAGGAACGAGTGAGAAAAGATCGGCGACGTCGTAGTTTTTCGGCATCTGGTAGCCGTTGATGAAAAAGGTTGGTGTAAATAATATCCCGATTTGTTCACTCCATCTGGAGTGCCGTCTGACTATATCCGTTCCCAACTCAAGAGGTGTTGTAAGTTCCATCGGATACTTCTCTTGAAACTTTTTCAAGTCCATGAAAATATACCAGTCGTGCAGGAGTTTTTGCGTCAAAATGGATTCGCCTTCTTTCAAGTGGACGTATCGCAGCCAATATTGAATTAAATAGTTGTTCGCAGCCTCATCTTTACTGACCACAAATCGAAGCGCTAACAATATTTTACCCGAAAAAGTATCCATTAATTCGGCAAGCGCCTCATGCTGTTCTTTGCAAGGCTTACAGTAAAGATTGGACACCATGACGATTTGTATTGGTGCATGGTGGGCTCCGATAAGGACTTCATGGTCCATCAGGGTTGTGTTTACTTCCTTTTGCCGCTTAAGTAAGGACGCAAAAACCTGTGCGTTGTTCTTTATTCGGGTGGACGAGGATACAACCATGTTAAGATTACTTAAAGTCTCAACCTTATGCTTAACCATCAGGCATAGGCAACCCATGACAATAAATATTGAACACTGAAGAAATACAGAACCAAATTGAATAGTCAAATCAATATTCTGACTCAGCGTAAGGTATCCGAAAAGGATAGATTGTACGACGATGATCGTGTCCACGATCAGACACAATTTGCACCAGCTTTTTGCAACGATATATTGATAATACAGAGAGTATGCGGCCACAGAAATAAGAAACAAACTTAAAACGCCAAGGGGAAGCAAATGAGATGATTCTGCACCATCTGTAGCAGCAGCAATTGATAAAATGACCGTTTGGAATAAGAAGTATGTCAGTACTAAATTAGACAACGTAATATCACCCATGAGCTTAGCTCCTTCAGAATCCAGAACTTTATCGCAATCATTGTTTTTACCTGACGCACAAAATTTTTCAATTACTTTATACTTCACTCCCAGTTCCTTAGCCATTAAAACATAGCCCACCAGTATTCCGGCAATTGAAGTGACCAGTAAAGTCAGTAAAATGGGGGATAGTGTCTTCAGGAATGCCCACGAAATCAGGACCATTAATGTCGCCAGCAGAACACGTTGCGCTATCTGAAATAATCTCTCCTTTCGGTAAAGTAGATTGTTATTTTTATCAATTATTGAGTTGGTGGGTTCAACTTGAAGTACAAGACCGTCCCAATGCGTTAAAATTTCCCTATTGGCTATTAAATCATTTTTGTTTTTAATAACCAGTATCTCGCTATGCTTTAAGTTGGTCTGTAAGACGTATGGGAAGTGTAGTTCTTCAAGTTTCTCCTTTTGGATTTTTCCCGCGATATATCTGATACCGAGTCTGTCCAAGGTGTCCACAATGCTAAGCAGCGCGGGAAAATCAGCATGAGAAGAGATTAACTGCTCGCAATAAGATTCCGATATTGGAATTCGGAGATAGGTAAGAAATTCAGCGATTGTCTTATTCATAACAACGGGTAATACTTAATCACTACTAACTCCACAACGGCATGTGAATATATTAATTAAATTCAAATACGTCAAAAGACTGCAATAGTAAAACTGGATCCATAGGCTCCTCTTCTAACCAACGAGCCCCTTTCGTCAACAACGCAATATTTTTCCGCATCCATACTTAGAAAAACAGAAAATATCTACCTTCGATCATGCATGGGGGAGTGTGCATCCCTGACGGTTGTTTGAATTATCAGATAGGTTTTCGGAGAAACCCGTTGGGGTCAGTAACAAGCCGAGTAACGCAAGCGCCTCACTCACGACAAATACTTAAACCGATAGCAGTGAAAGGTTTTACAACATACAGGCAATTGGATGCTATGGACTGCGGGCCCACCTGTTTGAAGATGATATTTAAATTTCACGGCAGGCAAATAAATTTGAGTGAATTGAAAGGGGCATCCCAACAAGGCCGAACTGGTGCTTCCTTACTGGGTATGTCGGAGGCCGCCCATAAATTTGGTTTCCGCACGCTTAGTGCAAAATTGAACTTCAACCAATTATTGACAGATGCCGCGTTGCCGTGTATCCTTCACTGGGATCAGTACCATTTTGTAGTCCTCACTCCGTCAATTAATAACAAACGGGTTACCATTGCGGATCCGGCTAAAGGGCTAATAACCTACAGCAAGGCTGAGTTTCTAAAGTATTGGATCTCAACGACTGAAAACGGTGAACAGCAGGGTATTGCACTTCTACTGACACCAACCGAATCATTTTATCAGCAAGAAGAGAACAAGGAACGAAAAGTCGGTTGGCGCCTGCTAGGCAGATATACCCTTCATCACAGAAAGCAAATCGTTCAGCTATTCATTGGATTGTTCGTGGGAAGCCTCCTGCAATTAATTTTCCCGTATCTGACGCAGAGTATTGTAGATACCGGAATCAATACACACAATCTTCCGTTCATTCAGATCATCCTGCTTGCTCAATTTGCGCTCTTTTTTGGGCAGACGGTCATTGAATTCATTCGAAGCCGAATCCTGCTATTTGTAAGCACTCATATCAGCGTCTCCGTTTTATCGGACTTTTGGATAAAGTTGATGCGGCTGCCTTTAAGCTACTTCGACTCCAGGCAAACCGGTGATATTTTACAGCGTATTAACGATCACCGTCGAATTGAACAATTTATTACAGGCACAGCCCTGCAAACGCTGTTCTCAGTTTTCAATCTGGTAATATTCTCTGCCGTACTTCTTACATACGACCGGACCGTATTTGCGATCTTCTTTATCGGAAGTCTCCTGTATTTACTGTGGATTAGAATATTTCTAAGGTATAGAAGAGATCTCGACCACAAGCGATTCGCCATTGCCTCTAAGGAAAGTTCAAATACAGTGCAAATGATCGGCGGTATGCACGAAATCAAACTAAATAATGCCGAGCACCTGAAACGCTGGGAATGGGAAGGCCTCCAGGCATCGCTTTTTAAGCTGAATTTCAAGTCCCTCTCGTTAAGTCAATATCAACAAGCGGGCGCATTTTTTATCAATCAGGGCAAGAACATCATGATCACCTACTTAGTTGCGTCGTTAGTTCTGGAAGGCAGATTAACCTTGGGTGCTATGTTAGCTATTCAATACATCCTTGGTCAATTGAGCAATCCAGTCGAACAGCTGATTTCCTTCAGCCAGCAAGCACAAGATGCCGAAATTTCGCTCGAAAGGTTAAATGAAATTCACCAACTCGAAGATGAGGAATCCAGGCACCGGACCTTTGTTAATCACATCTCTGAGGATCACACTATCATCTTTAAGAATTTAACCTTCACCTATCCTGGTGCGGGCAATTCACCAGTCTTATCAAACTTAAATATTGAATTTCCGGCCGGAAAGGTCACAGCAATAGTAGGCTCGAGCGGAAGTGGAAAAACAACAATTCTTAAGCTTATCCAGAAATTCTATGAAGACTACGAAGGGGAAATAAAAATTGGGGACCAAAGTTTGAAATACCTTAGTCCATACTATTGGCGGTCGATTTCTGGCGGTGTCATGCAGGAGGGATTTATTTTTAGTGACTCCATTGAAAAAAATATCGCCATCGGAGTTGAGACTACTGATCACACAAAGCTAGTTCATGCATGCAAGGTGGCGAACATCCTCGGCTTTGTTGAGTCAATGCCATTGGGTTTTAATACAAAAATCGGAGCCGAGGGAAATGGTATAAGTACTGGTCAGCGGCAAAGAATCCTAATAGCCAGGGCAGTATATAAAGATCCGGAATTCATTTTATTTGACGAAGCAACAAATGCTCTCGATGCCAATAATGAGAAAGATATTATGGACAATTTACAGACATTTTTTAAAGGCAAAACGGTGATCGTCGTGGCGCACCGCTTAAGCACCGTAAAAAATGCCGATAAAATCATTGTTCTCGAGCATGGTCAGATAATCGAACAGGGCGTACATCAGGGACTCAGTCAGAAAAGAGGAAAATATTACGAGCTCGTAAAAAACCAATTAGAATTGGGGAACTAAACAATAGTTGGGATTTTCTTGTAAATAAAATGGCAGGAAATACACAAGTTCACAGACCAACATCTCGGCGTTCAGAAATGCTTCAGGAAATTGTGTCCACCAAACCTGGATTTTTGATTCGCTGGGGAAACTCGTTTTTTCTAATGATACTATTGCTAATTATAGCGGCATGTTGGTTCATTAGGTACCCGGATCTGATCCAAGCCGACGCAAAACTTACTTCTTCACCGCCTCCAAAGCCTGTTATAAATCTCATTGCCGGGAAACTAATCAAGTTAGTTGTTGTCGAAAATCAATTTGTGGAAGAGCGGCAAGTCTTGGGGTACATACAATCAACAGAATCAACAGCTCGACATGAAGACGTTTTACGTCTGCTATCGGTTCTTGATTCGATTCACACGCCACTCAATGACAAGGGGGATGATCGAATTGAGCAGTTCTTTGAAGATGGGAGAGCGTTGGGCGAATTGCAAGCTGGATATTTGAATTTTATACAGGAATTCTTCTCCTATAAACATTTCTTGAATGATGCCGTCTTCCAAAAGACGAACGGAATGTCGTTAAATGAAAATAACCGTAATCATCAACGGTTGATTTTTGAACGGTCGCTCAATACTTTTAGAAGCCAAATTAATGAATGGAAGATAAAATATATCCTAACTGCCCAGATAGCTGGTAAAGTAGCATTTGCATCCTTTATAAAGGAAAATCAGCAATTGGTGCCTAACCAGATCGTTTGCTTTATCAATCCTGCGAGCAGGTCCTACTTTGTTGAACTTATGATTCCGCAAGCAAGCATAAGCAAAGTCGCTGTTGGCCAGAAAGTGTTGTTGCGCTTTCATTCCTATCCCTTTCAGGAATTCGGATCATTGCAAGGTAGAATAAACTTCATTAGTCAAGTACCAACTGAAAATGGCTATTCGGCGCAGGCTCAACTTGTCAATGGATTGATCACCACCCACAATAGGAAGATACAATACCGGGAGGGCTTGGCTGCAACCGGAGAGATTGTAACGAGTAACATGAGGTTGCTTGAGCGATTTTATTTTAACATCGTTCGTCAGCGCGAAACGCATGGTAGGTGATCTTCAGTTGTTCAAAAGGTGGTGTTTCATTGTAGACAGGTACCAGATCCCTAAAATTGGCTTCAAATAAATTTGAGTTTACTACCTCCTCTCTGACTTCCGACTAAAAAACAACTATTGTAAAAAGCCTAATAAATCTGTTCATTAGTTAGAATTAACACCGAACAGGATGCTAATTCATTAGGCATGCCCGCGCAGACGACATTTTCAGAAAACGAACGCCGCAATTCACCACGCACGTTCATGGCTGTGATCATGAGCGTAGTGCTTTGTGCCTGCTCGGCCCCGCTCCCGGAGGACGTCGCCCAGGCCTATGAGGCTCTGCCCGCAAAACTTGATTATAGCTTGCACGTAAAGCCAGTGCTGAGTGACAAGTGTTACGCCTGCCATGGACCCGACAAGGCAAAGCAGAAAGCGGGTCTCCGACTGGACATTCGCGAAAATGCCATTGGTGAACTTGCGGAATCACCGGGAAAGTTTGCCATCGATCCAGGCGACCCGCACGGAAGTGAATTGGTGTATCGCATACTAAGCACGGACCCGGACTATTTGATGCCCTCGCCTGAATCTCACCTTGCGCTGAGCGCCAGGGAGAAGGCAATTCTCATAAAATGGATCGAAGAAGGTGCGGAGTACAAGCCTCATTGGGCGTTTGTAAAACCAATGCTTCTCAAAGTTCCCGAGAGCCGATACGATTCAAAGGCCATTAACGAAATCGACAGATTCATTTTTCACAAACTGGAAATCGAAGGTCTTTCGCCATCTCCCGAAGCGAATCCGGAGTTGCTGCTACGGCGCGTATCGCTGGATCTCACCGGCCTTCCTCCCACAATTGATGAGATCGATCGTTTCGTGAACGACAAATCAACCAATGCTTATGAAAAACAGGTTGATCGCCTGTTGAATAGTGAACCATACGGAGAGAAAATGGCGGTCGACTGGCTTGATCTCGCACGTTTCGCGGATTCGCATGGCTATACCGTTGACAGGCTTCGCGATATGTCGCCCTATCGTGACTGGGTAATTCAGGCGTTCAATAAGAATTATCCGTACGATAAGTTCATTCAATGGCAATTAGCCGGCGACATGATGCCGCATGCGACGAAGGAGATGAAGTTGGCGACGGCATTCAATCGCAACCATGCACAAAACATGGAAGGCGGTATCATCGACGAAGAGTTTCAAACGGAATACGTAGTGGATCGGACGAATACATTGGGTGAGGCATTTTTAGGACTGTCGGTGGGATGCGCCCGGTGCCACGATCACAAGTTTGATCCGATCTCTCAAAAGAATTATTACGAGCTCTTCAGCTTTTTCAATAACATTCCGGAGGCAGGACAAATTTCCTGGGATGATGCCATGCCTGGCCCTACGTTGCTGTTGCCGACGGAGCAGCAGGAGAAAATTCTGGCATTTCTAAAAAAGGGTGTGGAGGATAAAGAGCTAAAACTAAAGGACGCTGAACGCTCGGCAGCATCCGGGTTCGACGCCTGGTACGCAACCCACCCTGTTCATAAGATGTCGAAAGAAAGAATGCCCCGCGCAGGTCTCATAGGCCATTACACTTTTGATGTGGGATCTCTCCGCAACAATAAGGATCCTGGCGAAGTTGGTACGATGCGTCTTGCCAATGGCCCTGAGCTCCCTGCATTCGAGGCTCGCGGTACTGGTAAGGCATTGAAGCTGAATGGCGATGCCTGGCTCGACTTGGGCCAGGTGGGACGCTTTAGAAGGAGCGACGCGTTTAGTGTAGGCCTCTCCGTGTACATTCCCAGGGATTTGAAGGAAGGTGTGATCTTCCATAAGTCCACGATGGAAAGACACTTTAATTATCGCGGTTATGACTTGTACCTGAAAGACAACAAGCTTCGTCTCAGCGTATCGCATACCGCGCCCGCGAATGCAATTCGGAAATTCACCATAGAAGATGTACCGCGTGACTCATGGGTGCATTTGATGATGACTTATGATGGCTCATCACATGCAAAAGGTTTGCATTTCTACCAGGATGGTAAAGAAGTTTCGATGGCGACGGTTGCTGATAACCTTACCAAAGATATCCTGCTATACCAGGGACAGCCTGGTTTGCAAATTGGTGCCTGGGACAGAGGATGGGGTCTCAAAGATGGCAAGGTGGACGATATCATCGTTTATAACCGTGAAATAACGCCACTCGAAGTGAAGATTATTGCGGGGAAAGAATCATGGTTATCCATTGCCGCAAAACTTGATAACCGCGACCAGGATTTGTTGAACGATCTGAAAGCATACTATGTCTCTGCGGTAAACACGGAGGTTGCTACTTCGCTTCAGGAGCTCAATGCCGTTCGAAGGGCGCAGGCAGATTCAGCCGAATCGGTACAGGAGATCATGGTGATGGAAGAAATGCCAACGCCCCGAAAGACGCACATCCTGATGCGGGGTAATTATGACGCATTTGGTGAAGCCGTCGTGGCTAATACGCCGGCTTCGATATTACCATTTCCAGCGAATCTTCCGAGGAACAGGCTTGGCCTTGCCCGGTGGCTGACGCAGGTTGATCACCCACTGACTGCCCGAGTTGCTGTGAATCGCTTTTGGCAGAGTTACTTTGGAACCGGCATCGTAAAGACTGCGGAGGATTTTGGAAATCAAGGTGAATTGCCCAGTCATCCGGAGTTACTGGACTGGCTGGCGATAACTTTTCGCGACAACGGCTGGGATATACGAAAAATGCAAAAACTTATCGTGATGTCGGCTACCTACCGGCAGGACTCGCGCGCGACCCAGGAAGCGAAGACTAGAGATCCTCAGAACAGACTGTTGTCCTGCGGTCCGACAAACCGCCTGTCCGCCGAGATGATCAGAGACAACGCACTTGCGGCCAGTGGCCTGCTTACGAAACAAATTGGCGGGAAGAGCATTAAGCCGTATCAGCCGGAAGGTCTTTGGGAGATCAACAACACGCGTTATGTTCCGGATACAGGGAAGGCGGTGTACAAAAGAAGTCTGTATGTGATTGTGAAACGCACGGTACCCAATCCCACGCTGGCAACTTTTGACGCACCCAGTCGAAGTTATTGCCTTGTGCGCCGGCAAAAAACCAACACACCGCTCCAGTCTC
>DATHKA010000007.1:0-2502 GCA_035489615.1 Chryseolinea sp.
CGGCCTGATGATGGGTGCTGGAGCGAGCGCCAACAAATTGTGGCAGGTCGCGATGCCGCGCTGCTTGGGCAAGCAGCGATATAAGGCCCTGTGTGGGGGCGTGATGTACCCGTGGTTATGCTCAGGCATGACGTGCGCTTGGTTTGCGCTCGGATTGGCCTGCTTCTGGCTCGAACTGCCGCAATTTACTTTTCTCGCGCAATCGCTGGGCGTGCTGGGCATCATTTTTGCATTTTGTGTGCTGACGCTGGCTTCCGCGATCATTCTCGGCTTAACCCGCTACGCGAGTGGGCGCCTTGCACCGCTGGCTTCCAGAATGGCCGCCAGGGCTCGGGGGGTAGTTGTTCACAATATGATGTTGGGAACGCGCGTAGTGATTATTGGACTGGTGTTGTCCTTTTTTCACAAAGCGCCGGAATTTGTATATAGGGCGTTTTGAGATGAGACCGTTTATCAGCCAACTGGCCTTGCTCGGACTGTCCTCTCTTGCGGTCTATGCGTTGATTTTTGGCGTTTCGCTAATTTTCATGCCACCACAGCGGCAAGCTGTCGGTATGGATACGGCGCGCGCATCGAGCACATTGTTCGCGACCGAACCGAAGTATGTTTTTCTTAATCGAAGCCTGCTTAACACCAGGCACAACAAGGTATTGCTGTTGGGGGCATCCAATATGGCCGTCGGCTTCAAGCAGGATAAGGTGCAGCAACTGATCCGTGCCGCCGAAGTCAATAACCTTAGTGTGGGCGGATCGAATGTGACTCAACTGCGGCAGATCGTCGATCTTGTGCATGAGGTGCAGAGTCGTGAAGCGCGTCGCCACAATACTTTCGTTATAGGCATGTGGTATGGCCTTTTCGTCGATGATAGTCAGCGATGGACGACAGCAGACCGTCAGGCTGGAGACACGGACATCGACATCGAACGCTATCGGTACGGTTTTTTCCGGCGTACCGAGGCTGGCCCTGTTGCGGTATTGCCGCCCCGATGGCTTGATCTGGGCGTCCACATCATTCATCCCTACCTTGTCATAGACAAGCTGGTACGCGACGCGACTAAAACGATCCGACAAATGATATCGATTGCGCCGCCTGGTACCAGCGACGCGCAGCGCAACATAAAAACAGTGAGCGAACAGGACAAACATCGCTACCTTGCATTCTGGAGGAAGTATATGGGTGAGGGGAAGTTGTCTGACAGTCAGTTTCAGACCTTGGCGTTGCTGGTCGATGAAATCCTGGCTACAGGTGCGCGTGTAATTGTCGTGGATTTGCCGATCCCCCACTGGCATGAGCAAGGTTCACCGTATCAGTCCGAGTACCGTAAAAGAGCTCACGAACTTCTTGCGGCACTCAGCAGCCGCTCCGGCGTTTCGGTTTTCCAGTTGCAAGACGTCGGCGAGGACGATGAATTCAGTGATGAGGTACATCCCAAGCCAAGAGTCGCGGAACAATGGGCTCAGCAGTTGGCAGTGGCATTGACCGATCATTTCGGAAAGGACGGGGGGATGAATGAAAACGTGGCGTCCGGAGAATTACCAAAAAACGCATTACACCAACTAACAACCGTCTCCAAATAAGAGAAAACCCATGCACAACGAAGCGATTTACTTGCAACTCACCGCTATATTTCGAGACGTATTCGACGATGATGGTTTGACTGTGAACCCTGAAACGACCGCGGCGGATATTGAAGAATGGGACAGCCTCAATCACATCCGGCTGGTGTTGTGCGTCGAGAAGAATTTCGGCCTGAGCTTTTCTGCAGCGGAAGTTGGGCGGCTGAAAAACGTTGGAGAGTTCGTTGACCTGATTCAAAAGAAGGCTGCATGAACGGCAAGCATCTAAGTACTTATGTAGTTAAGGATCTGTCCGAGGGAATGACAGCTTCGGTGCCTTTTATCGTGAGTCGGGATGACATGGCGCGTTTTGCCGATGTGTCGGGCGATTTTAATCCGCTGCACGTGGATGATTCATTCGCCCGTAGCAAGGGTTTTGAGGGTGTTGTGGTGTATGGCGCGCTGATTATCGCCAAGGTTTCGCAGCTGATTGGCATGCAACTGCCAGGACGCGATGCTGTCTGGATGAGTGTGGCGTTAGATTTTCTCAAGCCGCTTTATATTGGCCAGCAAGCGCACGTGGAGGGTGTGGTGACCAGCGTTTCGGCCGCGACCGGCGTGATAGAAATGAAATTGAGAATACGTGCATTAGCAGATCAATTAGTAGCAAAGGGTAAAGCAGAGGTGCTTATTGTCCTCTAAAAAGGCTTTTCTGGTGTCCGGAGGTTCCGGCGGGATTGGTGCCGCAGTGTGCGGGCAACTCGCCGATTTCGGTTATGTGCCCATGGTGGCGTATCACCAGAACAAGGACGGTGCGCAGGAAATTGCGTTGCGTTGCGGTGGCAACGCGCTACAACTGGATCTGACGTCCAACACCTCCATCGTGGCAGCGGCAGCGTTTCTAGAAGAATTGCCTATTCAAATCGCGGGTGTTGTGCTGGCAGGG
>DATHKA010000008.1:0-6782 GCA_035489615.1 Chryseolinea sp.
ACTGCGTTGGTTTGGTAATTAAAACCCGCAGTCGATCGCCATAGTCATTCGTCAGCTGTGTGGCCTCCAAAGACAAGTTGGCGTGCGTTTCAAGCGGCATAGGCGACGGAGTAAAAGCTATTTCAAAGGATTGTACGGAAGTTCCACGCATGACGATAAAGGTCACCCGGTCGCCGCCGCGGATCTTTTGCACGGCGGATTGTAAAGCATAGGAATCTGGGATTGCCTGATCATTGATTGCCATGACACGATCGCCCACGCGCAATCCGGACTTCTCCGCCGGCGTTTCTGTCTCAACATTAGATACCACTGCCAGGGGGAGTGACGCATGCATCTGCAGCCTGACACCAACTTGTGCCCGGCGCCTTAAGTGAGCAGCTTCCTGACTCATACTCTTCTGCGCACATGCCAACGTCGTGAGCGCAACTGCAAAAACCAGAATAAAATAGGATCTCATAAAAGTTTTTGATCCTAAAATGCGCTTCCGCAAGCCCACACTTGTTTAAATTTGGAAATCAGGAGTACTAAAACGACTAATTCCAGATGCGAGACTCTCTGTTGATAACCTTGGTCGGCGGGTTGTCAGTATTTAATTCACTCTTCTTCGCCATCCTGCTACTCAGCACGAATCACCGTCCGGTGAAAAACAAGCTGCTGGCCGTGCTGTTTCTCAGCCTCTCGATGCGCGTCGGTAAGTCTTTGCTCATCGTGTGGTTCCATCATGTTCCCGATAGCGTGCCCGCCATCGGACTGTTGGGGATGGTGGCAACTGGTCCGTTGCTGTTTTTGTATATAAGAGAATTTACGAATCAACGGACTCAGCATCTCAGCGCGAAAGACTATTTGCCGTTCATACCCGTAATTGTGGTGGCCGCTTTGTTACTGCTCAACAACGACATCGTCGTTCTATGGCTGTATATTCTGGGGACAGCGCAGCTATTTGTTTACGTGGCCTTGTCATGGACCACGTCTACGTTCATTGAAGATGCTGAAAGCAAAAACTGGACCCAGGTCCTAACGGTGGCAATCGCAATAATAGGTTTGGTGTTTGCAAGTCAGATCGTTATTGAAACACCCCTGGCCTATTTCATCGCGACAATGACCGCTACCGTTGTGCTGTATGGTTTATTATTCGCCGCCTTTCGAACGCAACGTCCGTTCATGGCGGTGAAGCCTGCGCGGGAGCCGGACAAAAAGCTGAACGCCCTGGCCACCGAACTCACGAAACTGATGGAAGCAGAGCAAATCTTCAAAGAATCCAATCTTACCCTTTCCAAAGTGGCCGCCAGATTGGGCGTTAAACCTTACGTGATCTCACAGGCGGTGAGCATCTGTTTGAATAAAACCTTTCCGGAATGGGTCAATGAGTATCGCATTCGTGAGGCCGAACGCCTGCTCAAATCTCCAAAGTTCAGTCATTACAGTATTGAGGGCATTGCGTTCGAAAGTGGTTTTAGCACGCCATCGGCTTTTTATGTAGGTTTCAAAAAACTCCGCGGTGTTACGCCAACAACATTCAAGGAGCGTACGAATTAATTGATTCCTTCCCACCACGGCTTGAACTGCCGCGAGGTATCGTTCAAATCCACGAGTTCTCCAATGATGGGCGTAACCAACGGAATATTCCCGGCATTCAATTCACTCACCTGAATCAGGGGTTCATCCCAGGGGTGGTTAGCCATCATAAATTTTGACGAGTGAACGGGAAAAAGCCTTTTTGCCTGCAGATCCTTCGCGGCCTGCACCACCTCACGTGGAAGGTTATGAATGTATTGCCACGCCGTGTTATACTGTCCGTTATCCAGCATCACCAGATCAATCGGTCCATGTTTGCGTCCGATCTCAGCATAGTGCGTATCGTAACCGCTGTCTCCCCCGATGTAAAATTTCATCGTCGGTGTCTGGACTACGTACGACATCCACAGTGTGTTATTGCGGGTAAAGCCTCTTCCCGAGAAATGCCGGGCTGGTTCCGTGAATACCTTGAAACCATCTTCCAGTTCAATGGTTTCATACCAATCGCGTTCATCCAATAGTGCGGAGTCATATCCCCATTGTTCAAAGTGCGCTCCGACACCTAGTCCGCATATTACCTTCTTGACCTTTTTCCTTAGTGCGAGCAACGTCTCATAGTCTACGTGATCGTAATGGTCATGCGAAATGAACAAGTAGTCAATTTCAGGCAGATCATCTGCCGTGTAGATATCGGTGCCTTTAAAAGAAGTGTTAGTATAAGGCAGGGGCGACGCATTGCCGCTGAATACGGGATCTACCAGTATCCGTTTACCGTCGATCTGTATGAGATAGGAAGAATGCCCGAACCACACGAGGTAGTTGCTGTCCACGGGAATACTCAGGAGATCGGTCTTCACAGAAGGAATGACATCAACCGGACGTCTTCTGGGAACCGCAGCAAACAGTTGCCGGTACGTAACTCCCAGTATCGTGTTGCCTTCCGTTAGCTCAGGCGTAAAGCTGAGGTTTTGGAACTTCCCCTGCTTGAAATGCGGCGACTTCTCTATTCGCGCGAGGCGATTGTTGGCTGGCGCTTTTCCGAACTTGTCTTGTCGCATATAAATTACGGTGATAAGGGTGAGCAACGCAGCGACCACAAAGATGCCCAGCGTTATTTTTTTGAGGAGTCTTAAAATGAATGCCATTCCTGAAGCGGTTGTGCCGCCATTATGGTGACGCATACGGTGTAAAAATAGTGTAGGCCGGAAGAAAGTCTGCTGAATTTTTTCTCTGCCTATTGCGCAAGTGAATACTTGCATGTATATTAGCAAGCAAATACTTGCATATATGACCATGGAGATGCGGCGCGATGTTTTTCAGGGCATCGCCGACCCGACGCGTCGGGATATTCTTGCTTTGCTCACGCGGCAGCCTCAAAATGTGAATGCCCTGGCCGAGCAGTTCAGCATGACACGGCAAGCCGTCTCGCTCCATGTCAAGATTCTCCATGAATGCGGGCTTATCGTGATCAATCAACAGGGACGCGAAAGAATTTGTCAATTGCAAGGACAAAAGCTGGCTGAGGTGGATCGCTGGCTTGGCCCTTTCCGCAAGACGTGGGAAGATCGATTCAACCGACTTGATACCTTGTTGACAACTGACCAAAAAGCAATATCGACAGAACCAAAATCGAAGAAACATGGCAAATCATGAAACAAAAATTATCGCTGAAAAGGGCAAACAGGAACTTTTCATCGTGCGTGAATTCGATGCACCACGGGATCGGGTCTTCCACGCGTTCACTGATCAGAGCATGCTGGCTCAATTCTTTGCACCGTTTGGGAATACCATGCACTTCAATCATTTCAACTACAGGACAAACGGGAGTTACAGCTGGTGCAACAAGGACACAAAAGGAAAAGTATTGTGTACGTTCGAGGGCGTCGTACATGAAGTGCACGCACCGGAGCGCATAATACAAACGTCTGAATTCATGGAGCTGCCTGAACGCGGGCATGTGGTCATGGAACGCATGGACTTTGAAACGCTACCCGGCAATCGCACCAAACTGATCATTCATGATGTATGTTTATCGGTGGCCGATCGCGATGCCATGATCGATAGCGGAATGGATCGCGGGCTCGTTGATATTTTCAACCAATTGGATGCCATACTCGAAAAGAAAGCGCATCAAACGACCAGGTAACGCGAATGGCCAAACAGGCATCCGCTAAGCGGTCGTACACCGAATCGAACGATGTAACATAACGTGTTTTAGCCACGCATAAACTACCAGGTAGTGGTGGCGGGATTCGAACCCGTTCCGTTATGGTTTTGCCTTTAAACTAACGACCAAAAAATGCGGCGTGCCTGATGCACGCCGCATTGTTAATTGACAAATATACAAACGGAACAGCATCTGCGAAGTTCGTGCTATAGCTTCGAACTCGCCATTTCTGTGCCCTGTACACGAGCTTTGATCTTTGAAAACGCAAGCTCACGTGCCGTTGAACGGTCATCAGCAAAAGGTGAAAAACCGCAGTCGTCGCAGGACCCCAGTTGGTCAATAGGAATCGTCCGGGCCGCATCCACGAGCAGCGCAGCGACCTCTTCGGGTGTTTCGATTCGCGGATCAAGCACATTGGTCACGCCCAGGAATACGCGTTGCCCGGGCTTCAGTGATTTCCGGATCGAACTCAGAACGGACGCCTTGTCCGACTCTCCGGCAAAGGTCAAATAAAAATTGCCGGCGTCGAGTTGAAACAACTCCGGCAACAGGTCGCTATAGTCAACGTCCGCGCTATGCGTCGAGTCATGATCACCACCCGGGCAACTGTGCACACCAATACGCTTCCGCTCGGCAGGGGTAAACCGACCCAACAACTGATTATTCAAATCAATAAACATCTTAAGCAGCGATTTCGATGGGTCGAGCTTAATGGCCAGGCGTCCCTCGGTAAAATCAATCTGCACATTGAAGGCGCCGCCGTCGAGGCACCGGCGGATGTCCTTTTCGGCTTCGTTCAGTACGTCTTCAATAAACTGTTCCCGGGGATACCGGGTAAGCCCCTCCTGCGGATACAACAGGCTCATCGCTGACGCAGAGATCACAGCCTGCTTGATCGGGAGTCCACTGAACGTACGCGCCTCACGCAAGTAACCATCGGCATAATGCTGATACCTGAACGGGCCGGCATTCAAGACTGGCAACTGGCGAGTATGTCCATCTTTAAATGGGATGATCACACCACCCGAAGACAAATTTGTTGCTCCGTGTATGGGATAGGTCGCAAAACTCGGCTTCGATTGCTCACCATCCGTGATCACGGGGGATCCCGTCTTTTCCAGCGCTTCTACCGTTTCCTTCACTGCTCTACGACTCAATTTGGTTAGTTGATCGTCAGATATTTTTCCATTCGCCCGGTCATTTAGGGCGTCGATCAGGTAGGCAGGTCGTGGTATGCTGCCGATGGGTTCAGTTGGTATGGTCATGGTCTGGGTAATGATTTTTGATTTTGTGCATATTGAATTGTACTAGGTTGAAAATCTGAATTGCTCGATCAAGGAGCCATTTCCTGGTTAGAGCATCTTTTGGTTCAGTATCCTCAATTAGGAGTGAGCACCGCTGCGCCTGCTACTGAAATTGGAGCGGCCCCTGGTAGACATAGTCTGTTCGGAAGGATCCAGTCGATCACATTAAGCTTGTAGGGATCTACCTCCGAATTCCCTTCCTTGATGTGGATGAACTGGTTCGGCTTCACATTGTGAAAAACCTGTACCGTACGACTACCGCTCCAAGTGATTTCGATCTCATCGATCACGGTTGCCTGGCCAATGCCGATTTCCCGGCGCAGCGGCGAAGAACCGAAACTTCCGCCTGAGTTCAGGTCGCGGTAAACATGTCGCATCACACCATTCTCATGAAACGTGAGCTTAATGCGCGTGCCAATAGCGGCACGGTTGGCCTGCGTCCCCTCAAGGTTCAGGCAGATCCAATTGTTCGTGTTCTGTCCCGGGTTGAGAAAAAATGAATTCTGATAAGCATCCCCTGGGAAAGCACCTCCCATTTCAATGTATATGTCCTGGTCACCATCGTTGTCCATATCAGCAAATGATACACCATGTCCTTTCTGCAAATGGCCCACGCGTGCCGAAGTTGTGACATCCACGAACTGCCTGCCACCGAGATTGTGAAACATCTTGTTAGGCACCAGGGACTGATAGCGCGGATTACCAGAGCCAAGATACATGTCGAGAAATCCGTCGTTGTCGATATCACCAAAGTTTGCGCCCATAGCGAATACGTTGGTATTAAGACCGATCTCGCGCGACACGTTCGTAAAGGTACCGTCCTGGTTGTTGTGATACAGGAGCATTTTTTCAGCTGCACCGGCCGCGATCCCCAGTTTCTCGGCCGCTTCGTAATAGCCCAGCGATCTGTCGAATGTATAGTCGCACGCGAAAATGTCGAGCCAGCCATCATTGTCATAATCCCAAAACCAGGTGGGAAAGGTGCGCCCCTGTTCGTCCGACAATTTGGCAAGAACCGTAGCATCGGTAAAGGCAATCTCTTCACCCTTTAGGCCCTTATTCCTGAACAGTTTCCGAGTGCCATCCATGGTGGAGACAAAAATATCCTGCCATCCATCGTTGTCATAGTCGCCGGAGGTAACACCCTTTACAAAGCCCACATAGTCAGAGAACGTCTGGTGAGCTACTTCGCGGAAGGTGCCATTCTGATTGTTGATGTACAGTTCGTTGGGATGTATTTCGGACGGATTCGTTCGAACACTCTCATTGCCGATATACACATCGAGCCATCCATCGTTGTTGAAATCATTCCAGGTGGCGGTTTGTGTGGGGTGAAATGACAGCAGACCGCTGGCGGTTGTGACATCGCTGAACGTGCCGTCGCCATTATTTTTCAGCAATGAATTGGGAATACAACCGTACTCTCCGCGCCAGGCGCCACGCAAAACGAAGATGTCTTTATAGCCATCATTATTGTAATCGGTTTGAATGATGTTCAGTCCACCGGTAATTCCGCGCAGGTCCATCTTCTGAGACCAGTCTTCAAACTTGCCGCTGCCACTGTTGTGGAAGTAATGCATGGCATCCGTCGTCCCCCACCCCGAAGTGATTATGTCCAGGTAGCCATCATTGTCGAAGTCATCGGTGATGCTACTCCCTGCCATATTTCCAATCTCAAGTTTGAGATCAGCAGCAATGTCTTCGAATGGCCTGACGCGATGCGTAGTATCGCCTTGCATACCCGGTATCAAGAATTGCGCTGGCACTTTCTCGGGGTAGTCGCCCACGGTCATGTA
>DATHKA010000009.1:0-3494 GCA_035489615.1 Chryseolinea sp.
ATCGCCAGCTGAAGTCAACACATGCCTATCTCGCCTGGGAAAACAAGCGCGCGGGTTTCAAAGTCGAAGTGCCCAATGTACTGGAGCTGTATGTCGACAAAATCCGAGGGGAATTAAACGGAAGTGAAACAGGATTTGAACACGGGAACCTGGCGGCGGCGGCGCGCTTCTGTGCCCAGAACAAGGTGGCCTTGGAGCAAGGCCTGCAGTGGGCCGATCTGTCGATCAGCATGCCTTTCATTGGTCAGAAAACTTTCGAAACGCTGTCGTCAAAGGCGATGGTTCTGAACGCGATGAATAAGACAGCCGATGCTGATGCCGTAATGTCTGAAGCCGTGAGACTGCCGGGTGTATCGGTACAGGAAGTGCACGAGTATGGCCGATCACTGCTTGCCGCCAACCGGAAAGACAAGGCCCTGGAAATATTCCAGTTGAACAAGAAAATGCATCCCGACGACACGTTCACAACGTATGTCGGACTGGCTCGCGTTTACACCGCCATGGATGACAAAAAGAACGCCATTAAGAATTGGGAAACAGCCATTAAGAACATCCCAGAGAACCAGAAGACCAATCTTGCCTTTTATGAGGGCGAGTTAAAGAAGCTTAGGGGATAAGAGAATGCCCTACGTGGGCTACGGCGCGATGTTGTTTCACGTCGGGTCTCACGGTGAAAGTAAACGTCGAGCCCTTGCCGACTTCACTGGTGGCCCAAATGGTACCTCCATCTTTTTCGATAAACTCTTTGGTAAGGAGCAGGCCGATGCCTGCTCCTTTTTCCTGGTGCGTACCGGGATTGGTAAAGTGTGTGGCCGCATTGAACAGTCGCCCGAGATCACCCATCGTCATTCCGATACCCGAATCGGTGACAGAGATTTCGAAGTACTCTCCGACGCGTCGCTCGCTGATGCGAATAAGTCCTCCGGGTCGATTGAACTTGATGGCATTCGCCAGCAGGTTGCGTACGACCAATCCCATGTGGTTTCGATCGGCCACAATCGACAGGGATTCGTCCACTTCATTTAGAATGGTAATATCCTTTTGACGGGCGATTTCACTAAACAGATCAATTTTCTCCTCGACGACGGGCCTCATGCGCATAGTAACAGGGTTGCTTTGCAAGCCATTGAGCTGTGACTGCGCCCAAACGAGCAGATTGTCCAGATCGCCCTGCACGGCATCGAGGTTCTTGCGCAACTTTCGGGACGATTCTATAAACTCGTCTTTCGACAGGCCACCTAATCCCATCACGGTTACCAATCCGCGAAGACTGGCCAGTGGACTGCGCAGGTCGTGACTGATGATGGAGAACAATTTGTCTTTCGTGGCATTGATACTCCTCAGCTGTGCCGTTTGTTTGGCTATTTCCCTGTTCTTACTCGCCAATTCGTCGTTTGCGCGTTTTTTGAGGCGATTACTGTACAAGAGAACAAAAGCAAGAATAATCATCAAAGAAAGGCAGCCAATAGAAAAATACATCCACAGACGCTGGCTCTTGATTTCCTCCTGCGTCAGCTGTGCCTCTTTGGTGAGTAGTTCGATGCGTGCTTCCTTCATTTCCGAATCGAACTTCGCCTGCATCAGGGCGGTTTCCTCGTTACTGCGTTGCTGTTGAAGTGAATCGTGAATGGCCAGATATTGTCCCTGGTAATCATATGCGCGGTGTAATTCACCGGTCGATGCGTGAATTTCGGCAATCAACTTCAACGACCGTTCCAGTTCACTTTTGAAACCATATTTCCGTGCTACACCCAGGTTGGCATTGAGCGTGTTCAGGGCCTCCACATTTTTCCCCAGCACATAAAATGCTTTGCCAATGCGATGGTTGGTTGACACCTGTAGAAAGATATTCTGCAACTCGGTGGCTATACGTATTATTTCGTTGAATTTCAAGAGGGCATCCTGGTATCTGCCATGTGCCATCTCCACGTCGCCAAGGGTACGTAGGGCAAAACCCACCAAATATCTTGCATTCGCCTCTCTGCTCAACGCTAACGCCTCTTTCCCATAGATGGCCGCTGAATCAATCTGTTCACTTTGTAAAAAGCAAAAAGCCACGTTGTTTATACTGCGCGCCATCGCTTGTTTGTCGTCGATTTCGCGACTGATGCGGTACGCCTTTTTTAGATTGCTGATACCTTCGCCGTATTGTTTCTGTTCAATTCTGACGGCCGCGATGGTATTAAGACATTTGGCGGCTGTGAGCTTGTCGTTGAGGGATTCGGCAAGCTTCAGCGATGCTGCCGATAATTCGAAGGCTTCCGAAAAGTCGCCGCGACGATAAAAAAGCCACCCGATGTTTTCCAGCGCCCGGCATTGTCCGCGCTTATAATTCAGGAGCAAAGCAAGGTCTTTGGCTTCTTCCGCATACTTTAATGCTTGATTGGAGTCGCGTTCGCGCAGCGTCGTGACGAGCAGGTTCAATTGCCACACGCGTAAAGTGTCGGACGGCGTAGTCTTGACTATATTCAGAAGGCTGTCTATGTCAAATCGCTGCCCAAAACCGGGCACCGTTTGAAGTGCCAGAAACAAGCAGAGCAGCAGTGAACGATACAACATAGGGCGATCCAGGAACGATTTCGAAACTTCGCAAAGAACCCGAATTAATTCCTGACTAATACCCGGCAAAACCTACACAGGTTAACTTGGTTGCGGCGATACCAACAAAAAACGATTGCAAGTGGCATTTCGAGCGGTTTCGGAGGTCGTTGCCGTGCACGGTGTGGTGTGCTCTAATCGGGTTGTTGCGAACAGTAGTCCCCTTCGCTTTGTCCAATTGGCTGGCCGGGAGGAATGGTCAAGTCTTTACTGTTATTCATACTTCCCTCCTGTTCCTGTGCACGTCGAATCTGTCCGGCAGCGTGAATATAGTGGGCCTTCCACTGTTCATCGGCGACCGCTTCCGCATGGCTAAGAAGCCACGTTTTAAGCTGATTTGCTTTCAGCAACGCCACGGATCTTACCTGGTGCGAAGCGTTCTCATCGCCCGCGAGCTTGAGAAGCTGGATCACGAACACGTCGCTGGTCGTGATCTGAACGGCCGCCTGATAGCCCTCCAAGGGCACTGCCTTGGTACTCGCAGCGGCAATTTTGTCGATCACGGATTCGAGGGATGGCTGTTTTGCGTCACGCGCATGGTGCTCGAGCAAGCGTGCCGCGCGCGCCGGATGGAGCAGCAACCCGATCGTCAGCGTGGCAGCGTTCTCTGCTGCTGCCAGTCCATCAAAGGCCAGGTCTGTGCGCCCACTGATCAATTCGCGGTGCCGGTCATAGAACATGGGCCGGGGCGGAATGCTCTGCAGGATGCGTTCGGGCAATGCCAGCGACTGCGGGGTGATCGTTGCCAGCAAAGCCGCCAAGGCACGCTCCTGTACATCGGGTGCGATAAACTGGGTTACTGGCTGTTCGTCACCACGCAGGGCATAGCGATAATTGAGACCCCCCACGAGTTTGACGGCAGCCTCCGTCTGATAGCGGTGAAAGAAATACATGGG
>DATHKA010000010.1:0-16378 GCA_035489615.1 Chryseolinea sp.
TGGACCGTCGTCAGCTGGTCAGCATTACAGGCGAAACCGCTATCTATATATTACCCGGCTACACTTTCCGGGTCTGTACCGGACTGATCACCAACTTCCACCAGCCGGGCTCTACCCTGATCGTTCTGGTGGCAGCGTTTCTGGGAAATGATTGGCGCAACGTATACGACGAAGCCCTGCGGCAGGATTATCGATTCCTGAGCTATGGAGACAGTTCGCTGTTGTTCCCTCGTAGTCAATTTGACTATAAGCCTTAACCACGATGCGATCGGGGGAAGGAAATCCAAACCCTTCGTGGGTTATTTTCCCGCCTCCAATTCGTTGAGATCAACAATCCGAACCTCCACGCGACGACCTTCCTCCTTTGAAACCTTCTCATCTTTCGTAGCACCATAACCTCGCGCCACAATGCGCCTTCTTACAATGCCTTTGTGATTGATGTAGTCCAGTACCGAGATGGCTCGCTTGTTCGACAGGTCCCGGTTCATTTCTTCCGTACCTTCCGCAGAAGCGTATCCGGAAATCTGCACTCCCAAATCCTTGTTTTTGTTGAGTGCATCCAGCAACGCGTCCAGCTGCGTATTGTACTGCGTCTTCAAATCACTCTTGCCCGCATCAAAGTAGATGTTCGCGTTCTTCGACAACAAACTCTTGTCGTATGTTCCCGACTTCTTCGTTGCCTGGTCCTTCTGCTTCCTGATCTCGTCGTTCACCATGAACGTTGGCAGCGAAAAAATTGTCTTACCGTCTACCTTCTTTTGTTCGAACTTGCTCTCATCGCTTTCGTCATAATAGTATGTGCGTGTAGCCACTTCGATGCGTGAATTTTCCTTTTCGTTGAAGTTAACCTGTTCGATGGGACTCTTCATTTGGATCAGATCAGTCAGGTACTTGATGCCGTCCTTGTCATCGGCCGCCATCAGGTCGAGCATCATGTCGTAAACATCCAGCGATCCGCCCTGCACCAGTTTGGCTTCGTGCGTTTTCCGTATGTCGGCCTTCACGTCCTGGTCTGTGTCGTAGAAGGCGTTCTTCACCTGAACTTCCTGCCCCACGACGACATCGAATTGTTTGATGGTCTTCAACATCACCATCTGGTACAATTCATAAAAGTAGGTCTGATTGGGAACATTGATGTTTAGCGTATAGGGCAAAAATCCCTCTGACTCGATAACCATGTCGTAGTTCTTCGAAGGCGGCAGGATAATCAGGTAGCTACCCGTAACCGGATCCGGGTCGTACACAAAGTCCAGACGCTTGTTCGTCTCGTTGTCAATTAAATAGATCTTCGTTGGCAGCGGCTTGCCCGTTTCCGCGTTCAGGATCTTACCCTTGATCATCGTGAGCGGAATATTGGCCGACTCCTTAGGCAGGTCGATGAAATAAATATCCTGACCTCCCATACCACCTTTTCGATCCGAGGAGAAGTACGCACGTGTACCGTCGGCAATCAGCGTAAAGTAGTTGTCGTTCACCGTGGTGTTCACAGGATATCCCATGTTCTCCGGCTTCGTCCACTTGCCATCAACAAGGTGCGCTACAAAGATGTCCCGACCACCCATCGTGTTGTGTCCATCCGATGTAAAGAACAGGGTCTTCTGATCGGGGTGAATGTAGGGGGCATCTTCATCGGCTTTCGAGTTTATCTGCGGGCCGAGGTTCACGGGTGCCGACCAGTTGTTATTTGCTTGCAGGCTGGTCTTATAAATATCCATGCCCCCCTGACCTCCGAGGCGGTCGCTGGCGAAATAAATGGTCTTGCCGTCGGGCGTGATACTCGCAGTCGATTCAAGGTACTTGGGAGTGTTGAGTGAAGGCGTGACAAGACTCGGTTTCGACCAAACGTCGCCAGCGCGCGTGATCTGGAACAGACTTCCCGGATCGGTGGCGGCGCCCATGAAAATCAACATCTTCTGGCCGTCGGCTGAAATGCCAGCAGTCCCTACGTTGTATTCATTCGCGATGGGGATGGCCCTGGGCTCCGTCCAGCTACCATTGTGATTCTCCGTGATGTAGATCTCTTCAATGAATTTGTCGCCTGTCCGCGTCTTGCCCGTGTTGGGGCGAAGCGCCGTGAAGGCCATCACGCTTTCGTCGGCCGACACCACCGGATTGTATTCCGTGTATTTCGTATTGATGATCGAATTAAAATGCGTCACTTTGAAGTCGCGTGGCACCGACATCAACGCCACTGCGTTGTGACAGGTCTGAATAGCTTCGTCGGCCATCGACATCGCTTTCTTGTCGGCCTTGCTGCTTTTCTCCTTGAACTTCGTGAACGAATCAATCGCCTGTTGCAACTTCTCATCCTTGAGGTAAATGGCACCCAGGTCGTAGTACAGGTTCACCGGCAAGTCCTTTCCGTTCTTCAAGGCGTACTCAAAATAGGGAATCGACTTGATCTGTTCATCGGTTTCCGGCGACTTCTGATAACAAACGCCAGCCTTGTAGTACACCAGGGCGTCCTTTTCGCCGGCAGCGATGGCCTCGAGGAATTTTGGAAGGGCTACGTCATAGCTGCGTACGCTGAAGTAGTGTTCGGCATCGGCGAGCGATTTTTTGCTCTGGGCATGCAGTGCCGAACTGATGAAGAGAAATACCAAAAAATAAAAAATCCTACTGGGCATAATTCGGGTATTTAAAAATCAAAGCTACGTCATCGGCAACGGTCACGCCGCTCCATTTGGGAGTGAATCTTACAGGCAACAATAAAGTTGAACCTGCGAATTGCGTTATGCAGGGCCTGAATACAGCCGATCAAAGTAACATCGCGGCGGCCGCCTTCGCCGGTCAGATTGGAATTCTGGTTGATTATCATGAATTTTAGGGGTGTTCGGCGCTTTTTATGTAGCACTGAAGAATTGCACCGGATTGGCCCGACCCCGTTTCGTCTTTGTGTACGATATTACATCGGCGTCTGGCTTGTGCGCCATCGCAAAATTAACCGTACGGAAGAATTATCTGAACACCGCCAAATAGTTTATCTTGTGCAGGTCATGACCAAAGAGCGTATCCGGTTATTTTTGCTACGGCGTATTTGTCCGGCCTGACCATTGACCCAGCATGGCCTTCGAAATTGATGTGGTAGTTATTTTCTCCGACCAGGACAACCAGCCCAACGGTTGGGTCGACTCTTTCCGGAAATACTTCAATACGGTATTGTCCTACCTTTCCAGCGATCAACTGAATGTCGTGCTCAAGAGTGAGTTCGATACGGTCACATCGCCGTCGCTCAATAATGTTGGTGTGCTGGTTTCGATTCTCTCGTCCGATTTTACCAAGTCAGCGCATTGCCGGGAGTATCTGCAAAAATTCGACATGGCAACACGCGACACTGCGGCGCAGGTGACGCGCATGTTCAAGGTGTACAAGTCACCTGTTGCCGTTCATGACCAGCCCGCCGAGCTGCGCGACTTCTTTGGTTACGACCTGTTCAATCTCGATCTTGATGCCGGTGAAGCCAAGGCGTTCACGCATTATTTCAGTGAAGACGCCGAGCGTCAGTACTGGATGGAAATGGTCGACTTGTGCTACGACATCCATAATACACTCCAGTTTCTCAAGCAGGGCAAGTCACTCAAAGATGTTAGAAATCTATTCAGCCATAAGCCCGTATACCTGGCTCAAACTGGCTATGACCTCACTGTTCAACGCAACATCATTCATCGTGAGCTGCAACGGTTGGGTTACACTGTTTTACCCAGCCGGTCATTGCCCGGAGAACTTCGGGATTTTGAACGGGCAGTCAAAGAAGACCTGGCACAGGCAGGAGTCTCCATACACCTTATTGGCGCTGATGCAGGGCAGGTTCCCAACGGCACCGACAAATCGGCGCAGGAGTTGCAAAATCTGTTGGCCATGGAACGCGGTGTTTCAGCCAAGGAAAGGAATGAAGAGTTTCCGAGATTTATCTGGATCACAAATCAGCTGGCCCAGGCGGGCGAGCGTCAGAAGAAATTTATTGAAGGTTTGCGTCGCGATGTGGAAACATCAGAGGGAGCGGAAATCATACAATCACAATTGGAGGATTTCAAGGCCATTATTCGCGAGGAACTATTTGACACCTTCGAAAACCATAGCGACGACGATAGTGGCGGCGAATCCGTTTATGTGCTCTACGACAAGCTGGACTCGACCCTCGTCGAGCCCCTGCTCGATATGATCGCCCTTAGCGGTCTAAAGGTGCTTCATCCGGATTTTGACCGTGACTTGCTGAGTTTGCGCCAACAACACATTGACAACCTCCGTAAGTTCGATGCCGCCATCGTCTTCCAGGGGACCATGAATGATCAATGGGTTCGCATGAAAGTGCTGGACTTGCTGAAGGCTCCCGGATTCGGGAGAAAGAAACGGATAAGTGCAAAAGCTGTCGTTTGCAGTGATGAAACACTGCCCGATGGCGGTCGATTCGGAGACGAGCGCCTTACCCTCATAAGCGGTAAACCCCTCTCCCCGCAGGCCATCGCGACCTTCCTGAATCAACTAAAAGAGTGACGGCGCATACTTTGGACGGTACTCTTACTTGTTCTATTTTTGCCTTTTGAAGAATCCCTAAATCCGTAGATGGAAATTTTTCTAAATGCAGAGGCATGGCTCGCACTGCTCACACTCACATTCTTTGAAGTTGTCCTCGGCATTGACAATATTATATTCATTTCAATCGTTTCAAACCGGCTTCCGGTAGAGATCCGCTCGAAAACACGCAACCTTGGACTTGTGCTGGCGATGGTCGTGCGCATCCTGTTGCTGCTTACCATAACCTGGGTGATGAAATTCAAAAACCCGCTATTCTCTATCCCCGACACCTGGATCCTTCAAGAGGCTATTGACATCAGCGGCCGTGATTTGATTCTGATATTTGGCGGGCTTTTCCTGATTGCGAAGAGTACTCGGGAAATCAACCACGAAATGGAGGGCGAGGATGAAGAGGAGGAACAAGGCGGCGGCAAGAAGACAAACGTCGCAGGTGTGATCGTTCAGATCATTCTGCTGGATATCATCTTTTCATTCGATTCCATCCTCACTGCAGTAGGGCTCACCGAACACGTCATCATCATGATTGTGGCAGTCGTTCTGTCCATTGGTATCATGATCATCTTCTCCGGACGGATCAGCAATTTTATCAACAAGCATCCGTCCATGGAGGTGCTGGCACTGGGATTTCTCATCTTGATCGGCTTTATGCTTTTCCTCGAAGGACTTCACAAGGAAGTACCAAAAGGCTATATTTACTTTGCCATTGTTTTCTCGATGATCATCGAGATGGTGAACATTCGCGTTCGCAACAGGCGCAAGAAGGCAAAAGAAGAATTTCATGAATAGCAGCGACGAACATCTTCGTTATCCCGTCGGCAGATTCGCTCCGAAGGAAATGTATACGCGCGAAGAACTCGAACAATTCATCGCACAGATTCAACAGCTTCCGGCGGAAGTGGAGAAAATGGTTGCGTCGTTTAAGCCAGGTGCCTTTGATATCCCATATCGTGAAGGCGGTTGGACGGCGCGGCAGGTCTTGCACCACCTTCCAGATAGCCACATGAATGCCTACATTCGGTTCAAATGGACCCTCACAGAATCTACTCCCACAATCAGAGCATACGACGAAAAAGGATGGGCGGAAACTCCCGACACAAAGATTGATCCGGCTGTTTCGATAACGTTGTTGAAAGCGTTGCACGCCAAATGGATTACCTTGCTCCGCTCGCTGGACGATGGACAGCTGAAGCGTGAGTTCATTCATCCCGACACGCGCCGTCATCTGTCGCTCGCACGGATGATCGCGACTTACGCCTGGCATGGGCAACATCACTTAGGTCATCTTCGCATCGTCGCAGAAAAACCCGTAAAATAATCAGACGTGTTCCCCGCCTACAGGAGACCACTCATTTTATTCTCCAGGCACCTGGAAACCATTTACCCGGCACTCATGCGTCGCGTTGAGAACGTACCGTATGAGCGCGAAAGAATCCGTACCACCGACAACGACTTCCTCGACCTCGACTGGCTACGCAACGGTCACAAACAACTTGTCATTATTTCGCACGGTCTTGAGGGAAGTTCGCGTCGTGCGTATATCATGGGGATGTCGCGCGCCCTTTTCACAAATGGGTTCGATGTGATCGCCTGGAACTTCCGTGGTTGCAGCGACGACATGAATCACCAGCTTCGCTTTTATCACAGCGGCGCAACGGACGACCTGCAGCTCGTGATCAACCATGCGGCAGCAAAAGGTTATCACGATGTATCGTTGATCGGATTCAGCCTCGGAGGCAACCTGACCCTGAAATATCTGGGCGAAGCACAGCCGTCCGAGTGGGTGAAACGCGCGGTCACCTTCTCCGTGCCCCTGGACTTATACAACAGCTGCCTCAAGATTTCGCGGCCGGAGAACTACGTTTATTCGCGTCGTTTTCTAAAGAACCTGAAATCCAAGGTGAGGCGTAAGGCGGATCAAATGCAGGGACTGGACCTGTCCGGCATCGACGACATCCGTACGCTCGTAGACTTTGACAATCGCTATACGGCTCCGCTTCACGGCTTCAGCGATGCATTGGAATACTACCAACGATGCAGCGCGCTATTTTACCTTAACGGCATCACCGTACCAACGTTAATCGTGAACGCGCAGAACGATCCGTTTCTCAGTGATTCATGTTACCCGACCGAAATAACGAAGGAGAATCCGTGGGTGAAGTTCGAGGCACCTTCGCACGGTGGTCACGTAGGATTCGCTCAATTCAACAAAAATGGTTTATATTGGTCGGAAGAGCGCGCACTCGCGTTTCTGCAATCCCTGACATGATCGATCGTTACAGCATTACGGCAACAGCGTCCCGTATCCGCGACCGTTTTCACGTTGACGTGCCGGACAGCTACAGTCCGCGCTACAACGCGGCCCCTACTCATTTACTTCCCGTTGTGCAGCACGACACTCCACAGGGTATCTCCACATTCTATTGGGGCACATCGCCACATTGGTCCAACAACAAAGCGCTGAGCGATAAAATTATCAACATACAGGCCGAGACGATCCCTGACAAAGGTTCGTTGCGCAAGGCCCTTATGAAGACGCGTTGCATCATTCCCGCCGACGGGTTTTACGCATGGAAGAAAATCGGAAAGAAAACCTCTGTGCCCTATCGTTTCGTCAGCACCGATCAGGACCTGTTTTCAATGGCCGGCTTCTGGGAGGAGTTTGAAGACGAGAACGGTGAAGCGATGTGTACTTTTAAGTTGATCACGATCCCTTCGAATGGAATCGTGGCCTCGATAAATGACCGGATGCCCGTACTCTTCAAGCCTCATGACGAGCAGGTGTGGCTGAACAAGGATAGCAGCGAATTGCAGTTGCTGGATTTAATGAAAGGATATCCCAGTGCCCAGATGAACTATTATCCTGTTACGCCACGGATATCTGATGCTGCCGTGAACTTGCCGTCGATGGTGCTTCCGACACAGGCGACTGATCAATTCGGAAATCTCACCTTGTTTGATTGATCGCTTTCAGCGACCAGCATAAAGCATAGCAATACTTTGAGCGCCAGAACAGGTTATTCCGGATGATGTTCAATTATTCAAATCCTTCCGTTGATTCGACAGGTAATTTCTGCGGATTTACCAAACCTGATTTATTATAGCGTATCGAGGTGCTTTCCTATCTTGTCAAGCAGTGCATCAAAATCCGACTGACCTTTATAGTACAAGGCTTTCGTTGATGTATATCGCTTTTCAAAATCTGCCCTGACTTCAGGATCCTTTAACAGGAAAGCGTCATTCTCAGGGATGGGAACAGCCAGGTCTTTAGCCGGAAACCGCCTTATCTTATGTGCTTCGTACTCCGCTGTTCCGATAAAACCAAGAACATCTTCGTTTTCTAATAAACAATAGACATCATAATATTGGCACATGAAATTAGGCTTGTCTTTTTCTCCCGCTTGTTCCTGGCGGAATTTAGTGGCGATGGTTTGAAGCTTTTCAACAAAGGTGTAGCCCGGATGATAGCATTTTACATCGATAGCCCTGTTATCAATGATCTGTATGGACTCGATTGCTTTATCGTATGCCCAGGAACTTATGGTAATGGGTGTATTGGGATTAACCGTATCGAAACCGGCCTCCAGCAGGATACCTGCTTTTAGTCCCTCTACCTGATCCCGCTTATTTTCGTATTTAAGTCTGGTGCCACCGCTCAGGTAGGTTTTTGTATTATCAAAATCAGTATCCCGCTCAACTGAAACAATACCATCTATGGTAATGTTTTGGCTAGCCAGTCGTAAAAATTCTTCCTGCCCGCTACTGCCTTTTCCTTCGTGTTGTTGGGATTCTCATTTACGCCTAATGCCGCGGGAGGGTGTATATAAATATCGATGTCTTCGGAAAAACGATCGATTATTTTATATGCCTTGGAAAGAGATGTGCCACCTTTTAATTCAAAATCAAGCCCCGACTTCTTCAAGCCATACAAAACGGGCATGATCCAATAGTCTTTTTCAATCAAGCCTGCCTGTATGCCGGTATTATCTTCAAGCATAGCCAATAACGTGTCAAAGTCCTTATGCTTATGAAGGCAATCAAGGGGCATACGAAAGGGTGTGGGCTTGGTTGAATACTGGACTTAGCAGCTTCTTCGTTTTTGAAGTACCAAAGTCAAGCACAGCGTCCTTCCCTGATGAGTATCGCCGCTGTCATCGCGATTTCCGGCTACTTATCAGTTCTTCTCACCGGTAATCTTAACCCAATTCGCCTATCATCAACCCATAGGAGCTATTGAGATCGTCGTAAGTTTTTCGATCGTGATCGGTATTGCGTTACTGATGATCGGGTTGCAGACCTTCACGATCACAAGGGCCAATCCCGGAGAAACGCTCAAAGAACAATAATCGATGCAATAAAGCCGACTACTCCGTCAACGCCTGGTACACCAGGTTGACATATCGTCCATTCACATCGCGTGTATGTGGACCCCACATCTGCAGGTATAACAATACTATCGTTCCTGACGCGGGATCAACAAAGTAAGATGTCGAGAAGGCACCGCCCCAGGCATAGGTACCTGCCTTTGGCGCCCCCATCCGACTGGATTCCTCAGTGGCCACGCTGAAGCCCAACCCAAACTTCTCGTCATCTCCCAGCGACAGGCTTCCGATCTGGTTAACCGTCATCTGTCGTATCGACGACGGACTGAGTATGCGCACGCCATTGTACACACCGCCATTTGCCAGCATCTGCAGGAAAATGCCGTAGTCGAGAATTGTCGACGACAATCCACCGCCTCCGGAGAAGTATGATTTCTTAACCAACGGATAGCCCATATTTAAACCGCCGCCGAACGCAGCGGTTGCCTTCACAAGGGTCAAGGTAGAATCCTGGGTAAAGAAATTCACCAGTCGCCCAGCCTTGGCCTGGGGCACATTGAAGTACGTGTCGTTCATTCCCAACGGGGTAAATATGCGCGTGCGGAAAAATTCATCCAGCGACATTCCTGACCAAACCTCCACGAGACATCCCAGGAGATCTGAATTGAGTCCATATGTCCATTTTTCGCCAGGCTGATGCATGAGCGGAAGCTTGCCCAGGCGCGTCATGGCGTCCAGCAGCTTATCATCGGTAACCAGCAGGCCTGCCGTGATCTTGCTTTTGAAATAGATGGCGTTCGCTTCCTTGGAGCCGATCTGCGCGTAGCCTATACCTGATGTATGCGTAAGCAGGTCCCGGACAGTGACTTCCCGCTTGGCCGGTACCGTCGTGTAAGAAGAGTCCTTCTCGTTGAATTTGTCTATGACATTGGGATGTGCAAATGACGGAATGTATTTCGAAACCGGGTCTTCCAAGAGGAATTTTCCCTCCTCCATCAGCATCATTGCGGCAACACTGGTAATCGCCTTCGTCTGCGAGGCTATGCGAAAGATATCGTCCTTCGCCAACGGTTCCTTTGTGGCCGGGTCGTCATAACCAAAGGACTTATGGTAAACGATCTTATTGTTTCTGATCACCAGTGCCACGGCGCCATTTACCCAACGGTCGTTTATCCAGGTCTTGAAACCCTCATCCAGACGTTTCAACCGGTCGCTGCTGAATCCGGCTGACTCGGGACTTGCAGCGGGCGCAAGCTTTTGCGCGTGAAGGGAAAAGGCCAGCAGCAGCGTCAGGATTACGACCAGTGTTCTCATGCGTTTAACCGAGGTTTGTGACAAGATAGAATAGATATCACAATATCAAAACACCGATGAGATCCTCCGCTGAACGTGAAAAGGAGAATGAACGGTTAGACAGAATTAACCCGCCGGTGTCAGCAGACAAGGAAAGTCATGGAGGTGCGATCATGCAGCTTCGACATTTATCATTCATTTTTTGCGCCCACGGGAATATCCACCTGAAAGATGGTTCCTGAGCCCTCAACACTTTCAACCGCTACCTTTCCACCGATCGCTTCGGTCTGCAACTTCACGAGATGCAATCCCATACCCTTGCCCTCCAGGTGTAAGTGAAATCGTTGATACAACCCGAATAGCTTCTTGCCATGCCGTTCAATATTTATTCCCATTCCGTTGTCCCGAACGCGTATCTTCAGCCATTCCTCTTCACGCTCGGTGGTGACTTGTATAAATGGCGATCTCTCCACAGCGCGGTATTTGATGGCGTTGCTTATCAGGTTATACAAGATGCTCTCCAGGTAAGGAGCCAGTGAGAATACCTTGGTTTCGCCGGTGGTGCGTACATCGAGCAGCGCGCCCGAGGCGTGTATTTCTTCGCGGAGCATGACTTTCACCTTGTTCAGGCATTCCATAACATCCACCGTTTCGTAGCTGGTGTTTGTGCCCTTCCTGATATCCAGAATGCGGGCGAGATCGGTAAGTACGGAGTTCAACTCATTGGTGCCATCCCGTATCTTTTGATTAATGAATATCGTTTCATCCGAATTTTTAGTTAGCGCCAGGATATTGCCCAAGCCCAGGATACGCGCTACGGGAGCACGGAGATTATGGGCGATGATAAAGGCAAATTGTTCAAGCTGGTGATTCTGTCCTACCAGTTCGCGATTGGCGTCCAACAGTTCGTCCATGCGGGAGGCAACTTCTTTTTCCAGACCAGATTTGGCCTCATGAAGCAATCCGTTCTGAAAACTAATCTGCTCCTGCTGGGAAATCAGTTCTTCATTTTGTGCAGCAATCTCTTCGGTGCGGTACTGCACCTGTTGCGCGAGGGTATCATTGTGACGGCGCTCGAGTTCCAGGCTTTCCAGTTGTGCCTTTTCACGCTCATTCCTAAGCGTCCTGATCTTGTGTGCCAAAGCAAAGGCAAACATGAGCGCTTCGGCCAGATTTCCATTGAGCGCGACATGGTACGAAACGGGGTTAGACGGGATCACCCCCTCGACATACAGACCGTGTAGCATTATCGTTGCAATCAAACACGCCAAAGCCAAGAGAAAATACAAGGCCACCTGAACGTTTGAACGGAACGCTACAATTCCGAGCACGAATAGGAACAATGTATTGCTGAGGGCAAGAAAATGATCAAGGATGTCAGCGAGAAAGTTGTACCCGGCGACATTGAGTAAAATAATGACCGCGGCAAATGCGTAGAAGACATACAGGATCTTATGCCACCGTGGAAATTGCTGACGGGTATTCAGCAGCTCGCTGGCAAATAGTATGGTGAATACGAAGGACAGCGCAATCCAGGTGCTCAGGGTGAGATTAAACTGTGGAAGTTGCGGCCACAAAAACTGGAAGCCAATGCCCGTAAAAAGCATATCGAGCGAAATTACCTTGAACAGGAGGCAGAGACTGTAGTAGAGATAGCCACGCTCACGGACAAGAAGCCATATGAAAATGTTAAAAATCATCAACGCTACCAGTGCCCCCATCATCGCCAGTTGGAGATTGTGTTTGCGTTCGATGTCCATGCAAGAATCCACGGTCCCCAGCGTTATGGGGACGTCAAGGTTAAGGTCGCTTTTGAATCTCACATAGAAAGTGCCTTCCTCTGCAGGTCCTAATAACCGCGCGTAGAACAGTTGGCTTTTGATCTCCCGCGAGTCCCAGGGTCGCATCGCTCCGGTCGACAGAGCCTGATACCCCCCGTTTTCGGCGTGATAGACGTCGAGATAGTGAACCATTGGACGCTGAAGTTGCAGAAAGCAGGCGCGTTGAGTTTCATTTCTGATGGTGAATCTCATCCAAACGGCTGCCTGTGTCTTTCCAAAATTGGCGCGCCGGTCACGCAACGGCGCGAAGCCCGCACCAGGGGCAGCGACTTCGCTGATACCCAACTCACCCGCTGGATCAATCAGATAGTCGATGTGAGATCCGGGCGATACAGGCTGCAGCGAGTCGTTGAAGACGAATACCGATTGTCCATGCCCAGGTGCCGGCATGAGGCAGGTGAATATTAGGGCAACCACGAACAACCTGAGAAACATATAGGGTAGCAAACAAGATGGAACAACGGGAACAACACTGGCTGCCTGCACGGGTATCGCTAAATAAATTTACAATGATTGAGAAGATATTTGCAAGAGATGTGAGCAACGAACGAAAACGTTATATCGACGGTGTGTCATTTCGAACGATAGTGCTCAAAGGGAGCAACTACGTACGGAATCGACATCGCAGATTCACTATCTTTCTGTCCCTATGCCAGAAAAAGACATCATCGGACTGATCCCTGCCGGCGGACACGCCACAAGAATCTCACCACTGCCTTGCAGCAAAGAGCTTTTCCCTATCGGTTGGCGGGTCGATGATTCCGGCAACGCGAAGCCTAAGGTGGTGAGCCAATACCTGCTCGAAGGCTATCGTGCGGCGGGAATCAGCAAAGCGTATTTTATCCTGCGGAAAGGCAAATGGGACATTCCTCAATACTATGGTCATGGCGAAATCGTCGATATGGATCTCGGCTACCTGATCATGAATCAT
This sequence comes from Chryseolinea sp., assembly GCA_035489615.1. Lineage (GTDB taxonomy): Bacteria > Bacteroidota > Bacteroidia > Cytophagales > Cyclobacteriaceae > Chryseolinea. The sequence goes on from DATHKA010000010.1 coordinate 12,921, forward strand.
CCACATGGGCATCCTTTCACCGTGGATCAGGCGTATTCTTTTGTAAAGGACAATCTTGTCGCGTTTGGTTATCCCGACATCCTGTTCGAGCCGGTCGATGCGTTCGCTTCGTTAACAGAATATCTCCACAAGACTGGCGCGGATGTGACGCTGGGCGTATTTCCCATAAGGAAAGATCAACGCTGGGATATTTGCTCATTCGGTCCGGACGGTCGCATTAACGTGGTCGCGGTACCCGATCCGCCGTCTTCGCTCCAACGGTTGGGCTGGTCAATTGCCGTTTGGACGCCGGCATTTTCTGCATTTATGCATGAATTTCTTGCCGCTGCGATTCGTAATAATCAGTTCATCGCGGCCGATGGAAAGGAATTTGTGATGAACCATATCTTTCAGGCGGCTATCGATCATAAGCTTCGCGTCGAGCACATCGTGTTTGATAAGGGTGTCGTGCGCGACATCGGCACGCCCGCGGAGCTCATCGCGGCGCAATCAGAGATGGCGCCGCGTTTATCGGATATCAAATAGTTGTACGCGAATAGGCAAAACGAGCCTGGCCCTTCGTCCGGGCGCCGGCACATTTCACCCGAAACTGTGAGCCAGCCCGACAGAAACCATCAGCCTATCAGCGTTGCTTCTGCCAGAATGTTCGTGCACGTGCAATGGTTTCCGAGATGACAAATGGCGATGCGTGTTGCCTTGAATGTAAGGGGCATCTGCTTCTCAACAGGTCTTCCATGTCCCAGGGTAATGTGCGGCCAGAATCCCTCATCACACTGCTCTGGAATAAAACGATTGATCCATTCCAGCGCAGACGGGCTGATGGGCGGATCCACTAAGTCTTGCTCGCGGGCATCTTGCGTAATGAGGGGGCGAAAGACGTCAATCAAGTCGCGTTGAAATTCGGCCAATTCACGAGACAAGAATATGTCGAGTGCTGCAACGGGATGGCTATCCCCGTCGAACTGAAGACCGGTAATGTTCAAGAACATGGGCGGACGCGTGTGTGCAACCTGCGCAAGAATCGCTCTTGCTTCAGGCAAAACATCAGCCGTCATGCATCCCATCAGCAAGGAAATGTGCGGCATTGTATTGGTCCCGTTTAGAAGGATGGACTGTTCGCGGAGACCAGACAGCTGTTTATTCCAGGTAATGGCCAAATCCATCACCGGTTCGGGGGGCAGGATCACAACGTCAATGGCATACCTCGACATGGATTCAGGTGGAAATGCTAGAAGCCGTCGTCGTCATCTTCCTTCGGCGCACCATCCTCTTTCGGTTTGATATCCTTGGGCTTCTTTTCCTTAGGCTTCCTTTCTTTTTTCTTCTTCTTGCCTGTGTCATCCGTTTTGCCTCCGGAAGTAGCCGGAATATCGCCTGCAGGTTCGGCGACTTTCTTCTTCCTGCCGAACAGACCTTTTTTCTCAGCCGGTGCGTCGGCAGGCTTTGCAAGTGGCGCGTCGACCTCGTTCTCATCAACATAGTCGAATTCATCCACCGGCTTCGGCGCAGTTTCCAATGAATCAGGCGCGTCTTTCTTTTTGCGTTTAAACAGATTCTGGAAGAAACCTTTTATTCCCTTTTTCTCTTTCTTGGCCACTGCATTCTGTTCCGCCTGCATGTGCTGCGCCAGTTTTACATCTGGCAACACCAAGCTCTTGCGCAGATACCACATGTAGTTGTCTTGTTCCACGTTGAAACGTATGTCGGCAACGTTATACTTAGGCGCCTGGGCAACATACTTGCCGGTCGCTTCGTCCAACATGGCGCTGTCCGGCGCATTGTACTTCAATACGCGGACCTCCTGGTCTTTCGAAATCATGTAGATGCCTTCGTCAGCGTCAGCGCTATCGGCTTCCTGAGGAACGTCAACAATGTAAGTGCTATCAATTACCGATCGCGCGGCGAGGTCAAGCTCGGCGCCCGGCACCACGCCATCTTCGCCCATGGCTCCATCCTCACCCACGAGTCCTTCTTCCAGGATTTTCATCGAGTCGGGAAGCACAGGATTGACGTCTTTCATGACGATGGTGTTCATGGTGCGGAGTTTCTTTCGATAGGAAACCGGCTCCGCCACGAGATACTTGTTCTTGCTGGCCGTCAATATCTTGGGTGTGGAATCTTCCAAAAAGTAGCTGAACTTCTTGCGCAGCGCCTCTTTGTCATAGATATACGCGCTCTGGAACGCCGGACAGATTGTCCGCTGCGTACATGCGCTCATTATCAGGCAAAGACTTATTAAAGCAAAAAATGGCCTGGCCATCGAAAAGGGTAAATCGTTCAAAATTACGGAAAATTACGCCAAACCCGTGAACCGCTAAGCGCTTGATTTACAAGCTACATCGACTCTAACGCCTGTTTCTGGGTTTTAGTGAGCCCCTGGACGACTAAATTGTATGAATTCAAGGTCCACTCCCGCAACTGTCTATCGGGTATTGATCCCGTAGTTTCCACAGTAATCCAATGCTTCTTATTCATGTGATACGCAGGCGTAACCTCGGCGTATCGTTCGCGCAACTCTACACCTTTTTCGGGATCAATCTTTAAGTTTACCCCGGTAAAATGTGTAACGTCGGTTAGGGCAAACATCTTCCCCATCACTTTAAAAACCAGCGTCTCCTCGCCGAAAGGAAATTCCTCTGTTACCCCCTTCATCGCAAGGCAAAAATTCCTGAAGCTTCCTAGGTCCATGCCATATACTGCTAATTAACTGCGGTTGCAAATTACGACGTCAAAGAAACCGCTTAATAAGTATGAACAGCACACCCAGCAAAAATATGATGATGGAAATCTTATTGACGCCATGCATCATTTTGAGGTTGATGTTACTGGGGCGCGACGCATCTTTCTTACGAAAGAAATATCGGCCCACTTCACCCAGCGTGAAGAACTCCTTCACCCCGTTCCCTGCCTTCTTATTTTCTTCCATATCAGTTTAATTGAAAATGAATCATTTAATTATTCACAGCACACATGATCACGCCAACATCGGTTCCGGTTCGAGCCAATCACCATGTTCACGGATAAGGTCGATTAACTCGTCGACCGCTCTCGCGGCGGGTACGTTTCGACGCACCACTTCTTTCCCTTTGTATAAGGTGATGCGCCCGGGCCCGGAACCTACATAGCCGTAGTCCGCGTCGGCCATTTCGCCGGGTCCATTCACGATGCATCCCATGATGCCGATCTTGATGCCTTTCAGATGACTCGTACGCGACCGGATCTTCGCCGTGGTTTCCTGCAAGTCGAATAAAGTACGTCCGCAGGAAGGACACGAAATATACTCGGTCTTGGAGATGCGCGTGCGTGTAGCCTGAAGGATATTAAAGGCAGTTTCATTTATCTGTTTGTCTGACGCGCATCCTTGTGCCCTGATGAAGAGACCGTCTCCCAGACCATCGACCAGCAGTCCGCCAATGTCAGTGGCTGCGTACAGCTGCAGTTGTTCGGATGTAATCACC
>DATHKA010000011.1:0-6066 GCA_035489615.1 Chryseolinea sp.
CGGCCGGGCCGCGATTACAGATCAAACTAATCGCAACCAGATATTTGAAGCGCTGCTTACCTATAACAAAAAGATCGGTGAAAATCCTCTCACAATACTGGCAGGCTATTCATACCAGATGGTCGAGAGTTTCGGTCTCAACGTGCTGGGCGTGAACTTTGGCGATCAGACGAACATGGATTGGATGATTAATGAAACAGTAGAAGCCAATCAGGCAGTTCAGGACTATCTGAGCCAACGCTGGTATCAATACGAATATCAGGAAGACAACGCGATGCGCGTGTACGACCTGTTCTCTTCCCCGCCTTCAGTGACGAACCTCCCGGTGGCCAGCAATCCTAACCTTCCATTGATCGGGCCTCGCTTCATTTCCGGAAGAAATTTCTCCGGCAAGGATGAGCTTCAGTCCTTTTTTGCCCGTGCAAATTACAACGTAGGTGAACGCTTTTTCTTCACAGCGTCGTTACGTGCCGATGGGTCCACCCGTTTCGGTCAGAATAATAAGTATGGACTCTTCCCTGCGGCTGCCGCAAAATGGCGGTTGTCTGAAGAAGATTTCATCCCTGAATTGTTTGATGAACTGGGACTTCGTGCCAGCTACGGTGTTACCGGTAACCAGGAATTTGGACATCACCTGTACTCGGGACGCCAGCAGTATGGTGCACCTGGTGTGAACAATGATGGAACGCTTGCTGGTGCAGCCGGTCTTAACAACGTTTCGTTTGCCAATCCGGATCTCCAGTGGGAACAAACATCGAGCTACAACATCGGGGTTGACTATGGATTCTTCAATAACAGACTCTATGGTTCTGTGGATTTCTACAGCAAGAACACTACGAAACTGCTTATTCAACAGTTCTCCGCACAGCCGGCACCTACGCCGTTCGTTTGGACCAACCTCGACGCCAACCTGATGAACACAGGGGTTGAAGTTTCGGTTAATGGTGTTGTGGTGGATAATCAAGACTGGAGAGTGAACATTGGTGGTAACTTCTCCTATAACAAGAACCAGCTGAAGAACTACGCAGGAGGTGCGCTTCGCACAGGTGCTGTCAATGGACAAGGATTGACCGGTGCGTACGCACAGCGTATTGCTAATGGCCAGCCCCTCTATGCATACTACCTGCGCGAATTTATTGGGTATGATGAAAACGGCTTGAACGCAGATGATGATATCTCGAGATTCGTGGGTAAGTCGGCATTGCCTAAAATGAACGCTGGTCTTTCCCTTTCTGCTAAGTGGAGACCCATTGACTTCTCTGTTTATTTTAACGGACAGTTCGGTCATTACGTTTATAACAACATTGCCAACGCTTACCTTACTAAAGGAGCGATTGCCGGAGCACGTAACGTAACGGCGGATGTCGTTGCGTCAGCGGAGTCGCCTGTGAACTCACCGGATGCGTCAACACGCTTCCTTGAAAGTGGTGATTTCATTCGCCTGCAAAACATATCACTTGGCTACACAGTTGATTTCGATCCTGGTAAATTCTTTAGAAAAATCAGGTTGTCAGCAACCGGTGCTAACCTTTGGTTGATCACTGATTATTCAGGACTTGACCCAGAGGTTAACGTAGACAAGAATATTGACGGCGTCCCATCACTGGGTATCGATTACACGGCTTATCCTCGCGCAAAGAGCGTAACCTTTGGACTTTCGGCCACATTTTAATGATTGAGAGAAAACTATGAAAAGGAATATATTAACATCGCTGGTATTGGGAACCGCACTTGTGTTTGGCGGATGCACCGACCTGGAAGTTGAAGAAACGGATTCCCTCGTAACTGCGCCCGAAGGAGACTTTAAAGGCGTTGACGCGGCGGGAAACCTGACAGCAGCATACAATGCTCTTGCGCTCCAGAATACGCAGGAAAATCTTTATGCTCTCTCGGAAGCGACAACGGATGAATTATTCATCCCGACACGCGGTACTGACTGGGGAGATAATGGTGTATGGCGCGATTTGGCAAAGCACACCTGGAACTCTTCTCACCAGTTTAACCTGAATACCTGGAACTTCCTGAACTCAACGGTTTATGGAACGAACCAGATCCTGCACCCGGCAACTACCAAGTCGGCCCTTCAGGAAGCTGAGGCTAAATACATCCGTGCCTATTTTATGTTTTGGATCCTGGACCTATGGCGCCAGGTTCCTTTCAGAAATGCGGATGAAGGCCCGGAAGTTAACCCGACGGTTTTAACTCCGCAGGAAGCTTTTGATTTTATCATATCCGACCTTGAGGCTGCATTGCCTGCTCTGCCAGCCACAAAGGCGGGAGCGATCGACGATCAGATCAAGGCATCGAAGGCTTCTGCAAACATGATGCTTGCCAAGATGTATTTGAACAAACATGTCTATCTGAATGGGACAGTTGACAATGCAGACATGGATAAGGTTATTGGTTACGTGAATGCCATTGAAGCCGACGGATATAAGTTACAGGAAGGATTCTTCGAGATCTTTTCGCCATCTGCGGATTCGGAGACCATTATGTACTCCAATGGCCAATACAACAGCCGGATCTGGGGTAGCTTACACTACAACCAGGGCCGTGAAACAGATAACCAGAATGGTGGATGGAACGGATTTGTTACGCCCGCCGAATTCTATGCGAAGTTTGAAGGTCCGGCTGACGCGAACCTTGAGGGCGGTGCACAGGAAGAACGCCGCGGTTATGTACCTGCTGAAAGCCTCGGTATTGGCTTCCTGATCGGAACGCAAGGTGGTCCCGGTGGGCCAGTAAAGGCGCGTTCGGGCCAGAACCTCGTGTTCACCAAAGATGTCACCTCATTGACAGGTCAGCCCGACTATTCAGGGATTCGTCTGTTGAAATATCACCCGACCATTAACATGCCGGGTTCTAACGCCAATCACCTGATGTTGTTGCGTTACTCCGACGCATTGCTTATGAAGGCCGAAGCCCTCTTAAGAAAAGGAAGCGCGGGCGAAGCGCTCACGCTGGTTAACAGTCTGAGAACCATCCGCAAGGCAACGCCTCTGGGCGCGCTCACGGAAGATGCCCTGCTCGATGAACGCGGCCGTGAACTCTACATCGAAGGATGGAGAAGAAATGACATGGTTCGTTTTGGCAAGTTCGCTGCGCAGTTTGTGTTTGTTGAAGATGCATCTCCGGATCGTAATGTTTTCCCGATCCCTGATGTGGCCCTCGGCTCAAATCCAAACCTTAAGCAGAGCCCAGGCTACTGATAATTGAGTTACATTTCTTTATAACAAGAAGGCACGCATGTCGTGCCTTCTTTATTTAATTTGCCGTCGTCTTGGGATCAATGAAGAATTTCCGAAGTGTTTTATGGGCGGGGCTGATCGTAGCAGCCGCGTGCGAAGGCAAGAAGGAGCAAACGAATGAATCGGCTCCTCCAGACGCCGTGTTCCAAAAGCAGGCTTCCTTGGAAACCGGCCTTACCTTTGTCAATGCCCTTCAAGACCGCGATGGGTTTGATGTATTCCGTTACCGAAACTATTATAATGGTGGAGGTGTAGGCATCGGTGATTTCAACAACGACGGCCTGCCCGATATCTATTTCACCTCTAACATGGGGGATAACAAGCTTTATCTCAACAAGGGCGAGTGGAAGTTTGAGGACATCACTGAAAAGGCCGGCGTCAAAGGCAACCGGGCCTGGTCCACCGGCGTGAGCATCGCCGACGTGAATGGCGATGGGCTGCTTGACATTTATGTTAGCAATGCCGGTGATGTAGAGGAAGGCAATCGCGAGAACGAACTATTCATCAACAATGGCAATCTTACTTTCAGCGAGCGCGCTGCTGAGTACGGACTCGCCGACAAGGGATTTACGACGCACGCAGCATTCTTTGATTTCGACAGGGACGGTGATCTCGATTGTTATGTATTAAACAATTCGTGGCGTCCAGTTTCCTCGCTTGGATACCGTAATCTGCGCCATGAAAGAGATGCGTTGGGAGGGCACAAACTGTATCGAAACGATAACAATCGATTTACCGACATTAGCGAACAGGCAGGCATATTTGGCAGCGTAATCGGGTTTGGCCTCGGCGTCACCGTGGGTGATGTGAACCAGGACCACTGGCCCGATATCTATGTGTCGAACGACTTTTACGAGCGTGACTACCTCTATATCAATAATCAAAAAGGAGGATTCGATGAGCGCCTCGAAGAATGCATGGATCACATCTCCATGTTCTCGATGGGGGCAGACATCGCTGACCTTACCAACGACGGCTATCCGGAGATCTTCTCAACGGATATGCTACCCGAAGATGACTATCGTCTCAAAATGCTGATATCGTTCGAAACGTACGAAACCTATCAGCTTCGTTTCAAGAACGGGTACTATCATCAGTATATGCGCAATATGCTCCAGTTCAATAACGGCGATAATACTTTCAGCGAAGTTGGGTTTTTGGCAGGTGTCGCCGCCACCGACTGGAGTTGGGCAGCGCTCATGGCCGACTTTAATAACGACCAATACAAGGAGATACTCGTCTGCAATGGTATCTACAAGGACCTGATCGACCAGGACTTTGTCGAGTTTTTGGGAAGCGATGAACAGCGGAATCTTGCCTTGAAAGGAAATAAGGTGGATTTCAAACGCTTCGTAGACATGATGCCCTCAACGAAGTTACGGAACTACATTTTCGAGCGGCAAAGCCATTTGCAGTATAAGAATGTTGCCGAAGAATGGGGCCTCGGCGAGAAGGGATTCTCCAATGGTGCAGCGTATGGCGATCTCGACAACGATGGCGACCTGGATCTGGTTGTCAGCAATCTCAATTCAGAATCGTCCGTGTATCGCAACATGACTCATGAGCAACACCCCGACCGGCATTACCTCGCCTTCACATTCAAAGGGAAAGACAAAAATACTTATGCGCTGGGAGCTGACGTGAAGGTCTACGTGGATCAGCAAGTGCTCGCCTTCGAACAAATGCCGATACGCGGATTTCAATCCAGTATGGACTATAAGATGATAGTAGGATTAGGCGGGCGTGGCGAAGCAGACAGCATCCGTGTGTCCTGGCCCGACGGCACCGTGCAGCGTCTCCAACACGTCAAGGCGGATCAGACTTTGGCTTTGGATATATCCCAGGCGCAGAAGGAAATTACCCCGCACCCTGTTCAAAGACCTTACTTTGAAGCCGTTGTCACCGACAGCATTAAACATCGCGAAGCGGCGTATAGCGACTTCGATACCCATCGGCTGCTATATCACATGCTTTCCACCCAGGGTCCGGCTTTTGCCAGCGCGGACCTGAATAAGGATGGCCTCGATGATTTTTATCTCGGGGGATCCGAGGGAAATGCCGCGCAATTTATGATGCAACGTGCCGATGGCCGGTTCGAACAGGTTCCTGAAGCAAACTTCCCCCGCGATACTCACACAGAAGAAACAGACGCACTGTTCTTCGACGCGGATGGAGACGGTGATCAGGATCTGTATGTTGTTACAGGAGGTGTAGAGACCCCGTTGCAATCGCCCAACAGCGCTGATCTTTTGTTTGAGAACAAGGGCGCGCGAAATGGTTTTCCCTGGTTCGAGAAAACCACGGATAGAATTCCCGTCATGTACCAGGGGGGAAGTTGCGTGCGAGCCAACGACTTCGACAACGATGGTGACCTGGACCTTTTTGTGGGTACGCGTGTGAACCCTGCATACTACGGCAGGCCATGCGACCAGTACGTGCTGATGAATAAGGGCGGAGGACAATTCGAAAATGTCACCGCTGCAATCGCGCCAGAGTTGGAAAAGCTGGGTATGGTGACTGATGCGGCATGGTTTGACTACGACGGAAACGGATTTAATGACCTGTTGATCGTCGGCGATTGGATGCCTGTATCGCTATTCCTCAACGATGGCAAACGGTTCAAAAAGGCTGCAACGCCAGGCCTGGACAGCAGCAGCGGCTGGTGGAATACGATCATGCCGGGAGATCTTGATGGCGATGGTGACACAGATTTTGTGGTGGGAAATCTCGGACTGAATTCGAAGTTCAAACCAACGACCGAAAAGCCTGTTACCCTGCTGGTAAATGATTTTGATCAGAATGGCTCCATGGAGCCCAT
>DATHKA010000012.1:0-20432 GCA_035489615.1 Chryseolinea sp.
TCAAAGCACGCTCCCTTCGATTGTCTTCTCGCCTATGCCTCCGATCGTCGTGCCTGTTACAGGCGCGGCAAGTACGGAAGCGGTGGGCGCGCAAGACCTTAACGGTGACGGCCTGCCCGAAATAGTGACGGCACAATACCAGACGAATTCAGACCTGTACGTGATTGAAAACAAGAGTTCACCGGGTGCCATTTCGATGGGCGCGGTAAAATCGCTCACCGTCGGAACGGCCATCAAGAATATCAGGATTGGCGATCTGGACGGCGATCAGAAGGCGGATATTGCCTTCACGAAACTCAACAACGCAGAAGTGGGTTTGTTCCTGAATCAAAGTACTTCCAGCAGCCTGACGTTCGCCGCAGGTGCTTCGGTATCAACGGATGCAACCCCCTGGGGTATAGACTTTGGCGATCTCGATGGCGACGGTAAGCCAGAGATCGCAGTCGCGTCGGTAACGAAGAAGTCATTAACCATTTTGAAGAATAACAGCACGCCTGGAAGCTTATCGTTTGCACGTCATATCAAGGGGACAACCTACATCAATCGTCACATCGGCATATGCGATTTTGACGGCGACGGCAAGCCCGATATCGCCTTTACCAGTATTGATGACGTGAATCTGAACATCCCCGCCTCAAAGATTTCGGTATTCCGCAATAAGGCGTGCATGGTTCCCGAGGTAACGCCGGAAGGACCGCTCAATGTCTGTTCCGGTTATGCGCTTACCCTGACGGCCACTATGGGAGGCGGTGCTACTTACGCCTGGACCAACACGACAACCAGCACAACGGTTACCGGCACGAACACGTTTAGCCCTACCGTTTCAGGCGAATACTATGTTACGGCAACGGCCGAGGGCGGTGCTTGTGTAATATCATCCAATTCAGTGAAGGTCACCATTTCGCCGGGCACGGCTTCTGATCCCGACCCTCAAAACAATGGTCCTGTTTGTATTGGCAATGCGTTGACGCTAACGGCGACAGATGTTGGCGTGGGATTTACCTATCAGTGGCGCGGCCCGGGAGGATATACAGGCACGGGACTTTCACCCGCTCCTATCACCAACTTTCAGGCGAGTCAGGCAGGCACCTATTACGTTGACATAATTGCCGGTAGTGGATGCGTTGCGCGCACCGAAGAAACGCTGGTTGTAGCGGTAGATCTGCCGGAGTTCAAGGTGGCCTTTACGGGATCCGCCCTTATCTGTCAGCCTGATTTCAAGAACCTGACGATTTATCCGGCGGTGTCGGGATTCACGTACCAGTGGTACGAAAAAGTTGCCGGTGCTATCGCCGGGGCGACAAGCACGTCTCTTTTGCGAAACACGTCAGGCGAGTACTATTTCCGCGCCACTTCGTCCAATCCCGGCTGCCCCGTAACGGAGTCGACACACGCAACGCTGACAGTCGTTACACCGCCGGTGGCTGCATTTACTATGCCCAGTACAGCCTGCAAGGGCGAAGAAGTAAGTTTTACGAATCAATCCACCTACGATCCCCAGTCCACGCTATCGTACGCCTGGGCGTTTGGCGATGGTCAGGCTTCGAGTGATGGCAATCCTAAACATATTTACGCAACCTCCAGTACGTTTTCCATAACCCTTACCGCAGCGTATCCAAGTAATGCCTGTGCCAACGTAGCGACAAAGACGATTACCATTACCGAAGCGCCGGCCGCAATCATTAGCACGCCCGGTGGCAACTTCGAAATCTGTCCCGAAGCGAGCATCGTCCTAAGCCTCACCAACACCTTCAGCAGTTATCTCTGGAGTACCGGAGAAACGACGCCAACGATAACGGCCCGGGAAACCGGACCTTACAGCGTGAACGTCACGGCTACCAATGGATGCCAGCTGAAAGCTGAGCAGGAAATACTCCGGCTTCCGGTTCCCGAGGTGACGGCTACCGCCACCCCCGACCTCGTCAACGAAGGAGAAACTGTACAACTCGCTGCGGAAGGACTGCTGACATACGCATGGACACCGGTTGAATCAATAGCCGAACCCGACCAGGCTCAGACCAGTGTCATACCCCTCACAACCACGACATACACGGTAACCGGCGCTGGCGCCAATGGATGTACGAGCAGCGCATCCGTCGATGTAAAGGTTCGGGGTGATGCCATCGTGAACAAGCTCGTTCCGATCAACTTTTTTTCACCCAACGGTGACGCTACTGGACAATATTGGACCGTCGGAAAGATCGATGAGTATCCCCAGTGCGGCGTGACGATCTACGACGACAAGGGCGTGAAGGTGTACGATGCCAAGCCTTATCTCAACAATTGGGAGGGTAGTTTCACCAATGGACGCCAATTGCCTGATGGCGTATACTACTACATCATCCGCTGTGACGGCGAGGAAAGCAATCCCCGAACAGGAAGCATCACCGTACTCAGGTAGATTTATTTGTTGATCTATTGATTTGTTGATTTAATGTCACGCTGGAAGCGTAAATTAAATCAGCTGCTCTGCAGCTGATAGCAAATAAATCCAATCAACAGATCAACCAATAATCAAAATAATTTCGCGCTCATGACGATGTCGCGCGTAACGTTGTAGAATTCCTTGTGAATGTTGAAGTTTGGTTCGCCGTTCAGCTCCTTTATGGTGTACGTGCCATCTTCGCGCATCGTGTAAGCGTTTACGTTGTCTTTCAGGTTGTATCGCAGGTTGTTGATTGCCTGTTTCTTCAGGAACTCGTCGTCGAGCAGGAACAGGGACTCAATGCGGCGGTCGAAAGAGCGAACCATGGCATCGGCGCTGCCGATATAGACCTTCGGGGATCCCGTATTGTGGAAGTAGTAGATCCTGGAGTGCTCCAGGTATTCACCCACGATGGAGATCACTTCAATGTTTTCGCTCACGCCCTTCCTTGCGGGTCGTAAACAACACATGCCGCGTATAATAAGCTTGATGGGAACACCTGCCTGAGAGGCAGCAAACAATTCATCGATGAGCTCTTTGTCCTGCAGGGAGTTCATCTTCATGACAATGCCAGTAGCCATTCCGTTACGAGCATTTTCCGCCTCCCGACGAATGAGATTGCACAGCTGTATGCGCATGTCTCGCGGAGAAGTAATGAGATTCCTGTAGGTTGACGGTTGCGAATGACCGGTGATGACGTTAAAGAACTCCGACACGTCATTGGCGTAAATCTCTTTTGTAGTCAGCAGTCCGATGTCGACGTAGAGTCTGGAAGTTGCTTCATTGTAGTTACCGCTCGAGAGGTGGACGTATCGGTAAACCTTGTCGGCGCCTTCTTTTCGTACTATCAGACAAAGCTTAGTGTGCGTCTTCAGATTGCCGACGCCGTATATAACGAAGCAACCTGCCTTTTGCAGACGCTGCGCTTCACGGAGATTGTTTTCTTCATCAAATCGGGCCTTCACCTCGAATAGCACGGATACGTGTTTACCGTTTTCTGCAGCGCGCAGCAGCGCCGCCGTGATCCGTGAGTCGCGGGCCACGCGATAAAGCGTAACCTTGATAGAAAGCGTGTAAGCGTCATCGGCGGCCTTCTCGATGAGCTCCAGCACGGGCTCCATCGAGTTATAGGGATGATGCAACAAGATGTCACGTTCCTTAAGGACCTCGAACAGATCCCGCGATCCGTGCTCAGGAAAATTCAGGGGCTTAATCGGATCGGGCGAATGAAACCGTTTCGCTTTAAACTCTTTATGTCCAATGATCTGATGCAGGCCCGAGAAGTCGAGCATGCTTTCTTTCGGCACATAAAAGATGTTGTGCTCGTCGAGGTCCCACTGAATCTTCAGCAAACGCATCATCCACGGGTCGGGATTTTCCACAGTCTCCAGGCGAACCACACGACCTGAACGACGCGTCTTCAGCTTACGCTTCAACTCCTCCAGGAAGTTCGACTCGATGTCTTCGCTTTCTTCGAGGGTGAAGTCGCCGTTCCGGTTTATACGGAACAGATTCGCGCTCACGATCTCTACGTTGCGGAAGAGGTTATGGATGTTGTTGCAAATGATCTCCTCGATGGGAACAAACTGAATCACGTCATCCTCGGGGATTTCGTAAAAGCGCGGCAGGTTCTGCGGAACCTGAATGAAGGAAACCTTCTGAAGATTATGGTGATCCGTTGGATTCTTGGTCACGACCCCAAACAGCAAGCGATTGTTCATCAGCACCGGGAAGGTGTGATAACTATCGAATACCATCGGCGTCAGCATCGGGTAAACGGTCTTATTAAAGTAATCGTTTACCTTATGCGTATTCTCCAGCGACAACTCATTGTAACTCACCGTAGAGAAACCGTTCTTCAGGAACAACGGCCTGAGCCGGTTAACATAGTAGTCGTTTTGATCTTTGTAAAATTTCTGCGTTTCGAGCAGCAGCAATTTGCGAAAGGGCTCCTCGCGAAGGCCATTGTAGTCGAAACGCTCTTTGCCATAATCAAGGTAGTTATACAAACTACCCAGTCTGATCGTACAGAATTCATCGAGGTTCGATGCCGTTATGGCGAGGAACTTTAGCCGGTCGAAGATACTGCGATCGATATGCCTGGCCTGATCAAGTACGCGATAGTTGAACTTCAGCCAGCTGAGGTCTCGACTTATATAGTTGCTCTCCTCAATCTGCTGAACGATTTTGTCAGTCACGCTTAATGACTCATCCATGGCCTGCTGTGAAGTCTTAGATATCGACACGGGCGTATTTTGCGTTCTTCTCGATAAACTCGCGGCGTGGAGCAACTTCATCCCCCATAAGCATGGAGAAAAGGTGATCCGCTTCCGCCGCCGATTCAATGCTCACCTGCTTGAGTGAGCGTTTTTCCGGATCCATGGTAGTTGACCACAACTGCTCCGGATTCATTTCTCCCAAACCCTTATATCGCTGAATGTTCACAGAATCTTCTTTGCCGCCCGAAAGTTGCAGAACGATGCGCGCGCGTTCCTCCTCGGTCCAGCAATAGCGTTCTTCCTTGCCCTTCCTGACCAGGTACAAGGGTGGTAGCGCAATGTATACGTAGCCATGTTCAATAAGGTCGCGCATATATCGGAAGAAGAAGGTCAGGATAAGGGTGCGTATGTGACTTCCGTCCACATCGGCATCGGTCATGATGATAATCTTGTGATAGCGCAGTTTGTTCATGTTCAGGGCTTTGTCGTCTTCGGGAGTGCCAAAACTCACGCCGAGTGCCGTGATCATGTTCTTGATTTCTTCGTTGTCGTAGATGCGATGTTCCTGCGCCTTCTCGACGTTCAGGATCTTTCCGCGCAGCGGTAGTATAGCCTGGAAGTTGCGATTACGCCCCTGCTTTGCCGACCCGCCTGCAGAATCGCCCTCGACGAGATACAGTTCGCAAATACCGGGGTCCGTGCTGGAACAGTCGGCAAGTTTTCCAGGAAGGCCCGTGCCCGTAAGGACGTTCTTTCGCTGCACCATTTCGCGAGCCTTGCGTGCCGCGAGGCGCGCCTGCGCGGCGAGGATCACCTTGTTCACAATCATTTTCGCTTCACGCGGATGTTCTTCAAGGTAATTCTGCAACATCTCTCCGACGATCTGATCCACCGCTCCGGCAACATCAGAGTTACCCAGTTTGGTCTTCGTCTGACCTTCAAACTGTGGCTCGGCTACTTTCACCGATATGACGGCCGTTAGGCCTTCGCGGAAGTCATCACCGCTGATGTCAATCTTAGCCTTTTCAAGTAATCCTTCCTTATCGGCGTAATTTTTCAACGTACGGGTCAGCGCGCGTCGAAAACCCGCCACGTGCGTTCCCCCTTCGTGCGTGTTAATGTTATTCACATACGACACAAGGTTTTCGCTGAACGAAGTATTGTAGCCCATTGCTACCTGGACGGGAATTTCCCCTTTGTCGTTCTCGACGTAGATCGGCTCCGGAATCAGTTTCTCACGCGTGGAGTCGATGTACGCCACAAACTCGCGCAAACCACCTTCCGAATAGAAGTCTTCCGTCTTTGGTTCTCCCTGTTCATCCTTCTCACGAAGATCCTTCAGGATGATCCTTATCTTCGGATTCAGGAAACACAGTTCCCTCAACCGCGAAGCAATCGTTTCGTAGTTGTACTCGCGATTGGAAAATATTTGCTTATCGGGCAGAAAGTATACAGAAGTTCCGCGATTCTCCGATTCGCCGATTACGCGCACGGGATATTGTGGATCTCCCCGTTCGTACTCTTGCTCGAAGATCTGGCCGTCGCGATAAACGATTACCCGAACGTGTTCGCTCAATGCGTTCACGCAACTCACGCCCACACCGTGAAGACCTCCCGACACTTTATAAGTGTTCTTATCAAACTTTCCACCCGCGTGCAGTACGGTCATTACGACTTCGAGCGCTGAACGTTTTTCCTTCTCCATGATGCCTGTCGGAATCCCGCGGCCGTTGTCTACGACCGTGATCGATCCGTCTTCTCCTATCGCTACGGTTATCAGATCGCAATACCCCGCCAGTGCCTCATCGATCGAGTTATCGACAACCTCCCACACGAGGTGATGGAGTCCCCTGATGCCCACATCGCCAATGTACATGGCTGGCCTTTTGCGGACCGCCTCCAACCCTTCCAGAACCTGTATGTTGTTGGCTGAATAATCAGCCGAAGTCAATGCATTTTTATCACTCATGATGAATTGTTAGAACCGTCAAAAATAGTGTTTTTGAGATGAAAAAAGGTTGTTGGAAGGGAAAGTTTCCAGATATAATTCAGGCCCCGTTTTCACGCACCAGATGTTCCCTTCCCTTTGCTAAATCCTCCGTTTCCCTGGACGTAAGCGTGGGGTATTCGATGTGCATTTTATCGAATTGCTGAGAGATCGCCGCAGCGATCACCAGACGTGAATACCATTTATCATCCGAAGGAACAATGAACCACGGCGCATGTTTCGTCGAGGTTGCACTGATAGCCTTTTCATAGGCATACTGATAGTCTTCCCAATAGTCGCGCTCACGAAGATCATTTAATGAAAACTTCCAGTTCTTCGTGGTATCATCAATTCGCTCCAGGAATCGCTTCTTTTGCTCCTTCTTCGACACGTGAAGAAAGAACTTGAGGATCATGGTGCCATTCAGCGCGAGTGTCTTCTCGAATTGATTGATCTGCTTCATCCGTCGCGTCCAAAACTTATCGTCAATCTTGTCGATTGAATCGATTCCCGGCAGCCGCTCATTGAGGATGAATTCGGGGTGTACCCTTGTAACCAGTACATTCTCATAATGAGAACGGTTATGGATGGCGACTTCACCTCGTGGCGGCAGCGCCAGGTAATGGCGCCACAGATAATGATGGTCAAGTTCCTTGGCTGAGGGTGTCTTGAAACTATGCACATTTACACCAATGGGACTGAAACCGGTCATGATGTGTTTAATCGCGCTGTCCTTACCAGCCGCGTCCATCGCCTGCAGAATGATGAGAATGCTGAAGCGATTCTGGGCGTATAGCTTCTCCTGTACTTCGGCCAGCTCCGCTCTTCCTGCGTCAAGAAGCGTGGTTCCTGTCTGTTTGTTCAGTCGGTCGCCTTCATAGTCGGTCTTCCAGGCTGATAATTTCACCGTTTCCTTCGGTGTCACCTTATACTTGTCTGCGTCAATAAATCGCTCGTTTTCCATAGTCCGTAATTAACGGAAGTTACAGAACGCCTGCAGTCTGGTGGTAGTCTGAATCGAAAAAAGATTCACTAAAAAAAGCGCGCAAAAGACGCGGCATCACTCTCTGGCCGGCACCACCTCCAAGACTTAGTAAACCTGGTCACAGCACCTAAAACTGACGTGAGCGCAACAAGACAAGTGTACAAGCTTCCTCCACTTCAACACCCTCCGCCTCAGCGCGTTTCTCAAACTCATCATTCTCAGTGCCCGGATTAAAAATGATTCGGCGGGGCTTCAAACCCAACAAATAGTCGTACCATTCTGGCTGATGCCGCGGACCGATGTATAAGGTAATGGTGTCGACACCTTCTATGCTGGGCTTTTGACGGATGTCAAGAATACTCGCCCCGGCAACGTCCCCAGTCTTAATCCCGAGTGGTACCACCTCATGGTTATACTCTTTCAACATGTTCGCCGCGAGATACGCGTATCGTCCAGGATTAGGCGTGGCTCCTACAACCACTGTCTTTCGGCTGTTGCCCGCAGATCCGTTTCCATTTAATAAGTTGTCGTTACTCATACGCTTTGCTGCTTAATCTTCACCCTTGAGGCCATGTCCTCGCCCAATTCTCAATTCTTCCCCAACTTCCGCGCAACCGCCTCGGCACACCTTTCGCCATCCATTGCGGCTGAGACAATTCCTCCAGCATATCCTGCTCCTTCTCCGCATGGAAACAGCCCCTGCGTTGCTGGATGCTCGAGCGAATCCTTATCCCGGGGAATTTTTACCGGCGATGAGGTCCTGGATTCCACACCGACGACCTGCGCCTCATTGGTTAAATAACCCTTCATCTTACTTCCAAAGTTCCTGAACCCTTCACGTAATGCATCATTTATGACTGGCGGAAGGACCGATTTCAAGTCAACGCTGACAACACCGGGTTGATAAGACGTATCAGGCAGCGATGCAGAAATCTTGCCATCAACAAAATCCAGCAATCGTTGCGCCGGCGCCTGCTGCGTGCCTCCTGCCATGGCGCACGCTTTTCGCTCTACTGACGCCTGAAATCTGAGCCCGGCCAGTGGGCCGTATTCATGGTGCTCCTTGAAATCGTTTTCATCGACCGTTACTACGATACCTGAATTCGCATACAGTGAATCGCGGCGTGAAGGACTCATTCCATTCACAACGACTTCCCCGTTTTGGGTTGCTGCGGGAACGATAAATCCACCCGGACACATGCAAAAAGAAAAAACGCCTCTATCCCTGCCGTTGACGCTCGCCTGATGCACCAGCGCATAGGACGACGCGGGCAGCCAGGGATCGCGCGCTGTGTTGATGTGATATTGAATTTTGTCGATCTCGGTCTGGCTATGCTCGATTCGCAGGCCGAGCGCAAAAGGTTTGGCTTCGATGAGGATTCCGGACTTGGGGAGCAACTCAAAAATATCGCGCGCAGAGTGTCCTGTGGCCAGTATCACGGCTCCGGCGTTGATACGATCTCCGTTAGCGGTGACCACACCGCGCAGGATGCCTCCTTCCAGTAGGAAGTCCGTTACGCGGGTATTGAAGCGCACCTCCCCTCCTTGCTGAATGATCGTATCACGCAAAGCAGCGACGAGCAGAGGAAGCTTGTTGGTACCGATGTGGGGATGCGCGTCGAACAGGATATCGGGCCGGGCGCCGTGGGCGACCATCACTTCGAGAATCTTGCGAATGTCTCCCCGCTTCTTTGAACGCGTATACAGTTTTCCATCTGAGTAGGTGCCCGCGCCACCCTCGCCGAAACAGTAGTTGGATTCGGGATTCACGACCTGCTCTTTATTGATCGCTGCAAGGTCTCGTCGCCGCGACTGCACGTCCTTGCCACGTTCCAGCACTACTGGCTTATATCCCAACTCGATGAGGCGAAGGGCGGCAAATAGCCCGGCCGGTCCGCTCCCTACGACGATCACTTCGGGCGAATTCGTAACGTTAACATAAGTCACCGGACGGGGGGCCACGCTGGATTGCTCGAATGGCCGAAGGATTTCGCACTGAACACGGACCACTACATTTCGGGCACGCGCATCGATGGAGCGCTTTATCGGCTGGATGAATACGGTGCCATCCGCGGGTAACGACAGCTTGCTGTGCAATACTTGCTGAAAGAGGTCATCATCAAATGCCTCGCGTGGAGAGAGAACGAGTTCAACGGTTCGCATTAGTGGAAGGGAGTTAGCCTTCAAATGTTTCTGCAAATATAGCGCATGAAACGATTGAGGAAAGTCATCCTTTCCAGGAACCGGCATACTGAAAAATGCCGAAAGCAGGATCACTAACAATGAAATGCTAATAAAGAAAACTTTGCGGTCCTTAGCGTTTTTGTGCCTTTGCGGTTAAGTCTTCTGCCGTAGGCCTTTGCTCCCTTCGCTGCCTTTCTCTCCAGTTGTGCCCTTTTCGCTGCAGCGTGGATGAGAGAATTGCGATAGGCGGGAAGGAGGCAAAGGCAGGAAACAAAAGGCCTACGGCAGAAGACTTAACCGCAAAGGCACAAAAACGCCAAGGACCGCAAAGTTTTCTTTATTAGCATTCATGGTATGTGAAAAGCCAGACAATCATCAAACCCCTGAGATGCTTGATTTTTAACTAGATGTCATGGCCAGACAATCACCGTGAAAAATCAACGGAAGGAAAACACGTTGCCTATGTTCACACCAAAGTGAAACGTTGTCGAAAATGACTCCTGAGGCACCTCGGCAAATCGTTCCACGTTTGCATCATCGACGTCGAAACTCCGATATCCGATGTCGGCAGAAACGAAAGCATCAACGGAAAGGCCACTCGCATTGTTCCTTCGCATGATCCGATAGCCCAGCAGGGCGCCCCACTCGACACGTTGCTCCGTCGCATTGAACGTAAAGAGGTTGTTTGACGATAGAGAATTGGGAACAAACTCATTCACAAAATGTCCCAGGTTGGTAAACCGTATCTCGTGACCAAAGTACCACATCCCTACGTTCAATGGATTGTAGAACTTCTGTTTAATGGCAATGGTGTATCCGCGTTCGAACTTCTTCCCGGGCGTTACTTCGCTGTCAGCGACAAAAAAAGGATCCCGAATTCCTATAAATTCAAATTCGTGTCCCAGGCGCTCCTGCAAATAGAACTCAATGGCCAATGGCAGCTGACCAGCCGCCAGCCACACAGGATTGGTGCCAAATATGACGCCGTTCACCTCATTGTACCGCGGCGTAAAGTACCCGGAATGCCTCTTGCTGGCCGGCTTCCTCGTCGCCTGGCCCTGGGGTTGCGTATGCGGTGGAGCGGTCGGGGGTTTAATCTTCGTCGCCATTTCGCTGATCTCGGCACCCAGCTTCTTGTCGTCGTAGAACGGTCGGTAATAACCCGAAAGCTTGCCGTCATTTTCGTATATCTCCCACGTGCCGGTCTTTAAGTCTCCATCCATGGCCCCTTTCGTTTGCAACGTACCGCTGGCATAATATCCATAGTACACACCCTTACCTGACTTGTACGCGCAGGTTCCTTCGCGCTGCCCGTCCTCATAGTAAAACTCCCACGTATCCTCACGCTTGTCTTCCTGGATCGAGCCCTTTATTTTGAGCTTACCACTTTCGTAATATTCCAGATATTCGCCGCGGCCATCGCTGTAAACCACCTCGCTCCTGATCTTGCCACCGGGCGAAAAGGAAATCCATTTCCCCGTTTTCTTACCCCCTTCAAACAAACCAGTACCCGACGTCTTCCCGTCTTCAAACCAATATTCCCACTGGCCCGTAGGCTCATCGTTGACGATGAGCCCTTTCGAAGCAGCCTTCCCCGACGGATAATAGCTGGTCCACGTTCCTGACTTCTTTCCATCGGTGTATTCGCCATCGTTCTGCAGCGTGCCATCCTCGGCGAAATATCGCCAGAATCCCACCGAACGAGCTCCTGCTTTCGGGCCCTCGGCACGGACTTTTCCCGAATGATAATACTCCATATATCGCCCGTGATCGTCGTCGTAATCAATCTCCCCCTTCAGCACACCGTCTTCAAAATGAGTTTTCCAATGGCCCTGCCGTTGGTTCTTTTCATAGCTGCCGGCTTCCTTGAGATGACCATTCTCGTAATACGTCTTCCATTCCCCCTCGCGGTCGCGTCCGTTGATAATGCCTTCCATACTTTTCTGACCGCTCTCGAAAAAATATTCCCACATTCCATAGTTGGCGCTCTTGAAAAGGATACCTCGCATCTTCAGCTTGCCTGTTTCGAAATAAAATTCCCAGACGCCCGAAGTCTCGTTGTTTGTGAACTGACCGCGCGATTCGATCTTCCCGTTGAGGAAGTAGGATACATAGCGACCGTGTGGAGTATTACGGACGGTGTCTTTCACCTGGTAGACTTCCTTGATGATCTTTTTGTCCTTGTCGTGGAAGGTTTGCCGCGTGGGGCCTTTCGCGGAGACCTTTGGCTGACCCGGAACCTGGCCCTTCGGTGAGCCCGCATGGCTACCAGGAGCCTGCCCAAACGTGGCAGACGTTGCGAGACACAACGCTACAGCCAGGGTGCAAAGGAGGCTCAACAAGTCGGGAGTTCTCAAAAAAAGGAATTTTGGGCTCCCTAATTTTGATGATCAAACTAACTTTTGGAAACGATTTCCGACGGGTTGCTGAGAAAGGCGGCCTTACCCCACTCTTCCTTCTCCAGATCGCTCCAGAGCTCTGGGAAAAACATAATTTTCTGAAAACGGGGTGGAAGGAACTTCTGCCAATTCGTGCCACCCGTCGCTTTGATTTCACTGGTCGCTTTCTTCAAATAGTGACCGGCAGCCTTCAGGTGTGCGAGTGGCCATAGCACATTCGCGTAAACGTCAAGTTCTCTCAGCGCCGCGATAACGGAGGGTGAGTTGGTAAAGTGCCGGAGATAAATCTTCCGGATATTCCGGTCCCGAAACTTCATACCCATCGCCTTGAACGAAGGCATATACTTCTCTTCAAATTGCTGAAGCGTTAACGTCTTCTTGCCTGTAGCCAGTTCCGTCGCGCCACTCCGCCAATAGAGTTTCTCCACCTGCAGATCGATGTCGCTGTACTCGTTCAACGCGACGCGCTCGGCGGCGTTCACGAGGTTGATCATATCGGTACACGATATCTCGATCATCCGGTACTGCGCTGACTGGAATCCACTTGCCGGAAGGAGCGACATACGAAACTTCAGAAACTGATCTTTTTCCATTCCTTCTACCATGATGGAAAAAGACTCGCGCAGTTGGTAAAAGTATCGGTTGATCCGTGTGAGTCGTTCCACAAACCAAGACTCTGTAATGTCGTCCTTTGCTGCGATCTGTTCCGTCTCCCAAAGTATCAGATTGAAATAGAGTTCCGTGATCTGATGATACATGATAAATATCTTCTCGTCGGGAAACTGTGTCTTCGGCGACTGCAGGCTCAACAGCGTATCGAGGTGAATATAGTCCCAGTAAGTAAGGTAATCGGAATACAACAACCCGTCGAGATACGACGAGAGGTCCTGCCCCATCGCGTTGTACTTGGTTTGCAGTTTCCTCAGTTGCTCCTGTAGCTTAAGATTTTCTTCCCTGGCCGCGTCGGACAGTTTTGACTCCGCTGATTTCAGTTGCTCCTCCATGGGTCGCTCCGGCGAATTGGGGTAGACGTGCTCGGCCATTTTCTTGAAAAGTCAGAATGCAAATTAGTTGTGTAAATTGGGTCGAAGTTAGGACAAATAGAGCAAACTGTAACGCCACGGTGTTCACATTCCTCTGGTCCTGTAACTAACGAAATTGTATGGCCAACTCTTCATCACGCGAAAACAAAGTGCGGAAGCATACGAAGCAGGATCCCTTTGAGCATCCGGATTTTTATGAGGTCGACGACCTGCTCACGGACGAACACAAGCTGATCCGAAGTTCGGTCAGGGAATTCGTGAAACGCGAGATTTCTCCTTACATCGAGGAGTGGGCGCAGGCGGCACATTTCCCCTACGAAATCGTTCGCAAGTTCGGAGAGATCGGGGCCTTTGGACCAACCATAGGCATTGAATACGGAGGCGGCGGACTCGACTATATTGCCTATGGCCTCATCATGCAGGAAATTGAGCGCGGTGATTCAGGCATGCGATCGACGGCATCCGTGCAAGGGTCGCTGGTGATGTATCCCATCTACAAATTTGGCAGCGAGGAACAAAGAAACAAGTACCTGCCGAAACTGGCAAGCGGCGAGTGGCTCGGTTGTTTTGGACTCACCGAACCCGACCATGGCTCCAACCCTGGGGGTATGGTAACAAACTTCCGGGATATGGGTGACCATTACCTGTTGAACGGAGCAAAACTTTGGATATCCAATTCTCCCAAAGCGGATATAGCAGTTGTTTGGGCAAAAGACGAATCTCAACGTATACACGGACTCATCGTTGAGCGTGGGATGGAAGGTTTCTCCACGCCTGAGACGCATGGCAAATGGTCTTTGCGGGCGAGCACAACGGGAGAGCTAGTGTTCGACAATGTCAAGGTACCGAAAGCTAACCTGCTTACCGGGAAGAGCGGCCTGGGTGCGCCTATGATGTGTCTTGACTCGGCGCGGTATGGTATCGCATGGGGAGTCATTGGTGCCGCGATGGATTGCTACGAATCGGCCAGGCGATACGCGGCCGAGCGCATTCAATTCGGCAAGCCTATCGCTTCCTTTCAGCTCGTGCAAAAGAAACTGGCGGAAATGCTCACGGAGATCACCAAAGCGCAATTGCTAAATTGGCGGCTGGGTATGTTGATGAATTCGGGAAAGGCCACCACGCCACAGATATCGCTGGCAAAGCGCAACAACGTTCAGGTAGCGTTAGAAATCGCGCGGGAAGCACGACAGATTCATGGTGGTATGGGAATAACAGGGGAGTTTCCTATGATGAGGCACATGATGAACCTTGAGTCGGTCCTGACGTATGAAGGCACGCACGATATTCATTTATTGATACTTGGGCAGAAGATCACGGGCATCCCGGCGTTCTCAGGTTAAAAGTCTTTGCGCCCTCCGCTCCCTTACTGCCTTTTATTCAATGTACGCCGTGAACGTTACCCTTTGCACGGGATTTTGCGGATCGTTCGAATACAGGGTCACTGCCTTGGTGTGATTGCCCTTTCGGTCTCCAGGATTGAACTCAACATGGAGGGTGGTGCTCTCGCCCGGCTTCAATGAATTGCGCCCGGCAGACGCAGTGATGCACGAACAATTGCCTTGCAACGAGCGAATATCTAACTCTTTCTTTCCAGTATTCGTGAGCGACATTTCCTTCATGGCCGTTTGATTCGGCCGGATTCGTCCCATATCAATTGAACTGCTCTGCAATTTCAGCTGAGGTGCTTTCTGCAAATCCTCGGGTTTGAGACCCGCGAAGTTGTCTTCCAACGTAGCATACACAGAAAACGACTTGTTCGGATTCAATTCATCGTCTGTCAATATTTCCACGTTATCAGAGTGGAAGCCATAAGCCTTCTTCAACTTGCCGTTGTATACGATTTTCACGTGACCGCGCTCACCCGGCTGAAGGGTTTTGGGCGTAACATCCACGGAGATGTACTTGGGACCTACATACTTACCCGAATAGGTTATCGGTTTCTGCCCTGCATTGATAAAAGGAAAGTCGCGCAACGCAGCCTCGTCCTGAAGGAAAACTTTACCCAGGTTAAAAGATGCGGTCTTTAACTTCCATCCTCCATTCACGACTTGAAACTCTGTGTTCGATGAACCGTTCCCCTGAACCTGCACCTGACCTTTGATTTGCAGGATTATTGGCGTGGGATCCAGATCCGTCGTTACTGTAAGGGACTTATTAAAGTATCCAGGACGGCCTTTCGGATTATAGCTGGCCTGTATAAACCCGGTCTTACCTGCCGCGACAGCATCTTTCGACCAGCTCGGCGTCGTGCATCCGCAAGAAGCCTGAACCGTGAGTACCCTCACAGCCCTGCCGCTGTTATTAGTGAACAGGAATTCGTGCAGTACCGGCCCACCTTCTTCGGTAATTGAACCGAAATCAAAGGTTTCCTCCCTGAATTGAATAGGTTTCGCGAGTTGTCCGAACGTCGCACCTGCCATCGTTAAAAAAATGATCGTTGCCCAGATCTTCATGGAAGTGTCAAAATTTTGCCCACAAATTTAAAACTAAATCGCTTCAGCTTTTATTTTATTTATTTGCAAAACTATGGCCAGAATTCTTACGGGAATACAGAGCAGCGGAAAGCCGCATCTTGGAAACCTCCTTGGCGCGATCATACCCGCAATCGAGTTGTCCCGACAATCGGGAAACGATTCATTCTTTTTCATTGCCGATTTACATTCCATGACGTCGGTCAAAGACGCGGTAACGCGTATAGAGAACACCCGCGCGGTTGCCGCTGCCTGGCTCGCTTTCGGTTTTGATGTAGAGAAAAACTATCTATACCGGCAATCCCGCATTCCCGAGGTGTGTGAGCTCACCTGGTACCTGAGTTGCATGGCACCCTATCCGATGCTGGCCAATGCGCATTCATTCAAGGATAAGGCAGATCGCTTGTCCGACGTAAACGCCGGGCTCTTCACCTACCCGGTGCTCATGACCGCCGATATCCTATTATACGACGCTGATTTTGTTCCCGTGGGAAAAGATCAACGTCAGCATCTCGAGATCGCGCGCGACATTGCCACGGCATTCAATAGCTACTATGGAGAAACGTTTGTCGTACCTGCTGCCAGGATCGAAGAAACGGTGATGACGATTCCGGGTACCGATGGCCAGAAGATGAGCAAATCATACGGCAACATCATCGACATCTTTCTTCCGGATAAGGAATTGCTGAAGCAGATCAAGACCATCAAGACGGATAGCACGCCCATGGAAGCGCCGAAGAATCCTGATACGGACAACGTATACGCTATATACAGCCTTCTCGCTTCCGACGACGAGAAAGCGATACTGCGAAGCAAGTACGTGAATGGCAACTTTGGTTATGGCCACGCGAAGCAGGAGCTGTACGAACTCATTATTCGCAAGTTCGGTCCGCAACGGAAAATGTATGCACACCTGATAAGCCATCCCGAGGAACTGGAACGGCAACTTGCCCTTGGAGAAGACAAGGCGCGCCTGATTGCCCGCGAAGTGCTGCAGCGCGTTCGTAGGATAGTCGGATTCGCCTAGCTCAGGACGTCCAGACTACCTGCTGTTTGTCCTCTCCAACACTGAGGATGATGCGTACTGGACTGGCCGTCAGCACGAGCCGTGTGTCCTTGCCAGGCATTGTCTCTACTTCAACAGGAACACCTAGTCCGAGATACCCGATGGGCATGAGGACATCATTATCCGGACAATATTTGTCGTGCACTTGCTGCAACGCATCTTCCAGGAAACCGCCATAGTCCTCCTGAAAATCATCTTCCAGGTCGTGGAGTTCCTCTTCGAGGTCGTCGTATTTGGGGTTGTTGTAATCGACTTTGGCGAGTTCTTCGCGCTTGCGAATTATCTTCAAAAGTGCTGCATCGAGCGCTTTTACATCCATGGTTCAATTTTTCGTAATATTAAAAAAAAGTCGCTACTCAGTCTTTCAAATTTAACAGAGAATAAATCGAAAGTTGAGAATTATTGGTCCAAAATTGTCCATCACTCTCCCCGAATCGAACTCCCGATTTTGACAATTGCTGACCCGTATTCGCAAGACTCAACTACTCCTTAACTAATCCCTGCCCTTCCCGGCAACCATCCGCCGCCCGCTGATGAATGGGCAATTTTTCGACTCCAAATTCTCAATTATTTGACAATCAGTGAATTAATCAATACTAAAATCTTTTTTACCTTTGTCCGATTTGGCAAGCATTACCACAAGTTCATGGAAGATTTGAAACAACTCGTACACTCGCGGGCCCAGGCATGGCTCGATAGTTCAACGATCGATGACATCACGAAAGCCGAAGTAAGAGCGCTGATAGCCAAGCCCGACGGCAAGGAGCTTGTAGACAGCTTCTATAAGGATCTTGAGTTTGGGACCGGTGGCCTCCGGGGAATCATGGGAGCAGGCTCCAACTGTATGAACAAGTACACCGTGGGCATGGCCACGCAAGGACTTGCCAACTACCTGAACAAGACTTTCCCGGGGAAGAGAGTGCAGGTAGCCATTGCCCATGACAGCCGGAACAATAGCCGGTTTTTTGCCCAGGTAGCGGCCGATGTGCTGTCGGCCAATGGCATCCACGTGCACATGTTCTCCGAACTCCGCCCCACGCCGCTGCTGTCGTTCGCCATCCGCTATCTCAAGTGTGACTCTGGGATTGTTGTCACTGCCTCGCACAATCCGAAGGAATACAATGGATACAAAGCTTATTGGAATGATGGCGCACAAGTGGTGCCCCCCCATGACAAGAACATTATCACCGAAGTAAAAGCCATCAGCGCATTCGATCAGGTGAAGTTTACAGCCAATACGGCGCTGATCAGCAGCATCGGGCCCGAGGTTGAGAACGCCTACTATGAAGAAGTAAAGAAGCATATTCCAAATAAAGAAGTAATTGCACGACATAGCAATATTCCGCTGGTTTACAGCAGTATACATGGCGCTGGCATAACCATGGTTCCCACGTGTGTGGAAGCCATCGGGTTCACCAATCTGCAGGTCGTCGATGAGCAGAAGGTGCCAGATGGAAACTTCCCAACCGTTCAATCGCCCAATCCCGAAGAGCGCTCGGCCATGGAGCTGGCGATCAAAAAGGGTAAAGCTGTCGGGGCTACGCTCGTGATGGCCACCGACCCCGACACGGACCGTGTGGGTATCGGTGTTCGGCAGAGTGACGGTGAATTTGTCCTGCTTAATGGCAACCAGGCTTTTAGCCTCATGATGTACTTCATCATGAAAAATCTGAAAAGCAAGACCAATGCTTATGTAGCCAAGACCATCGTAACCACAGAGCTCGTTGACACGATGGCCGCAAAGCTGGGAGTTGAATGCTACAACACGCTAACGGGATTCAAATACATAGCCGAGTTGATGGGAAAGCTGGAAGGCAAGAAGACCTTTGTAGCTGCCGGAGAGGAAAGTTATGGCTATATGGTAGGCGATTTTGTTCGCGACAAAGATGCCGTGTCGGCCTGCGCGTTCTTCGCCGCCATGGCAGCGGCCGCAGCAGACGAAAAGAAATCGCTGTACGATTGGTTGATCGATATGTACGTTGAGTACGGATATTACAAAGAACAGCTCCTGAACGTTACCAAGAAAGGCCAACAGGGAGAACAGGAGATCAAGGCGATGATGCAAAAGTTCAGAACGAACCCTCCTTCCGAGATCATCGGGTCAAAGGTGACGCACCTGCTTGACTACCAGTCGCTGAAGGAAAAAGACCTGGTTGCGGGTGGCGAGAAGCGCCTCGACTTTCCTGCCTCGGACGTGTTACAATTCTACCTCGCAGATGGCACCAAAGTATCTGTGCGTCCGTCAGGTACAGAGCCCAAGATAAAGTTTTACATCAGCGTTAAAACCGAGCTTAAAAGCCGTGGGGAATTCGAAAAAGTAACAGCGATCCTCAACAAAAAGATCGAAGGTATTGAGAACTACCTGATGCATATTTGATGATCTTTTGATTCGTCGATTTGCTCATTGTAAAAGCAACGATTGACAGGATTGGATAACAGACATCTGGTATTAGGAGCGGATCATTAGTATCTTATTCATAGTAGTAACCGACTGATTAGTTGTATTGGGATTTGCGGGTTAACGCAGCTCAATCAACAGATCAACAGATCAACAGATCAACAAATAAATGAAGCGCGTTGCCTTCTATACTTTGGGTTGCAAGCTCAACTATTCCGAGACCTCAACGATCTCCCGGATGTTCGAGGAGCGCGGTTACACGAAGGTGGACTTTACCGATAAGCCCGATATTTTCATCATTAATACTTGCTCCGTCACCGAGAACGCCGACAGGAAATGCCACAAGATCGTGCGTGAAGCGCGGGCGATTTCTCCTAACGGTTATGTAGCCATCATCGGGTGCTATGCACAGTTGAAGCCTAAGGAAATATCAGAGATTCCCGGCGTCGATGCGGTGCTCGGAGCAGCCGAGAAGTTCAGGCTCGTTGAATTGCTGGACGGATTTGTGAGACCTCCTCAGCCGCAGGTATTCACGTCAGACGTAGAGACAGCCAACACGTTCAACACGGCCTATTCGCTGCACGACAGGACACGCACCTTCCTCAAGGTGCAGGATGGCTGTGATTATTCCTGCACGTTTTGTACCATCCCGCAGGCGCGCGGCGCGAGCAGAAGCGACAGCATTGCTAACATCATGCGCACAGCTGGCGACATCGCCCGCACCGACGTCCGCGAAGTGGTGCTAACCGGTGTCAACACCGGCGACTTCGGTTTGCATGGCGGGATCCGCGTGGAGCGCTTCATCGATCTCATCAAAGCACTCGACGCCGTTGAAGGCATCGATCGCTTCCGTATATCGTCTATAGAACCCAACTTATTAACGGACGCGATCATCTCGTTCGTTGCCGACTCGAAACGCTTTGTTCCTCATTTTCACGTACCCCTTCAATCGGGCTCGAACAAAATTCTGAAACTCATGAAGCGTCGTTATCAGCGCGAGCTATACGCCGATCGCGTGCGGCTGATTAAGGAAGCGATGCCGTTAGCCTGCATTGGCGTGGATGTGATCGTCGGATTCCCCGGAGAGACCGACGCGGATTTCCTGGAGACCTATGAATTCCTGAACGGGCTTGATACCTCCTACCTCCACGTTTTCACCTATTCCGAGCGCGCGAATACACCGGCCGCTGACATGGCGGATGCGGTCCCTCATGCCAAGCGTGCTGAACGCTCCAGGATGCTGCACATCCTC
>DATHKA010000013.1:0-3293 GCA_035489615.1 Chryseolinea sp.
AGATGTGGTTAAGTATGCCGTGGCGGTTGAGGCATTTCACAACTTTACCCTCATGCACGACGACATAATGGATAAGGCCCCGTTGCGTCGCGGAAAGCCCACCGTGCATAAGAAGTGGAATGTGAACACCGCTATTTTAAGTGGCGATGTGATGCTGGTAAAGGTTTACGACATGCTGCTGGGCCTGGAGCCGGCGCTGCTGCCACGGGTGCTGGCTGCATTTAACAAGTGTGCCTCTGAAGTGTGTGAGGGTCAGCAGTGGGACATGGAGTTCGAGCAATTGCCTGACGTAACCGAGCGAGAGTATATCAATATGATCCGTTTGAAAACGTCTGTGCTCATCGGATTTAGTCTTGAATTCGGGGGAATGCTGGCAGGTGCAAGTGATGCTGACTGTCGCGCGTTGCGGGCGTTTGGAACAAACATAGGCATCGGATTCCAACTCCAGGACGATTACCTGGACGCTTACGCCGACCCCACAAAATTCGGCAAGCAGGTTGGCGGCGACATCATGGCGAACAAGAAGACGTTCCTGCTTATCAAGGCGCAGGAACGCGCGCGCGGTAAGGACAAGCAGGAGCTTGCGCAGTGGCTGAGTACTTCGCGATTCAAGAAGAAGGAGAAGGTGAAGGCAGTCACGGCCATTTATGATCGGCTGGGTATAGCCGAACTGACGGAGCGAATCACGAATCGATATTTTAAGAAGGGACTCGTCGATCTGGATAGTTTAAGTTGTGGCGCGCCCAGGATGTCTGGATTGCGTGCTTTTGCCGGGAAACTGATTGCGCGACAGGTCTAGTGAAGTACGGCCATGAAGGCACATTCTGCCTTAAGTTTGCTGGCGCGTACCACGTATTGACCATCATCTTGGGTCAACCTGAAGCGGTGAGTTACCCTATCTTTCTTTTTAAGAACTCAGCGGTGTAACCTTTGCCTTTCTTCACCATTTCTTCCGGTGTACCCTCAAACATAATAGTACCGCCTTTTTTCTCTCCGCCCTCAGGGCCAAGATCGATGATCCAGTCGGCCGATTTTACCACTTCCAGGTTGTGCTCGATTACAATGACGCTGTGTCCCCCATCCACCAGAGCATTGATGGCCTTTAGCAATTTCGAGATATCATGGAAGTGAAGGCCGGTTGTGGGTTCATCGAAGATGAATAGAATATGCCCGTCCGGCGCATTTTTTCCCAGAAACGATGCGAGCTTGACGCGTTGCGCCTCGCCACCACTTAATGAGTTCGACGATTGCCCGAGTTTTACATAGCCAAGCCCCACATCCTGCAGCGGGAGAATTTTTTCGTAGATCGCCTTTCGCTCGCGGAAGAATTCCAACCCCTGGTCTACTGTCATGTCCAGGACGTCGGCGATGTTCTTGTCGTCGAGTTCCACTTCCAGGATCTCCTGCTTGAAACGTTTGCCATTGCAGCTCTCGCATTTTAAGAAAATGTCGGCCATGAACTGCATCTCCACCTTTATTTCCCCTTCGCCCTGACACGTTTCACAACGACCGCCTTCAACGTTGAAGGAAAAGTGGGAAGGCTTGTACGCGCGTTGTTTGGAAAGGGGCAGTTCGGAAAAGACCTGCCGGATCGTGTCGTAGGCCTTTATATAACTGATGGGGTTCGAACGCGAGGACTTGCCTATCGGATTCTGGTCCACGAATTCCACTTGTGTAACCCGCGCGAAGTCGCCATCCATGCGGTCGTATCTGCCGGGTGTTTCGGAAACCGACCCGCTCAATCGTCCTACGGCCGGATAGAGGATCTTTTTAATGAGCGTGGACTTACCAGATCCACTCACGCCCGTCACCACAGTAAGGATGCCAAGCGGGAATTTCACCGACAGGTTTTTGAGGTTGTTCTCCCGCGCGCCCTGAATAGCGATGCTATCTTTCCAGCGCCTACGCGTTCGCGGAACAATTATTTGCTCGCGACCGCTTAGATAGTCCGTTGTGTGCGAACGGACCTTTCCATTGATCTCATCGACCGATCCCTGGAAAACAAGCTCGCCACCATGACTGCCTGCATCGGGCCCGATATCGATGATCTGATCTGCGGCACGCATGATCTCTTCTTCGTGTTCTACCACGATAACTGTATTGCCCAAATCCCGAAGTGATTTCAAGACGCTGACCATGCGCTCGGTATCTTTGGGATGCAGACCAATGCTGGGTTCATCCAGTACATACATCGAACCCACCAGTGCGCTGCCCAACGACGTGGCCAGCTTGATACGCTGGTATTCACCACCGGATAGGCTGCCCGTTAGTCGGTTGAGTGTGAGGTAGCCAAGCCCCACTTTCGCCATGTAGTCCAATCGTGACCGTATCTCCGTGATGATGCGATCCGATATTTTCCGATCAAACTCCGGAAGGTTGATGCCATTGAAGAAGGTGATGACGTCTTCAAGGGGCATCAATACGATGTCTGCGATGCTAACCCCATCGATCTTCACATATTGAGCATCTTTGCGCAGACGCGTGCCGCGGCAATCCGGGCAGGTAGTTCGCCCGCGATAACGGGAGAGCAGTACGCGGTATTGAATCTTGTACGTCTTCGTTTCGAGATATTTGAAAAAGGCGTGGATGCCTTCAAAGTAGCTGTTGCCATTCCACAACAGCTCTTGTTGCTGTTGGGCAAGCTCCAGGTAAGGACGATGAATCGGGAAGTCGAATTTGATGCCGTTTTTCAGCAGCGGCTTTTGCCACTCGCCCATTGTTTCACTTCGCCAGGGTGCGATCGCGCCCTCGTACACGGATAGCGACTTATCCGGGATCACCAGATCTTCATCTATACCCAACACCTTACCGAACCCTTCGCACGTTTGGCAGGCGCCAACCGGGTTGTTGAAGCTGAAGAAGTTAATAGAAGGCTCAGTGAAGGTCATCCCATCAAGTTCAAACCGATCGGAGAAGTGCATGGGCTTGTGACCCTCAGCATAGACCTTGCAATCTCCTTCTCCTTCGAAGAAGGACGTCTGTACCGAATCCGCAAGCCGGAAATTAGTGTCGTCGTCGGTTGGATTCGTGGCGGCACGGTCAATCAATATTTCGACGGTCCCCTCTATTTTCGGAGCCTTCTTTTTTGTCTTCTCCCCCTCAGCCCCTATCAGCTCCTCAATGAACTTCATTTCGCCATTGACCAATACGCGCGCAAAGCCTTTGCTAAGAAGGAGGTTGAGCTCATCCACGAGCTTTCTTCCTTTTTTGATATGCAACGGACAGGCCACCATAACCCGTGTTTGTGGTGGCAGCGCATTAATGGCATCGACCACGGATGTTACCGTGTCGCG
>DATHKA010000014.1:0-17861 GCA_035489615.1 Chryseolinea sp.
ATTCTCTATGAACGTATCCCTATGAACGTAGAACTCCGTCTCATTCAGCCGACGCTGGAGGGGAACACCGAATTTTTAAGTCTGCTGGAAAGTGCAGAAGTTCTCGATATGACCGTAAAATTCTATGCGCGTATTGGGTACAGCTTGCCGTGGGTGGGCTATTTCGCAATGGTGGATGGCGTCATCGTAGGATCCGGAGGCTTCAAGGGTAGACCCATGCAGGGAAAAGTTGAAATTGCCTACGGCACCTTTACACCGTTCCAAAGTCGTGGCGTTGGTACGCGGATCTGCCAACTGCTGGTCGACATCGCGCGTCTCTCAGATCCGCTTGTCGCTATTACCGCGCGCACGCTGCGGAAGGAGCACAGTCATTCAGCCAGGATCCTTCGAAAGAACAACTTTGTGAAGAAGGGGACAGTAGTAGATCCGGAAGACGGAAAGGTGTGGGAATGGGAATACACGGGCTAGAGGGTACGGTTATATAATGCTACGACCCACTACTTTACCGGTGCTCCGAACACGCGGGTCAGCACGTTCTTCCCTATGTTTTTGCCCTGTTCTACACCGTTGTCGCAGGCATCGCGAAAATGGATGCCGCCATATAGCCGCGATATTGCGGCCTCGTCTGCCGCCTGATAAAAAGACGTGAAATCTCTTTCAGGCAAACCGAAAAACACCTCCGAGTTGTCGGTGAACGCAAAGTTATCGCCAAGCAAGTAGGTAAGAACTGTTGAAACGGCAGACGACACTACGCTGTGACCACTGGTATATTCTGGAAAGGGTGGCGTTTGCAGCAGCGGACGCCAGGAAGGATCCAGCACTTTGTTGATAGCGGCTTCCGGACGGATCCTGTCGCTCTCATACTTTTCCTGCCAGCACGAAATGAAAGCATCGTGCAACGTAAGAGCTACCAGCGTGTGTATCAATACCGCAGAATCCAACGAAACGTTCGCCTTCTTACTGACAATTCCCGCAATTCCCATCCAGTGTCCGCCGGGAGAGATCTTTTTCAAACCGTTGGCCATGTGCCCGGAATACGATACGGCAAAGGGATTGCAATCCCAGAAGTTCGCAATTTCGCGTTGTTCTTTCGTCAGGCTTTTTCCGACTGTGTACACTTCCTTCATCATGCGATAAAAAGCGCTGGTAGTGTCCTTGCTAAACGGTGCTGGCGGTTTGGGCCTGAATTGTCTGGCGGAATCAAGGAAGAACGGGCGTATCGTTTTCCACTGGGGCTCGACGGCGGCCATATATTCCGGCGGTGTAGGATACCAGTGCCCTTCTTCCTTCGAGGGTGTGTATCTCCGGTATGTGCTCAATTTGCCGTAGGCATCTTTTCGCGCGTACGCAACAATCTGCGTGGCCACTTCCTGACAATAGCGGATATGATCGTTAAGCGAGGCTTTCGACATCTGATACTTTTTCCGGAATGTATCCACTAACAGCTTCTGACGTTCTTCGAGCATTGGACCTGAAGGCATGATCTGCTTGCCAACCTGCAGCATCGTGTAGTTGGCGCAAAATGACAAATCGGGCTGATGCGGAGGAACGGGGGCTGTACCAATGGGATTTTCCTTCAAACGCCCGTTGATGTCTGGCAAGTTTCCCTTTGCGTAATAGACGGCCTCGTAGGCGCCGAGCAAAGAATAGGCATAGACGCGACTCGCCGCAGGAGGATTGGCCACATCATGCAACATGATTTCCGAGAGACTGAACACATCATCAGCGAGGAGCCTTAACTGTTGCTGCAGAAGCGACTGGGCTGGTGTGGATGATGCTTTTATCGGCTTCCCGCTCTTGCTTCCCGCTGTCGCCTGGCCAATGGCTTGCGGAACATGCACCAACAGGAGGGCGACAAATAACAATGCGCTGGTAATTCTTCGTCTTCTCATCGCTTGAGCTCGTAGCAGTCTATTCCTACATTATTAATTCCGATCAATAGGTATTGTCGTTCGTTTACCGGTATCACAGCCATCGACTTCACGTCGCCGGTCACAGACAGTCCCGATTCGGGTTGCTTTACATATTGGAAATTTCCCTGACCGTCGCCTTTAAAAACCTGACCGAAATTGGCGTCAACAACACCCATTCGTATGCGTATAGCGCTTTGGTTGCCCGCGGCGATCAGATCCATGTTCCCATCGCGATCCACATCGGCGAGGCCAAGCGCATACAATGGTGCGAACTGGGCTTGCGCAGGAAGCATATGTGGGATCAATTTACCAGACTTATTCTCCAGGTAAACACTTTCCAAGATAGTGGCCTTCAATGTCCGCGCAGTTTTTAGTTCGGCCGCGCCGAAAATATCCGGGAGTTTGGCATCTGCGTACGACTTATAGGTTGTGTACTTTGGCCTCATCCCATAAAATTGATCCAGCAATTCATCGCGACTCGCGAACGGATACGCAACACCCTGGATATAGTGCGTGAGCATAGGATCGATCGAACCGTTGCCGTCGAAATCCTTGTATACAAGATTTATAGGCTCCGTTTCAGACGCGCGTAGCTGGGTATTTAATCCCAGGTTGCCGACGATAAAATCCTGGTCGCCATCCTTGTCGAAATCGTGCCCGACAATCGAATTCCACAATCCGGCGAGCGGTTTATCGAATACTTTCGTCGTGATGGACTCAAACGTTTTGCCTCCCTTATTGCCAAGCACTTCGATGTTCATGAATTCGCCGATTACAACCAGGTCTTCCCAACTGTCACCGTCAACATCAGACCATAGCGCATCGGTAACCATGCCCATCACACCAAGGTCGGGGAGCATTTTAGCCGCTACGTTTTCAAAGCGGGTTTGCTCGTTATGCAACAGAAAACTCGTCGGTGATTGCGGATATCTACCGGGGATGACACGGCCGCCTACGAACAGATCTACCTTTCCGTCATGGTCATAGTCGAATGGGGCAACACATGATTTGCTTGTCTGCATCACAGGCAACCAGTTGTCGGCTGGCGTAAATTGTCCTTTGCCATTGTTGAGGTACAGACGATCCTGCAACGCCCGGTCGGATTCTTCATATTCGTTGTATCCCCCACTGACCACATATAGGTCGAGGTCGCCATCATTGTCTACATCCACAAACGAAGCATCAGCGTCATTGTTTATGGGTTTGAGCAATCCCTTCTGCGCAGACGCATTGAAACGACCTTGCTCATCCTGCAAAAAAATCTCTCCGGTTTTGCCCTGCGCTCCGCCAACAAAGACGTCGACTCGTTTGTCACCCGTAACGTCCGCGGTTGCCAGCACAGGGCCACAGTTGCTGAGCATGCTCATCAGCAAGGGCTGACGTTTGAAGTCATTGTAGCCCTCTTCCACGTGCTCGTATGACACAACGGATTCGATATGCGTCAACAGTGTAAGAATTGGTGCGTCATCTTTTGTCCCGGGAGCATGGCTCGACGACGGCGACCTTGATCCGGTTCCGGCGTCCGCTTCGTACTGAATCTTGAATAGCTGATCGGCTTTTACGTTCGTAAAACGCTGAACCTTCCCGTCAGGCCATCGCACAATCAGGGAATCTACCACCGTATAATTGCCCAATCCGATATGTAATCGGCCTGCAATAGATGATTGAAAGCCGTGCGATGTAGTACGCTCGAAATATTGTTGCTTGCCTGCGCTCCAGGCAGTCACTTGCGCGCCTATAGCCTGCGTATTTTGTCCCTTGCCGGTGAGCAGCACCTGCAGATAGTGGTTGCTAGCGTTGCGCTCGCGGAGTTGGTTGCGAAAAACAGAGGCCGTTTCGTTCTGGTGATTGACAATCAGGTCCAGATCCCCGTCATTGTCCAGATCGCCATAAGCCGCTCCGTTGGAAAAATTCTTCTCGCCAAATCCCCACGACGTACTGTTATCGGAAAAAGTCAAATCCCCGTTATTGCGATACATGTAGTTGTGGATCGGTGTAGAGGTCATCGAAGTAACGAGGTGAAAAGTATCGGCCTTTTCTTTCGCCTTCGCCATTTGGAAGTAATAGTCGCCCTTGTATTTGAGGAAATCGCGGTTGGTATAGTCGCGATAGTAACCATTGGTGATGAAGAGGTCCTTCCAGCCATCATTGTCATAATCGCCAAACAGGGGCGCCCAACTCCAGTCGGTCTTCGATACACCG
The DNA here is from genome assembly GCA_035489615.1 of Chryseolinea sp. Lineage (GTDB taxonomy): Bacteria > Bacteroidota > Bacteroidia > Cytophagales > Cyclobacteriaceae > Chryseolinea. The sequence goes on from DATHKA010000014.1 coordinate 4,116, forward strand.
GCGAACTGACCGATCTCGCTATAGGTGCCATTGCCGTTGTTCAAATGCAGCATGTTGCGCATGTTTTGGAAGTAGAAACCGTTCATCACCATGAGGGCATAGTGCTCATAGTTTTCGGGTCCATAGAGTAACTTCTGGCGACGGTTGTCTTCGGGCAACATGTCGACGGTGAAGATATCGGCCAGGCCATCGTTGTTGATGTCGCTGATGTCGGAACCCATTGAGAAATAAGAGATGTGCTGGACATACTCCGGCATACGATCTGTGAAGGTCCCATCCCGGTTGTTGATATAGATATAGTCGGGCTCGACGTAATCGTTCGAGATATACAGGTCTATCCACCCATCTTTATTGATATCGGCGGCCGTTATGCCAAGACCGAAACCCAAAGGGTTGCCCTTAATTCCTGCAGCTTCGCTTACATCGACAAACTTGCCGTTGTCATTTCGGTAGAGCTTGTGTCCCGCATAGGGGTGACGTGTTTGCTTGGCGTTGGCGTATTCAAATTCGCGAATAACCACGACGTTGTGATTGAGGAGATACATGTCCAGGTCACCGTCGCGATCGTAGTCAAAAAATGAGGCGTGCGTGGAGTAACCCGGATCATCGAGGCCCAGGATTGAAGCGCTTTCGCGAAAGGTCAGGTTGCCATTATTGAGGAACAACTTGTTGCGGCGCAATTCCGGATCGCCTTTGCCCGAAAGACACACATAAATATCCAGGAGCCCATCGCCGTTTACATCGGCCAGCGCAACTCCCGTCTTCCATCCGGCAGGACAATCAACGCCGGCCGCAACCGCCATCTCTTTGAACTTAAAGCCGCCTTGATTGATGTACAAGGCGTTGGGCTTCATGTTGCCGGTGAAATAGAGATCGTCCAATCCATCGTTGTTAAAATCGCCGATGGCTGCACCCCCTCCGTTGTAGAAATATTCGTAAGTAAGCACATTGGATTTGGGCCGTTCATTCAGGACATTTTTGAATAGAACGCCGGTCTTCTGCGGGGACAGTGATTCAAATAGGGGAGCCTGCGCAACCAGTGTTTTCGTGGCAATAATAAGGACCACACCCATTAGAAAACTGACCGGAAAAACACGATTCATACGCCTCAATTCATTACTTGATCGGAACACCGGTGGGGGGCTTGGAAGGATAAATATTAAAGACAAGTTATAACAGAATGGGCTAAAAATGTTTGCGGAATGGGTTTATTTTACCACGCGAAAACTCGCGCAGCGGGCGATTTTTTCCATCTATTTTCCGCCATCATGTATCTTATATACAATCCGACTTATGAATCGTGCCTGTCCGAGTGCCCTAAGGGTACTAATCCTTGCTTGCTGGGTGCTCGCGCTGTCCTGCCAGCAAAAAAAAACAACGGTAGCCTGGGTGATCGATCTGCCGGTAACCGGCTCGCAATCTTCGCCGCGTGCACAGGATCTCAATGGCGACGGCGTGCTCGACATCATCATGGGGGCTGGCAGGAACGAGTATCAGAAAAGCGCACAGGGCATCCTCGCTTTTGACGGCAAGTCCGGGAACATACTTTGGGAACAGTCAGCTGTAGATCAGGTCTATGGATCTGCCACGTTTTATGACGTGACGGCCGATGGTGTGGCCGATGTGTTTATCGGCGGCCGTGGACCTCACTTCACGGCGCTGGATGGCAACAACGGACACGTGATCTGGGAGTATAAATACGCATACGATAGTGATCCCATACTGAAATTCGCCAGATTTAATTTTAACAACAGCCTCCTTGTTCCTGATCAGGATGGTGACGGACTCATGGACCTCTTAACGGTTAACGGGGGCAACGCGAAGGCTGATCCCAGTAGCGAGATAAACCGGTTTCCGGGTGTCATGATGATCATGAACTCGAAGACCGGCGCCGTGATCGCGGCAGATACGATGCCCGATGGACGCGAGACGTACATGTCACCGATTCTGTTTAAACAACCTGGTCAGACTGACTTGACGATCATCTTCGGCACAGGTGGTGAAACGCTTAACGGTAACCTTTACCAGATAGCGCTGGCTGATCTCAAGGCACAGCGCCTGCAAAATGCAAAGGTTCTTGCGTCGGAACAGGGCCATGGATTCATCGCTCCGGCGTCGGCCGCCGACATCAACCGGGATGGGTATTTTGATATCGTCGCCATCTCGCATGGCAGCACGGCATTCGCCATCGACGGAAAGACTTCTGCGTTGTTGTGGAAACGGAGCGTTGGGGGAACGGAATCAAGCAACAGCCTTGCCGTTGGCAATTTCAATGGCGACGGTATCCCTGATTTTTTCACTTTTGTAAGCAAAGGGCAATGGCCAAACAGTACGGGTTCTGTTCAACTCATGCTTGACGGGAGCGATGGGCACATCGCCTTTCAGGATTCCATCGGGTGCACGGGCTATTCGTCTCCCGTCGTCTATGACTTAAACGATGACGGTGTGGATGAAGTGCTGATCAGCGTCAATGAGTTCGATTGCTCTCTTGGTTTCGCAGGCAAGAATCCGACGACGATGGAGAACAAGCTTGTTTCTATCGACTTTAAAAGCGGTGCCGTAGAGGTAGTTGACCAACTTCAAGGATTCAAGAATATTTTTTCCACGCCATGGATCGGTGATCTCGATAGCGATGGTTATCTCGATATCGTTGAATGCCAATATTACCAGCGTGGTATGCTGTTGTCTTTCCTGGGTATGCGGGTGAAGCGGATCGATACAGATATTCCGATGAAAAAGCCCGTCGAATGGGGTGCGTATATGGGCACCGATGGAAACGGCTGGTATCGGAAATAAGTTAGCCGTGTTTCGCGTCGGAGGCGCGCTAAATTCACGAGGCCTGGTTCAATCCGGCCTCCGTTTTGAATTATTCTTCGCCATCCGGGAGTCCATAAAAAAGCTGTTGGAAGAAACCGATCATTAATGATCAGCCCTTCCAACAGCGTGTTATAGTCTGCGATCAGCTCACAGACGTCATGTCAAACTAGTCAACAACATCCCACCAAACCTTTGTAGTAGGGGTGTTCGGCAGTGTCGCACCCGCTTCATAGTTCGGATTGGTAGCGATCTCCTGGTTGGGATATCTCAGCTTAACCGGAATAGTTCCGCCGGTTACATTTCCCTGGTAATTAACAGGAGTAAGTTCCGGATATCCGGTTCTTCTCCAGTTGGACCAAGCTTCCCACCAGTTGAGGAATTGGCTCAGCCAGAGTTGTGTGCCGATGCGTTCCAGTCTATCCTCCGACGAAACAGGTAATGCGCGCTCTGGTGCAGCGAAGTACGCCGTAACCTGCGCGGGCGTAACTACCATTGGATCGTCATCTGAACCAAAGGGAATATACATCTGCATAGCCGCAGCAACGCCGGCTTTATAATAATCCTCCGTCGTGGCGCTGGTCAAACCTCCGATACCACGCTCGCTGGCTTCTGCAAGAAGCAAAGCAACTTCAGCATAGTTCATGAGCAAATACGGATCATCATCTTGAAGGAGTTCCTGGTTCATGGCAGAGAAAGTTTCTGACACATTTACCCCTTCGTCATCAGGAACACCTTCCTGGATGTTTAGCAAACGCTGATCCAAACCGTTCTTCAAGCCACGCTGCGCAAGCGGATCCCGGTTGCCATCGATGCCCCCGTTCAACACATTGAGACGAGGATCGTCGTCAACGGTACTGCCAGTATTTGGACCCTTCAGTTCGTTAATGAATGTTTCACTGAGCGTCGTAGGCTGGCCACCATCGCCGGAAGCAAACGCACGGGAGATACCGTTTTGATTGGTCCATTCGCTAGGGCCGACAGACATTCCTAACCATACGTTATCTAAGTTGCTCGTAAAGACTCCCCCGGCAACAGCTTTCGCAACATATTCGTCAGCCATGTCAGGAGCCACCTCTGCAACGCGCATGGCCAGCCTCAACATAAGCGAATACGCAAACCGCTTCCATTGGTTGATGTTTCCATCATAATAGAGGTCAGCACGTGCGAATGCTACATCGTTACCATCTGCCTGATCGAATGTCTTGAAAGCAGCAGCAGCTTCCTCCAATTCCTTGAGCAAGTCGGCGTAGATGACATCCTGCGTATCGTACTCAGGCAGCAGGATATCGTTCAATCCCTGGAGCGCCTGCGTGTACGGAATGTTTCCATAATAGTCGGTCAATCTGTGAAAATTGAAGACTTTAACGACACGCGCAGCTTGTCTCAAGTTCACTTTGCCGGCGTCGTTTCCGTCATCCGTTGTCTGACGCAACACCTCTGCCAGGTTCTTGAGCTGATCTCCGTAAATAAACTCCCAGGGAGCGTTATACGATTCAACGTTGTCCGTATACCGTTCGCCGGGGAAGATACCACCCTGCGTTCCCGCCGTAGCGAGATGTTGGATCGCATAGGAGGCGAACCCGATGTTCGTACGCCAGTCGATATACCTGTTATCACCAGCTGTTCCTCCCGACGCCGTACCTAACTGAGCGGCAGTAAACAGGTATTCCATGGGGATCGTAACCGACGCCTGCGGATTATTATTCCTGTTATGCAATTCGTCTGTGTCGCAAGCAGCCATGGGGACCATGGTAGCAAGCGCTAGCAGAAATATTTTATTAAGATGCTTCATCTTGTTCGTCATTTAGATTAGAATTTCAAGTTTACGTTGAAACCGTAGCTGCGGGTTGACGGGAAACCGAAGTATTCCAAGCCTTGAGCGCCAGCGTTTGCTGAGTAGTTAGACTCGGGATCGATATTTTCAGTGTCCTTGTACAGTATCCACAGGTTACGCGCAACGAATGAAACCGTTACACCCTGGAATGGTGTCTTACCAAGCAACGCGCGAGGGAAGTTATATCCCAGTGTGATCTGACGCAGTTTGATGTAAGATGCATCGCGCAGGAACATGGTTGAAATCGCAGTAGATTCGCCACCGATACTGTTCCAATAGTTGCGGGCTTCCTGAGTGGTCAGGTCGCGATCGATGGTAACGTATTCGGGTGCATCAGCTGTTCCGTTGTTGTACACACCGTTGATGTGCAGCGGCGCTTCGCCAGGGCGACCCTGGAGCGATTGCTCATGCAAACCCCATTGCGTAAGACGGTTGTTGGTACCTGAGTAGATATCGCCGCCGAATTTAAAGTCGATCAGGAAGTTCAGGTTAATGCCCTTATACGTCAAGGAGTTCGTGAATCCGCCAGTCAGATCAGGAAGGCCATTACCAATCGGCACATAATTTTCGGATGCCAACGGTGCGAACTGATTGTCTTTATCAAAGATGGGAATTCCGTCAGGTGTTGTTTGTTGCACGCGTCCAGTGATCGTACCGAAAGGCTGCCCCAGGATGTTCTTGATGAACACATTGCGTGTGCGAGGTTCTTCCATTACGATCTCCGTAACGCCAGGCAACAGTTTCTCCACCTTGTTGGTGTTCTTCGCAAGGTTCAATGAAACGTCCCATGTTACATTGCCTTTGATAGGTGTCGCGGTAAGTAAGATTTCAATACCCTTATTCGTCAACTCACCCACATTCACATCTTTCGTTCCAAAGCCCGATGCACGAGAGATCGTTGTTCTCAGGATATCGTCTGTGGTACGTTGTGAATAGTAAGTGAAATCAAGGCCGATCAGGTTATTGAACAATCGCGTGTCGATACCAATTTCAGTTTCAGTAGAAACCGCCGGTACAAGACCGGGATTCGGAATGTTTCCATTATTGCTGAACGCCTGAGAGAAAGTTCCCCAAGGGTGATTCAGGTGAGATGCATTGCTGAATCCATAAGTGAGATTGGCATCGTAAGGGCCGATGTTAACAATACCCACCTGAGCCCATGAAGCACGTACTTTAGCAAAGCTCAACCAGCTAGGCATGGTCTGGAATGCGTCGGTGATCACCCAGCTTGCACCAATGGATGGATACAGCACGTTGTTGTCAACATCAGCATTCAGCACAGAGAACCAATCCTGGCGAGCAGTTGCGGTCAGGAACAGGTAGTTGTTGTAGCTGATTTCGGCTGAAGCGAACAACGAATTGATTTGTGACGAATTGTAGCCATACGTGTAATTACGTTGTGCGGCGTTGTTGATGTATGCTTCGAAAGGTCCATTGAAGCCATTTCCGTTGGCCTGGATATTTTCCCAGCTGCGCACCATTTTATTACCACCAACAAAGGCATTGACATTGAACTTGCCGAAATCCTTATTCACGCCGGCGAGCCACTCCATGTTGATTTCACGAACACGGCTTTCACCTTCGGTCAATGCACCACCGAGCTGGTAGCCCACACCTTCAGGTGTCAGTTGCGTGTTTCTTCTCGTATAAAAATCCATACCGACACGGCCGGAGGCGTACAACCAATCCGTAAAGTCGTAACGGAGCTGTGTTGACGTAATTATACGGTCGCGTTTATCGCTATTCTTGTGCTGGTAAGCTGCCCACCATGGATTCTGACCCCAGTTGTTAGCGGCAGGCAATAGCTCCTGGCCGGCGAACTTAGGGCCTCCACCTTGGCCATAAATAGAGAGAAGCGCTGGATCTACTCCCACGGGAATTGCGCCCAGTTTATTGGGATCTCCCCTGAAATCATTAACGTTCAAGTTAGGAGGAAGCACCCAGATAGCCTGGATCGCGTTGCCGGGAGAGTCCGAAACGGTCGGACGGTTCTTCGTATCTTCAAAAGAGTAAAGGATCTTCGAGTTTACAGAGAACTTTTTTCCAAACTTGCCATTGTAGGAGAGGGAAATGTTGGTTCTGTCATAGCCGGCATTAGGAATGACACTTTCGCTTCGCAGGTCGGAGATACCCAGACGGAAGGTCTGATTTTCGTTTCCACCACTCAGTGCGAGACTGTTTGTCCAGGCCGTTCCGGTTTGATAGTAACGATCCCAGTTGTCGCCAGCATAGCTGTAAGGGCGAGACACGCCGTCGATACCGACGATCGGGCTGCCGTCCATTCTGGGACCCCATGACGAGTTGTTTGTAGAGAAGGACTCCTGAGCATTTGCAGGCTTTACAGGTTGACCATTCAAGTAACCTCCGCCCTGACCAAATGTGGTCTGCGTTTCCGCAAGCTTCATTACCGTTTCCGCTACAAAGTTACTCGAGAACTCTACGCCGATCCCTTTGCGATTAGAGCCTTTCTTAGTAGTAATGTTAATGACACCGTTACCGGCACGTGCACCGTAGAGAGCGGCAGCATTCGCACCTTTCAAAACGGTGATCGATTCGATGTCATCTGGGTTAATACTGGCAAGTCCATCGCCCTGATCCTGACCGCCCCAAAGGCCGGCCTGACCATAGTTGTTACCCGAATTGTTAAATCCGCCGTTGTCCATAGGCACACCGTCAACCACGTACAATGGTTGGTTCTGGCCACCAAGTGACTTGTTACCGCGAATGATGACGCGGGAAGAACCTGCAGGACCTGAGGCAACCTTGGTTACGTTCACGCCGGCGATACGGCCAGACAGTGAGTTACCCAGGTTGTTTTCCCTGGCTTGCGTAAAGTTATCGCCACTTACCTGCGTGACAGACGACGAAAGCGCGCGTGTGCTGCGTTCAACGCCAAGCGCTGTAACCACCACTTCGCTCAGTTGCTGAATGTCTTCTGCAAGAGTGATGTCAACTGTGGTGCGTGAGCCAACTGCAACCTCCTGAGAGGCGTACCCGATAAACGAGTATATGAGCATTGCGGCATCACCACTTACTGCGATCGAGTAGATCCCTTCTGCATTAGAAGTAGTACCTGCCGAGGTGCCTTTTACGATTACGTTGACCCCGGGCATACCCTGCCCCTGGGAATCAACGATTTTACCTGTCACCGTGCGCTGCGCAAGAGCTGAAAAGCTTGCGAGAAGAAGCAGCACTATGACGGACAATACCTGGTATTGTTTCTTCATAGATAATTGGGTTTGTTGTATAGTGAAAGTTTTCCGTGAATACGGAGCTACTGATTGCCTTGCAACCAATAGGGGAAAGAGTGGGCTAGTAGAGGTCTATGTCCATTCTCAATAGGTTAAGGGTGAGTCATGCATAAACAAGTGCTGAGTATACGCCGATCTGGTCGGCATCCGGTTCGGGAACGACCGTACCATCGAATGGCTACATAGTTCCAGGGCTCTTGTATGTAAAACTAACCGATTCCGGGGAAAAGATGTCAAAATGACCCTTATTTTTTCTACCGTTTGCAGGAACGTTGTCAAAATGCGTGACAACATTGGAAATCGTGCTTTCGTGTGCATTTTTGCGCACACACGCACACCGTTGCGCTAACGCGCATTAGTCGCGTTCACGCTTGATTTTGACCTTCGCCATAGGCCCGACTTGTATGGGTACTTTCTCGACTTCCAGGTTCGCCGCCTCGATTCCATACAGCTCTTCCGTCGATAAACTGTGGTCCTTCAAAACCCGGTAACCCTGGTTGATAACCCGGTCAAATGAGGAGATTTCACTGTCGGAAGATGCCCACGAATGAATGATAACGAACTTAAAGTCGCTCATCATGCTGTATTTGTGCAGCGAAGGGTAGGGGCTTACCAGGTCGATCTCTCCCGAGTCGGCCATCTCGTGGATTATCTTGTTGAATAACAGGTTCACCCGGTGATCAGTCTTAAATCCCAATCGCAGCCGAACAAAAAAGCATTTCTTGGGGATAATGGTATCGACCAGGTATTTGCTCGTGTAAGGCGCATCAACCGTGTCGACATGTAAAAACCAGTATACATCCGCCCGCTTGGGGCGCTTTTTGAAGATCGAATAGATAATGTTCGAGTCAATGTACCGCTTGCTATCTGCCACAGCCAGGTACACCAGATTGGTGGCGTCTTTGGGGATGCTCTTATCCGCTTGCAGGTCCTGAATCATCCCGACATAATGTTTCAAATCGACGAATTCCGTATGAATCTCCCTCAACCGTCGCGCGCGGAGCAGCACATACATCATCACAAAGAATAGCGAGGCAATCGTGAAGGTGAACCACCCGCCGTGCCTGAACTTGCTCAGGTTTGATAACAGGAATGCGCCTTCGATGGAAAAGAAGACAAACGCAATCAGAAACGCTCTGAAAGTCGAATTCCTGGACTTGGCAAAGTAGAACGTAAGCAGCGAGGTGGTCATCAACATGTCGAAGGTGATCGCCAATCCGTATGCACCTTCCATGCGCGTCGACTCCTGGAAGATCAGCACAACGAGAATACAACCCGACATGAGAATCCAGTTAATGGCGGGAATGTAGATCTGACCCTTCAGCTGGCTGGGATAGCGCACCCGTACGGCTGGCCAAAGCTTCAATTTCATAGCTTCGTTAACGAGGGTAAACGTGCCCGAAATCAACGCCTGACTGGCGATAATGGTCGCGAACGTAGCCAGAATGATCCCGAAAATCAGCACGGATTCGGGCATGATTTCATAAAAAGGAATGACGCCTCCCAGCGTTGACCCCTGATGTTGCAGCAGCCACGCACCCTGGCCCAGATAACTGAGGATAAGGGCCACTTTAACAAATACCCAGCCCACGCGGATATTTTGCTTGCCACAGTGCCCTAAATCCGAATACAGGGCTTCGGCCCCGGTAGTACAGAGGAATATCGCGCCCAATATCCAGAAGCCGCCCGGATATTTTACAAGTAGATGATAGGCATACACCGGATTAAACGCCTTGAGGACCTCGGGTCGTTGCACGAGGTGATGCGCGCCGATCACGGCAATGAATGCAAACCAGAGCAGCATCACCGGGCCAAAAACGCGGCCTACAACACCGCTTCCGAATTGCTGAAATACAAACAGCCCCACCAGGATCACAATGACAATTGAAATGATCGTCGTTGTGGTGATCTCCGGGTTCAAGGCTCGCAGTCCTTCAATGGCTGACGTCACGCTGATAGCAGGCGTTATGAAGCCATCGGAAATCAGGGTCGCACACCCGATGATGGCAGGAAAAATTACCCATCCCGCCTTATAACGGCGCACAAGCGCATAAAGGGCAAAAATACCTCCTTCACCCTTGTTATCGGCATTTAATGCCAGGTATACGTATTTGATGGTTGTGATGAGGGTAAGTGTCCAGATGACGCAGGATAAGCCGCCGTAGATCAACTCTTCCGTTATCACATGCGACCCCACGATGAATCGGAATGTGTATATCGGTGATGTTCCGATGTCGCCGTAAATAATTCCCAGGGAAATGAGAACGCCGGCGGCCGAAAGAGGATTAAGATGTTTTTCTGAGGATGCGGCCATTAGTTAACACCGTCTTTAGGACGTGCTATGATCAATCGGTTAGACTTATCGTAAGAGAAGTAGGAGAAAATCCACGACAGGAATACAAAGAACTTGTTCTTAAACCCGATGAGTGACACGAGGTGGATAAACATCCAGATCAGCCACGCAAAAAATCCCTGAACTTTCACCGCTTTCAGATCAGCCACCGCCTTATTGCGCCCGATAGTGGCCATGGATCCCTTGTCGAAGTAGTTAAAGGGTTTCAGTGGTCTGTTCTCGAGCAGGTGGCGAATGTTTCTGGCCACGAGTCTGCCTTGTTGCATGGCCGGCTGTGCCATTTGCGGGTGACCGTTTTGAAATGCGCTGTCAGCCTCCATGAGACAGGCATCGCCGACCGCAAAGATATTGCTATAACCAGGTACGCGATTAAAGGCATCTACCTTGATTCGCCGTCCGCGGCCGAATGCTTCGGCAGGAATGCCTCCGATTGGTTGTGCTGTTATTCCGGCGGCCCAGATCATCATGCGCGAGATAAGCGTGTTTCCATTGCTTAGCGTAATCGTTGTACCATCATACGACTTAACAGCCGTATTCAGATGTACCTGCACGCCCAGGTTTTCCAGGTATTCTTTTGCCTTGCTGGAGGCAACAGCGGACATCCCGTTCAGCAACCGATCACTTGCCTCGATGAGGTGGATGTCCATGTCCTTCATGTCGAGTTCTTTGTAGTCATTCGGGAACACGTGCAGCTTCAATTCGGCCAGGGCTCCCGCCAGCTCTACTCCCGTCGGTCCACCACCGACGACAACAAAGTCGATGAGACTGTTCATTACGGTGTGATCATCGACCAGAAGGGCGTTCTCAAAGTTTCTGATGATACTGTTTCGCAGTTTGATGGAATCGGTGATCGTTTTCATGGGGAATGCATGCTCCTCGACATCCTTCATTCCGTAGAAATTTGTTCCTGCCCCGTTAGCAATTACGAGATAATCATATTTTACGCTTCCGATAGAAGTCTCTATACAATTTTCATTCGGGTTTATCTGAGTTACTTCTCCGAGTCGAAAATAAAAGTCCCTGAATTTCCTGAAGTTTCTTCTGAAAGGAACGACGATTGAGCTCGTCTCCAGTGCTGACGTGGCGACTTGATACAACAACGGCTGAAAGCAGTGGTGATTGTACCGGTCAAACAATACGGTCTGCACTTTTGCTTTTCGCAATCCTTTAACGACCTCCAACCCTCCAAAGCCACCGCCGATGACGACTACTCTTGGTTTGCCCAGGTCAGCAATACGCGTACGCGTGGGTATTAATTTGGGCATGTAGGATTACTGGGAACAGAATAACTAGGCAAAGTTACGCCGGTTTGAACAACGCCAAAATGAAATGCGATTATTGTTAACCGCCGGTGTAACGCCTTATTCCACCGCTTGGCTGTTGAATAAAATAATTTGACGGCTCGCATCTTGTAACCACAAAAGGAAGAGTATTTTTGTCGCTAATAACCCCTAAATCAAGTTCTTATGTTTAGAAAGCTAGCATTTGCTCTCCCTGTTTCGATACTGATCGCAGGCTGCGGCACAAAAGAGCGTGAAATGCTTCAAGGCCAGGTTGACTCTCTCAAAGTGGAATTGGAAACCAGCCAGGCAATGGCGCAAACGTTGACTGAAGTTGGCACCATGATGGATTCTATTGACGCCAGCCGTCAGCTGTTACGCGTGAATATGAAGGAAGGTACTACATACACCGATTATACTTCTAGAATGAAGGATATCAACGGTTATGTAAAGGAAACCCGTAAGAAGATCGAGGACCTGGAAAAGTCCCTCAAGACGTCTAAATCAAATTCGGATGCATTTTCAAAAACGATCCGCAGGCTGAAAGCTGACCTCGAAGCGAAGACGGTCGAAATCGCCGGCCTTCAGGAGCAGGTCGAAAAGTACCGGAACGAGAACGCCAACCTTGTCACAACGGTGGGTATGCAGGAAGCAGAACTGGCCGACAAGTCTACGGAAATTGAAACCAAAACGCAGGAACTCGCCCTTATCGAGGCCCGCGTGCAAGAGTTGATGATACAGAGCAAGATGACGGAAGCTGACGCCTACTATGCGCGTGGCGAGGCCGTTGAAGAAGCGGCTGCGCGCACGAAGCTGGCTCCGCGCAAGAAAAAAGATACCCTTCGTGAAGCTGTAGAACTCTACAAGAAGGCCCTTTCACTTGGAAAAGCAGAAGCCCAGGACAAGATCACCGCATTAGAAAAGAAATTGTAATTTTTTGCACTAAACGATCGAAAACCTCTCTTTACCGGGAGGTTTTTTTTGTTTACATACGTCGAAGCAAAAATTTTGCTGCCTTAGGTATACGCCCATGCGATTATTTGCGATGACGTACTAGCCCGGCAGTTGCATGGATAGCCGGTAGCCGATGTACGTGAAATAGCCGACGACCAGCAGAATCGATTCCCATCTTCCCAACCTGCGGGGACTGATGGTGAACATGAATATAATGAGAGCAATCAGGGCAATGCCCAGCACTTCCATGTCTGCATTCAGGGCAGGATTGTACTCCATGGGATGAACAAGCGCGGTCACAGGAAGAGCGAAAAGCACATTAAAAAGATTGGATCCGATCACGTTTCCGATGGCCATGTCCGTGTTCTGCTTGCGTGCCGCTAGCACGACCGTTGTGAGTTCCGGCAAGGAGGTCCCCACAGCCAGAATGGTAAGGCCGGTCAGCCGCATGCCGAGCCCGAAATGGACAGCGATCACGACGGCGTAGTCCACTACCAGTATCGCTCCGCCCACCAGCAAGCCAAGTCCGAGTAAGATGCTTGCCGTCGCTGCCTGCGGCGACAGAGCCTTGTCGGTGGGTTCTGTAAAATCGTTGACGGACTGCAGTGAACGGTACATGTAGAGCAGCAACCCAGCGAATATGGTTAGCATGATCAATGCGTCGAGCCGCCCTAGCGAGTCGGGGCCAAAACCGGTAATTACCTGATCGTTAACGAGCACGTACAGGATTGTAACAGCAATGAGCGAAAGCGGGATTTCGAAGCGAACCGTGTTGCGTTGGATGATCAGGGGAAATACGATGGCAGCGATGCCCAGCACGAAAAGTACCGTAAAGATGTTGCTACCGATAATATTGGCGAACGCGAGCTCGTCGCGGCCCTGCATCGTACCATAGATGGTCACCACCAGCTCAGGCGTGGACGTACCAAAGCCTATAACAGCCAATCCGATGATAGCGGCCGAAATGTTGTATCTTCGTGCCAGTGAAGATGCGCCCTGTACGAGGAAAAATGCGCCTGCAATCAGCACCAGAAAACCGATGAATAGCAAGAGCAGCTCTAAATGCATGAGGGTGGAGACTACAATAAATATAGGCGGTTTTTTGACAATAAGATCGGTCAGCGTTTTCTTACTATTTTTGTTTTTGGCTCCGCCGCTATGACTTTGGATGTAATCCTGACTTTATTTCTCGTTGCGCTCAATGGCTTTTTTGTGGCGGCCGAATTTGCAATCGTCAAAGTTCGATCGTCCCAGATC
>DATHKA010000015.1:0-12036 GCA_035489615.1 Chryseolinea sp.
CAGGAAAAACTGAAGGGCCAGGACTACACCGGCTGGATGGTATCCAAAGCCTTTAAGAAAGAAAAGGATGGTAAAACTTTGTACGCCGTTGAACTAAAGAACGGATCGGAAACTAAGAAAGTAAAGTTTGACGCCGACGGAAACGTACTGAAGGAGAAGGAATAATTTCCTTTTTATTGTACGGTCTGTTTCGTTAACTTGAACAAAGAGACTGCTCTATCGGGCGGTCTCTTTTGTTTTTCAAGAACTTTCAAGCTAACTCCATCCATGCTATCTCGTCACCATACTTCTTCGGCCAAAGGCATTACGGCAGATTTAAGCCACCTGGCCTATGCCTTGGTCATCGTACTCACCTTCAATTCCTGTAATAGAAAGGCTGATGTTTCAGTGGTCACCAGCGATCTTGTGGTGTACACCGGCGCAACCTTGATTGATGGCGAGGGCGGAGAGCCCATAAAAGACGCCATTCTCGTCGTACAGAACGGCAAATTCGAATTGATTGGGACGGCGGCAGCCATAACCCTCCCTGCTGGTGCGGTCACGCGCGACCTGAAGGGAAAATTCGTCGTGCCCGGAATTATCAATGGCCACGGCCACGTAGGAGAGACGAAGGGTATTGAGGGTGGACATTATTCCAGGGAAAATGTGCTCGATAACCTGAACATTTACGCGCGCTACGGAGTGACCACCGTGGTGAGCCTCGGCGGTGATCAGGCGTCCGCTGAATCGATCAGACAGGCGAACGATTCCACGCAGCCACTACACGCCCGTTTGTTCATGGCGGGTGCTATTGTTAACGGTGCTACGCCTGCCGCAGCCGTCGCCGTCGTCGACAGCAATGCGCAGATGGGCGTCGATATCATGAAGATTCGTGTGGATGACAACCTGGGAACTTCGCCCAAGATGCCGGCAGACATTTATCAGGCAGCTATCAAACGCTCACATGACCTCAACTTCAAAATCGCTGCCCATATGTATTACCTGGACGATGCGCGCAAGCTGGTGGATGCTGGTGTGGATATGCTGGCGCACAGCGTTCGCGATCAGACCGTGCCGGCTGATTTTGTGCAGTTGCTGGTCTCTAAGAACATACCTTACTGCCCCACACTGACACGAGAGTTATCCACTTTCGTTTATGCCGGCACCCCAGAATTTTTTACCGACCCATTCTTTACTAGGGAGTACGATAGCGCAACCGTTGCTCCGCTCACGGATGCCGCCCGTCAGAAGACGGTGCAGGACAGCAAGTCAGCGGCCACCTACCGCGCTCAGTTACCCGTGGCGATGTCCAATCTCAAGGCTTTATCGGACGGCGGGGTACCCATCGTATTCGGCACCGACAGTGGCGTCCCAACGCGCTTCATGGGTTACTTCGAACATGTGGAGATGAGTATGATGAGCGAGGCGGGGCTCACACCGATGCAAATCATCGTTGCGGCTTCAAAAAATGCCGCCGAACAGCTGGCGCTCAGAAATCTCGGCGTAATAAAACCAGGAAACTGGGCAGATTTTATCGTTCTGGATGCGGACCCGCTACAGGATATACAGAACATGCGAAAGATCAACGCCGTTTTTATCGGGGGAAACGAGGTGCCCCTCTGGAGGAACTGAAACCTCATTGAAAAGGTACGCGCGTCTTACATGTTCGACCAACACTGCGTAATTCCCGCCTAACGGTCTGGCGTGCTTTAAGTAACAGGGCTATATTGATTCGTATTTTTTGCCCATTCACACTATGTTCAGGCCGCTGTTAAACCTTGTAAAAGGGTCCATTTTCCTGGGCTGCCTGCTCCTGCTGTCGTTTCAGCTACGCGCCCAGGGATGTTGTCCGTTGCCAGGTGACTGCAGTCCATGCAACGGAGGCGTTACCGTCCTTACCCTACGCTATCACGGCTTCATTCCTGCGCTCGTCCGGGTAGAGGACAATTCGTCTCCAGCCCTTTATGCCAACTGGGTATCGCCGGGCGAGACCTTTACTGTCAGGGGGCGAATGGGTGGAAATTTTGCCGGCAACATGATCTATCTGTCATTCGGGGGCTTCGGGCTGAACGCGACGATCAAGGTTACCTGTGCCCTTGAATTTGACCCTTCCACTTATTTCGGGCTGTTTACGATTGTCTCGGCCGAAAGCAAAAATGGGGGTACGATGTGTTGTACTTCAAACAACGGATCGGTAACTCCTCCCGAAATATACGGATGTCCTTCGAACGTCGCAGTGACGACACTGTCAGGTTGCAACGCTACGGCTACCTGGACGGTGCCGACGGCCCCTGACTGCGACGTCGTTTCGCTGATCTCCACGCATGCGCCCGGATCCACTTTCCCCTTGGGCACTACGCAAGTCACCTACACGGCCAAAAATACGGCCAACCTTACCGCTACGTGTACATTCAGCGTCACGGTCACCGACATCACGCCACCGACGGTCAAGACGCCAACACCAGGTGTTACTGTCAACGCTGGCGGCGATTGTAAAGCTACTGCCTCGTGGGCAGCGCCCCAATTTGCCGACAATTGCAGTGTTATTTCGATTACCTCAACGCATGCACCAGGCGCCGTGTTTCCAATGGGCGTCACCACCGTGACTTATACGGCCAAGGATGCTGCCGGCAATATCGCTACGTCCCCATTTACGGTCACGGTAAAGGACATGACACCACCCACCACGACCAATTGTCCCCCGGACATCACGGTCGAGGCAGCCACGGCCTGCACGGCGACGGCTACGTGGACACCACCCAGTTTCGGCGATGGATGCAGTGCCGTTACCGTTACTTCATCGCACAATCCCGGTGCAATATTTAGTGCGGGCAGCAATACCGTAAGCTATACGGCAAAAGACGTGGCCGGAAATACCGCGCTCTGCACATTTACCGTAACTGTAAAAGATAGGAATTTACCGGAATTCACCTTTTGCCCGTCCGATACGACTATCTCAACAGCAGCAAACGGCGGTATCCGATACACTTGGACGCCTCCGGTCGCTACCGATGGTTGCTCGGAACCCGTCCTGTCGTCGACTCATCAACCCGGCGAGCAATTTGACGTGGGTGTTACAACGGTAGTCTACACGGCGACGGACGTATCGGGTAACAAAAGCACCTGCAGCTTCATCGTAACCGTGAAGCAGGAGAAGACCATGCTGGATGTCGCGCAGCTAGTGACACCGGACGGTAACACCATGAACGATGCGTGGATCATCGGCAACATAGAATTATACAAGGATAACAGAGTCACCATCGTTGACCGGTGGGGGAGTGTGGTGTACAGTGAGTCCGGATACGATAACGAGAGAAAAGCGTGGCGGGGTCTCAATACGCAGGGGAGCCTTGTTCCCTCGGGAACATATTTCTATACCATAACCGTACGGTCGGGAAAAGAAAACAAGGAAAGCAGGGGATTTATCGAGGTGATCCGATGACAGCAAAGAAAATCAACGGCTTGTGCTTTGTTTGGCTGTGCCTGTGCATCGTGTGGCCGCTCGTGTCTGCCCGGGCACAACAAGGTGCGCAGTTTACCCAGTACATGTTCAATCCCATCGTTATCAATCCTGCTTACGCTGGTGCCGACGAGGCACTCAAGCTCACGCTGGTCAACCGCAGTCAATGGGTGTCGGTGGAGGGTGCTCCTGCTACGCAGGGCCTATACGCCAATAGCTTGTTTCAGCGAAAGCGAATAGGGATCGGCCTCTCATTTGTCAATGACAAGATAGGGATTCACAAAAATCAGGATCTCCGCGGTATGGTGGCCTATCACCTGCCCGTCTCCAAAGAGGCCACTTTCTCTTTTGGTATGCAGAGTGGAATTTCCATGTCGCGATCCAATTATGCGTCACTAAACAGCGCCAGTTCGTCGCTTGATCCACAGGTGACCGGTGCCGGAATATCGCAAACATCGCTCGCCATTGGTATTGGTATTTACTATCGCAGTAAGCGTATCCATCTCGGGCTGTCGGCGCCGTCTTTACTTCCTCAAACGACTGCAGTGAACGACACACTCAGCGTGAAATGGGATCGCGTCAATTATCTCCTTTACGGCAAATACGACTTTGCCCTTGGCGAGATCATGCGACTCGAGCCTAGCATACTCCTGAAGTACTATCCGGGTTCTCCGCTTTCGTTCGATCTCAATGCCTGCCTGGTAATTCGTAACGCCCTCACGCTTGGGCTATCCTACAGAAAGAAGGAATCAATAGACTTTCTGCTGCGCGCCCAGCTCACACGACAATTACAGTTCGGCTATTCGTACGATCATGTAACCGGTCAGGTCGTGAACGCGAGTCGCGGATCGCACGAGATCAGTGTCAGTTATCTTTTCAAATTCTCGCACGATAACGTGGAATCGCCAAGATGACCGGACGAAACACCATATGGCCCACCTTCATTTGCTGGGGAATCTGCTGGCTGTTCACGGGCATGAGCGCCTTCGGCCAGGAAACCGTTTTCTCGATCATGAAGTCGGACAATCGCAAGGCGTCTGAACTCTTCGCTTCGAAGCGCTACCGGCAGGCCGCCCGTCTGTACGAGTCATTGGCAGACCGCGCCCCCAATGCCCAATATTATCTCGCAATAGCCCGGGCCCATTTTTATCTGCACGAGCCGGCTGAGGCATCGAAATGGTACCAGAAATATGTGGCCCTCAATGAGGACCTTCCAACAGGCGATGTCCTGCTCTATGCCGAATCGCTGGCTGCGCAGCGCAACTACGATTTGGCCATCAAGTACTTTACCCTATACGAGAAACTCTCGGACAACGATCCGCGCATCATGAAGAAGATCTGGCAGATCAAGAACCGCGATTACCTCTTTGAGGACTCCGTGCATTATACCATCAAGCGACTGGATTGCAACCTGGCATCAGCCGACATATCCGCCGTTCCGTATGATAATGGATTTGTGTTCCTGTCGAATCGTGCACAAAAATCCGTGATCAAGAATGTTGATGGAAGCGATAATCCATTCTTCCGATGGTATCAGTCCTCGATGAAAACGGATTCAACCGGCATTATCGTGCACTATGGGGAGGCCGTTCCGTTCTTCGATAAACTTCAGGCGAGATATCAATTGGGTCCCGTCTCCTTTTTTGACAATGAACGTCAAATGGCCTTCGTCGCCAGCGACGGTCAGCCGCAACACAAGGGGAAGCGCTCGCTGCAATTATTCTTTGCCAAGCGAAGCGATGAAGGTTGGCTGCTATCTTCCTCGTATCCATTCAATGCGAACCATTATTCGATCGCCGCGGTGTCAGTTCGCGAGGACGGCAAAGTTCTTTATTTGGCATCTGATATGAGCGGCGGAGAAGGCGGTCTCGATCTGTACCAGTCCACCTTTGATGGTAAGTCGTGGAGCAAACCGAAAAACCTGGGCAACGAGATTAACACCATGGGAGATGAATCATTTCCCTCGATCAACGGAAACGCACTTTATTTTGCTTCGGATGGACTGCCTGGCTTAGGGGGGTTTGATGTGTTCAGCGCGATGGTGAATGACCGAAGCTTTGGGGAGGTTCAAAACATGGGCTATCCCATCAATACAAACTTCGATGACTTTGCTTTGACATTGAATGCAGATCGCTCGAAAGGATTCGTCACCTCCAATCGCAACGATAGCGATGATGTGTACGAAGTTACCATTGACCTTCAAACGTATCCATTCACTATTGCCGGATTACTAAAATTTAAGGAAGAAAACTGGCGGGAGTCGGATGCCCTGAAAGTTTATCCCCTGGCGGATCTTGAGTTGATTGATAACCTTAAGGGTAATGTCGTTGCCCGAACCGTATCCGACGAGAGGGGACATTTTAACCTTACAATCCCCTATTTCAGTCAATACCGCATCAAAGTGGTTGGTTCGTCCGACGGTGACGAGGCCACGGTGAGCCTTGACCTGGGAAAGACGCGGTACGGCGAGAATATGTTCGAACTGGTCGTCGTGAAGAATAATTTTAAGAAGGACTATTGACATGTTTGAGGCCATGCCCATAAAAGCAGTACTTGTTTTATTTGCCCTCCTTTTGGGAGGTGCCAGTACGCTTTATGCCCAGGAAACGAGCATGATCCAGATTAAGGCGTTCGATCAACAGATGAATGCCGCATCGAACCTCAGCATTTCCATAAACGACAAGGACTTCATCCAGCTGGCCGACAAGAAAGCCACCTTCTATGAAGTGCCCAAGACAGACCTTCCCCCAATCTCCATTAAATTAAGCCGACCCGAATGGGAGGTGGAGTCGTGGAATTTTTCCAAAGGAACGCTTGAAATAATCATTCGACCCAAGGCTTACCAAATGGTGAAACTGAGCGTGCAGACGCTGAACAAGCAACCCGTTCCTGGGGCAATTGTTCAGTACTATGGGCGAAAGAGTGTTAAACTTACTGCCGATGCTACGGGAACAATTGAATTACCCATTGCACTGGATGAGCAACTCACATCGAACGCGCAGTTCACGGTTGCCGGCTATCGCGTTGCCCGGCTTCTCACCAGCAACAACAGCAAAATCCTGCTGGTAGAGCCTCAGAAAAAACGGGCCAATGAGCAAGATGTCGTTCCGTCAGGAACCTTCAATCTCGCGACGTTAGATTCGATCAAATCGCTAACCGTTTTTTATTCGATGTTGAAGGGTCAGAACATGTCAGAACTTGATGAGGCGACGAAGGCACGCATCGACGAACGATTTCAACAACTGATCAGTGAGTTACAACCTGCAGCCAAGCAAAGCGAATTCATCAGCCGCATATCCGACTCCTCATTTGTGAAGAGTGACGTTGAAAATCTCCTCGAGCAAGCAAAATTTGAAAGCACCCTGATGGATGATTTTCGTAGAGACTTCGATGATAAAATTCAGGTCATTAACAAAAAGTTGTCGGGAGGCACAGCGTCCTTAAGTGTAGCAGAACGCGAGAACCTCTTTAACGACCTTAGCACGTTGGAGGAAGTGCTCAGGCAGAATGAAGACAAGTTTTACAAGAACATTTCCGACTACCGAATTATGTTGCGTTCATTGAAAGCTTCGTTTTCCGACATCAAGGACCTGCAGGAAAAACTCAGTGCCAGTGAAATTCGCAGGCTCGAAGAGCGGCGGGAATTTCGCGTGAAGATAATTCTGGCGGTAACGACGCTTACGCTGTTTGGCGCCTTACTGATCTGGTCGATGTTGTTGCGTGCCCGCGTGATGAGTCAAAAGAAGAGCCTGGTTAAAGCCAACGATGAGATACAGCGCATCAATGAAAACCTGGAGGTGCTGGTATTTGAGCGTTCGCGACAGTTGGTGGAGGCATATAAGGAAATGGACATTTTCCTGTACCGCGCATCTCACGACTTACGCGCCCCGATTTGCACGATCATCGGATTGTGCAACCTGGCACTTCACCATGCCAATGGCGACAACGAATTGGTGAACAAGATTTCCAACACGGCGATCAAGATGGACGGCTTGCTGAAGAAGTTGAAGATGATCAGTGAAGTGAACCAACCCAGCAACTATTCGCCGGTGTTCCTGAGCCAAATCATCAGGAACGTCAACAGTCTTTTCAGTCGGTCAATCGCTGAAAACAACATCGAAGTGGTCGTCGACAACGGGGCAGATGCACACTTTTATTCTTACCCGGACCTGATCGAAATTATACTTTACAACCTGTTGGAGAATGCCCTGTTCTTTAGCAGCCTCGCTCGCGATCGTCATCCCAAGATCCAGATTATGACGAGCGTGGATCGCAATGAGCTGTTTCTGAGTGTCTACGATAACGGAGTAGGTATAGACGACGAAACCCGCATCAAATTGTGGAACATGTTTTTTGTGGGCCATGAGCGTTCGAAGGGTAATGGGCTAGGGCTTTACATCGTCATGAAGTCTGTGCAGTCGCTTAATGGCAAGATCGATCTGGAGTCCGTTGCCGGTGTTTTTACAAGATTCTCGGTCACCATCCCGATTAATACTAAGGTTACCTCCGCCATAAGCAGGCTGAACCCACAGCGCGAAGTAGAGGCACTTCCCGCGTAAATTCCTTCCAAAAAGAGGCCTTTCGGTGCGGAACCGACATTTTTTCAGCTCATCGTGCAACTCGTGGCCGGTGACCCGCGTCTCTTTCCTTATAAACCAGCTTGAACATGAAATTTCTACCATTGATTGCCTGTCTCCTGATCGGAGCCACCGTCACCGCACAGGACGCGCGATTTTCATTCAAGGAAAGCTTTGCACTGGCGCAGCCATCGCAGCTATCCATTTCCTCGTCTGACGGCGACATTGAAGTCGTCAATGTAGAGGGGGCCAGTACCGATGTCTTTTTCATCGTTAAGAAGGAAAATAAGGTTCTTAACATGAGCCGGGAGGCCCTGGAGAAGGAACTCGAACTCACGGTAGAGAAGACGGGGAATTCGCTCACGATCGTCGTCAAGTACCCAAATAACCAGGGACTGATGGATTGGCGCGAGCGTGTTACAGTTGGTTTTCGCGTGCAAACCCCGAAGGGAGCCTCGTGTGACCTTCGCACATCTGATGGCAACATCAGCCTCACGGGACTTACGCCTGATCAGAAAATGCGCACCAGCGACGGCAATATCCATGTGGAAAACGTGCAAGGCGCGGTCTGGGCTTCGACTTCAGATGGAAACATCACTGCGAACAATATAGGCGGTGTGTTGGAAGTGAAGACGAGCGATGGAGACATACGGCTGAGCGAAGCGTCATCGGGCGCCACGGCATCAACCAGTGATGGAAACATCACCATTACGAAGGCAAAGGGCGATATTAAGGCAAAGACGTCCGATGGGGACATCACGTTCCAAGACCTTAATGGTGCCTTAATAGCAAGTACATCCGATGGAAATATAAAAGGGAACATCCAGCGCTTAACGAAGGAGTTAAACGCGCATACGAGCGATGGGAACATCAGCATCTCGGTGCCGGCAAACCTGGGTCTCGACCTGGATATCAAAGGAGAATCACTTGACGTGCCACTGACCAACTTTTCCGGAAGGTCAGACGAGAAGCGCATCCAGGGCAAATCGAATGGAGGCGGAATTCCGGTTAGCCTGTCGACGTCTGGGAATGTGAGACTGAGCTACAATTCAATTAGTAATTGATAATTAGTAATTAAAACCAGGGCTAGGGCCCTGGTTGGCTATTGCGATGCACCGTTTGCGTTCGCAGATTCATAAGGGCCTGAAGCAAGGCAACAAAAATCATTCACTTCAATGGTTCCGATTTGGTTAAAAGGCAGAGGCCCCGAAAGGGGCCCCTGAATTACTAATTATTAATATTATTAATTGCTAATTACTAATTGTCCGTTATCGGCTTACCATTTGCATCAAATCTGTATGCCTTCAACCGGCCTTCAACTTCATCCTTTATCTCAACGATAAACACCGACTTATCCGCATTGGAATAGACGCCGCCCGTTTCCCATCCCTTAAACTGAGGACGATCAAGGGTTGAACGAAGTCCTGTGGGCACATCTGCGGCCTGGATCTGCGTCATATCCTTGCGGTAGGCAGGAGTGGACGCGTCAGGTGCAGGCTGCTGTGTAGGTTGAGTCTGCTGAATAGACGTCGAGTCCGTTGATTGTTGCGTAGGATCCTGTGCGTATGCAGCTGCACCCAAACAAAGAGCACCTGCCATAATCAATACTATCTTTTTCATGATACTTCTGTTTTAATTTAAAGTTTAAAGATTCAGTTGCTACAACATGAATCAATACCGTGCCAATGCCACATCAAACGTGTTCAGGGCTCTTTTTGCGGTGAGAAGGAGTTGATTTTGCTGGATTTTTCTACAAAGCTGTGCTCGAGTGTGACAGTTGCTCCACGATTTATCGACTTTACGTGAGTGTGGAACGTCTGTGGTTTATTCACCTCACGGGAACTTCTTGAAATAACGCCATCACTCGCACAAATGGCGATTATCAGTAGGGCACGATATTTACAGCACTTTTGACATATGAATTTTTTTTGTTATTTCCACACAACGGTAATACTCAATAGCCATGGACCAAATCGGACGTACGCTACTTGACAAGGGTATCAAGGACTATCTCCTTCAGCAAGTGAAGAAGGAATTCGGCGACGATTTTCAATATGTCGTTCATCGCATTGACCACCTGATTGCCCACTATAATTTAAAGGACTTACGATGGGCGATCAGGCGCGAGATTGAAGAGGCGAAGAAGGAAAATTGATCGTTTTGTGATAGTATATGTAGCTCAACGCTTCGAGCGCGAAGGGCACGATCATGAATAACATGGGCGGCATAAAGCCTGCGGCCGCTATCGAAGAGTAAGTTGCGCCCATCAGATCGTAGAAGAGGCCGGCATATGCCCACTCTTTAACACGCGGAAACCCCGGCACCAGGATCGCAATTGCCCCCAGTAGTTTCAGCCAACCGATAAAACCGATCAGATACTTAGGATAGCCTAACTGGGCAAAGAGATCGATGGATTGCTGATTGATCATAATGTTGGGTATTGCTGTAGATATCATGAATGCGGCGAACAGACCGGTAAATACCCAGTAAAGAATCTTGATCTTTTTCATAGTTGTGGCAATTATTTTTTAAGTCGTGTTTGTGCTTCTTGTTCACCTTTTCAGTCTTTGCAGATACCCTGCACGTTGACGTCCACTCAAGTACTTGATTCCCTTGGTGTCTTACTTGCTTGTTTCCTTGGGGCCTGCCTCAAAGGTACTCAATGAGCAATGACCTTTTGATGGTTGCTTACGACATTCTCCGAGGTTGAATGCGACAGGTCTTACCAGATACAACAGTCGCTACGGCGCCTGGGAGGCACCGTATCTTCTGAGGCACGATAAAAGTAGAAGTCTTTCAGCATCGAGGCATTCGCATTTCGCAAGGCACTATCCATTCGATTGATTTGATAATCCGAAATGACCCAACTCATCGGATAGCCCTCCTCATATTTACGCCTTGCGGTATCTACCTGAAACGAGCGGTCATAGAGGTTATAGTCTATGATGGCATGCAAAGTGTCTTTTGAAAACAACACGAAGTTTTGTGTCAGCGTGCCTGTGCTGATGCTCGTGCTCGCTCCCTGCATCCCCGCCAGTGTAAGCAGGGGAGCGAACAAATCGTTGGTGAGCGGATGTATCTGTTTAGAAGGCCTGGAGAATATCTCAGCGTTAGAATTGTGGAGGATGTGAAATGAGAACTTGCCAACATATTGTGGATTGTCTTCGAATAGTTTGCTCAATTCACCCAGCAGTTCGAGAATTGTACCTGCTCCCGAGTTGTCGAAATATCCACCATCAACATAATAGTTGCTACCTACTTTTCCTGCGGGTGATACGTACGGAAACCGCGAGCTCAGTATGGCTGCGGTTGCGAGCGAAAGGTTGCTTCCGCGCTCGTTGCCGTCCAGCCGATCGATTAGCGTGAGCAGATCGTTGCGCTGCGACTTACGGGGAAGCTGTACCGAACTGATTAGTCCCGGCATACCATCATCCACTTTCGTGCTGGTGATAAAAAGCATAGGCAGATCGCCGGAATAATCGAACACCTCCGTGAGCTTTTTGTCGAAGTATTTATTCAATAGAGTATCCCGCGAATGGCTGAGCAATCTCGCCAGCGAGGCAGCGCGATCATCCATATCGATCGGGGCAATATGACGGATGATATCCGGACCCATGAGGCGGCCAAGCGTAAACGTGAGAAAGTCGCTGCTGAAAAACCGGTTTGTATGTCCGAGGTAATCCGTTGTGTCCTGAAATGAGGGATCTCGATCGTGTTCCGCTTTTAGCAGGCCATAAAACGCGCAATTTCCGACAGTACCTCCCGAAGCGCCAGCGATAGCCAACACATGGTCGCCGAACTTATCCTGCGCATTGCGCTTTCTGCTAAGGTCCTGCAGGCTGCTCAGGATGCTCGTCGTCCATTTTCCTGCACGGGAGGCGCCACCGTTCGAGAGGACAATGTATACATCAAAGGTATCTCGTTGACTTTGGTATTGCTCACGTGCGGCAATCATCTGCAGGCGCTTGTCGAACCAACGGGTCATGTAGGCGCGTGGGGTGGGACGCCCGATAAAATGAG
>DATHKA010000016.1:0-5151 GCA_035489615.1 Chryseolinea sp.
TGTTTTACGAGCGAAAATAGCGCCGCGTCGCCCGTGAGACGGATGGGAACCATCGCCTGATCAGCCCTTCAAATTACCTTGTTCTTCCATCGTCCGGATCTCATGTAGGCATAGGCCATCGAGAACATACTGATCCAATACACCCATTCCGACATCCACCCGATCGTGATGGGTAGCTTATAATGCTCCAGCACGAGATAAACGTAAATGGAATAAATGACTACCGTGATAAACTCAATCGTAAGATTGACTACGGTATTGCCTGTTCCAGTCACGGCATTTAGCCATACCGTTGAAAACGACATCATGATGAGCGCCAGTGAAATTACGCGCACAATAGGAATGGCATCCGCAATAAAGGCATCACCCTGCCCATAAATCGAGAAAAACCATTCAGGCCACAGGTTTAGTACGAGACAAAGCATGAGGCTCAGGGCGATGCTCAAGCGAATGATGCGATTGATGAGGGGAATGACTTCGTCCTGTCTGCCCTGGCCTATAATATTACTCACCATGGAATTTGTGGTAGCAGCAAACGCCCACGAAAACACGCCGAATATTCCAAAGATGTTGCGCATCGTATTGGAAATAGCCAAGGCACGCGAACCGTGATGTTCAACTAAAATATAAAAGAATTCCCAGCTTACGATGCTGATACAGTATTGCAGGATGAGCGGTGATGACTGTACCAGTATCAGTTTTATTTGTGTGCGGCTCACAGGTATACGATCCTCCTGGAAGAAACCAAAAGCCCGGTGGAGGCCCTTGAGGTGAATGACCGCGTAAATCACCAATAACCCCATCCCTTCAGCAATTATGGAAGCATACGCGGCACCATTGAAGCCGAGGCCTGGCAGTCCGAAGTGACCATAGATCAGCGCATAGTCAAGAAAGATGTTGGTTGATGCTTCGGCCAACGTACCCCATATCAGCAGCCTGGTCTGATTCGTTCCCACCAGCAATGCGTTGCGCATCACATATAGGTACAGTAACGGCAGACCCCAGATACGGATCAACAGGAAGTCGATGCACTGCTCGGCGATAATCTGATCGTTGATGACTGCCCGCAACACTGAGGGCGCCAGTATATACGTCAGTATAATTCCGAGAACAGCAATGACCAACGCGATCCAGATGCCGTTCACGAAGAGGCGCCCAATTTCCTTCGGTAAATTCTGACCAGCGCGACGGGAGATGAGCGCCTGCATCCCGTTATTCAGACCATTGCCGATCACGGCGAAGATCAGATAGTAGACGCCTGTTATACCTGCGCTCGCCAATTCCCTCTCTCCGAGCCTTCCGAGGAAGATGTTGTTCGTAATGAAGTTGATCTGGGGGACCAGCAATGCCAGAGAAATGGGCAACGCCATTCCCAGTATCTGCTTATAGCTGGTATCCAGTCTTAATTCCATTGTTTTTATTCAGGTTGTGCATTTCCCAACGGATGCCACAGGCGCAGGTTGCCTTTTCTTTTAATGATTGCCTGTCATCAGGTGCAGTAGTAATCATGTGAGCATGGCGGTGGCACCAGGGGCAGTGGCCAGGATTGTGTTAACGGGGTAGATGACGCTCAAATCGGGCAAACACCCAAGTGCCGGCCAGCGCCGAAATAAAAGTAACCAGAGTAACGGTGTAGCCGCCGCCGATCAATGCATACAGGGGTCCGGGGCAAGCACCGGTTAGTGCCCAACCGAAGCCGAAGATCAATCCACCGATTACTATTCCCTTGTGAAATTTCTTTTCGGGAATGATCACCGCTTCGCCGTCAAGGGTTCGCACGTTGAATGCTTTGATCAACCAAATGCTGATCGCACCTACAGGGATGGCCGTCATGAAGATACCATACATGTGAAAGCTTTGAAAATGAAACATCTCCTGCATACGATACCACGACACGGCCTCGCCCTTTGTGAGCGCGAGTCCAAACGCCACGCCAATGATCAGGTATAAGAGTTTTCTCATAGGGCCAGGATGTAAGGCAGTACCCAGTTAGATACAAACACACCACCTACAAAAAAGCAGATGGTTGCCACCAGTGAAGGCCACTGGAGAGATGACAAGCCCATGATGCCATGACCCGACGTGCAGCCCTGCGCATAGCGCGTGCCGAATCCCACAAGGAAGCCGCCCACAACAATTATCAAAAAACCACGCGTGGTCGCGAGGGATTGCCAACTGAACAGTTCACCGGGAAGCAGCTGGTTGTCAACGACAATATTGTTCGCAAGCATGTTGAATGTCTTCTCTGAAATTGCCACACCCTCAGCGTTCCGGAACACCAGACCCCCCAAAAACCCACCGATCAATACTCCGGTTACAAAGAACAGATTCCAGTTATCCTTTTTCCAGTCGTATTGAAGGAAGGGGATGCCGGCCGGAATACAGGCTGCACAAATTTGACGCAATGTAGAGGAGATGCCGAGGGGCTTGTTCCCGGCCAACAGCAAGACCGGCACAGTCAATCCGATAATCGCACCGGCCACGTACCAGGGCCAGGGTTTGTATAGCAATTCCACTATTCCTTCTTTTAAAGCCAGAAAGATAAAGTTAATTTTTATTACGTCTTTTGTGCCTGACGGCATACTTAGGATCGCGTTATGAAACCAACCAGGATCGCTATACTCGGAGGAGGAAATTTGGGGGCAGCAATTGCCGAAGGACTCATCAAAAGCAAGTTTATTGCGCCGGACCAACTCATTGTGACGCGCCGCAATGTCGCAGCACTGGCCGCCCTCGGGGCTCAAGGTGTCCACGTTACGAGCGATAACCGGCAGGCTGTACGCGACAGCGATGTCGTGATCGTGGCGTTGAAGCCCTACAATGTGCGGGAAGTGCTGGAAGGCCTGGCTGACCTTTTTGAGCCACGAAAGCACCTTATTATCAGCGTGGTGACGGGCGTGTTCCTGAAGGATCTTCTGGGTATCGTGAGCAACGGCGTGCCTATCTTCCGCGCCATGCCTAATACGGCGATCGCGATACAGGAGTCAGTGACCTGCCTCTGTCATGCGGGCGGTGCCGACGAGCAGGTGTCGTTCGTGACGTCGCTCTTCAATCAATTGGGCATAACCGTAGCAATCGATGAAAAGTTGATGGATGCAGCAACCGTCCTGGGTGCGTGCGGAATTGCCTATGCTCTTCGCTTTATCCGGGCTTCGACGCAGGGCGGAATTGAAATAGGATTTGATGCCAAAACGGCCAACCTCATCGCGGCGCAGACGGTGAAGGGAGCTGCGGAATTGCTGCTTAAGCTGGGGCGACATCCGGAAGAGGAGATCGACAAAGTTACGACGCCCAAGGGTTGTACCATTGCCGGTTTGAATGAGATGGAACACCAGGGCTTCAGTTCCTCGCTTATTAAAGGCATTGTAACATCGTTCGAAAAGATAGGCAAATAGTCAAAATGACTATATTGGAAGCAGGTACCCCCTGTTGGTAATGAGAGCATTACGGGAATATTTTATTGGCGCAGTTCTGCGTTCAGAGCCCGATGTACTCCGCCGCGCGAGCATCGTGTTAGTCTACAATATTGTACTTGTTTCCCTGTCGACGATGCTGGTGTTTGTGTTCGTGTACATCGCCGAAGGACATTACCAGCATCTGTTCAAGACGGGCGTCGTCGTGTCGCTATTTTTGCTGGCTTTATTCTTTTTGAAGGCAAGGAAGTCAATTCCTATCGTCTGCAACCTGCTGCTGTTCATTTCTTGGTCGAATAACATCATCAACATCTACTTATTTGGCGAGTTCAATTTCTTCATCGCGCTGCTCAGTTGCGCGAACATATTATTTGCCTTTCACACGCTCGGAAACAGAGCGGGTCTTCTTTACGCGGCCGCCCATTTTGTTCCGATCGTGATTCATGAAATTGGAAAATTCAACGGGTGGGAGATTTTCGACAGACCGGTTCGACAACTGGCCTTCACCGAGGAACTGACGACGGTGATCCTGATGTTTTTCGTGATTGTCTATTTGATTTATCACTATCACCAGGCGTACGAGCTTGCGAAGGCGAGCTTGCAACAGACTGTCAAAGACCTTCGTGTGGCAAAAGACATGGCAGAAGAAATGAACCGGCTGAAGACCAACTTTCTGTCGAACATGTCACACGAGATCAGAACACCCATCAATGGTATACTGGGACTGAGTCAGGTCATCGACATGGAAACCGAGAACCCCGACATCAAATCATATGTGAAACTTCAACAACAAAGCGGTCAACGGTTGCTGAGTACCATTACCAGTATTCTCGACCTGTCGCGTCTCGAGTCAAAGAACAATCAATTGGTATTGAAGATTATTGACGTCAGCAAGCTTACGCTGGAATGCATTCATTCGCTCGCATCCCTTGCGCGGCAAAAAGGATTGAGTTTTAGCTATCATCCTTCCGCCGAACCATTGTGCTGCCTGGCTGATGAGACCATGCTTTATCAGGTAATCAACAACATTGTGGGCAACGCGATAAAGTTTACCGATACAGGAAGCATTGAGGTATCGACTCGCGCGCTGAACCAGGTGAGCGCTGTTATCAGTATTCGCGATACGGGTATCGGTATTTCGGACGAATTTCTTCCTCGCATTTTCAATTCCTTCGAGCAAGAGAGTTCGGGACGAAGCCGGAGCCACGAGGGCTCAGGTCTGGGCCTTTCAATATCAAAAAAATATATTGAACTTCTGGGCGGCGAGATCGTAGTGCAATCCTCGAAGGACGTGGGTAGTACTTTTGAGATCGTCTTGCCGCTGCATCAAACTTCATGAAAAACCTTCTCTATGTCGAGGATGACGCTATCAACGCGTTGGTTCTAAAAAAACTGTTGGGTGGCCTATTCAACGTTACCCATGTGTTTGACGGGGAATCCTGCATGCAACTGGTGGACGAAAGATCATTCGATGCCATACTGATGGACATTAACCTGGGCAAAGGAAAGATGGATGGCGTCCAGACCTTGCACAAACTTCGTGAGCTACAACGGTCCGGGCCGTTTATCATTATCGCTGTTACTTCTTACGCCCTGCCTGAAGATCGCGAGCGATTTCTTCAAGAAGGCTTTGATGCGTACATGCCGAAGCCGCTTAATCGATTGGAACTGATTGCCCTCTTAAATCAGTATCTCGGCCAGTAGCCGTTGCATGAGTTTTGTGTAATTTGACCGTTCA
>DATHKA010000017.1:0-20874 GCA_035489615.1 Chryseolinea sp.
GCGTTGTAGGTACCGGCCACGGTCGCCGCAGCGATGGTAATGTTGATCGGTGAGGCCGGTATGTTCGTGTTCACGACATCGACAAAGCCCGCGGCATTTGCCGCAGCATTGAAGTCTATACTATATTGATTCGCGCCACCCGCCACGCCTGTGTAAGGCATCGGCACCACCAGCGTTCCCCGACAGATCTGGGGATTAGGATTGGTCAGGGCGATGGCCGGCGTCGGGTTGATGGTGATGGTTACCGTCTGCCCCGCGCCTACACAAGTAGTGGTTCCGTTGCGAACGGTTAAGGTTGCTGTGTATGTACCTGGAACGGCTGCCGGCGGTATAGCTACCGTGATCGGTGATGCCGGCAATCCCGCGGTCACGATATCGGTAAATCCCTGCCCTTCTGCGGCCAGGTTGAAGTCAAGGCTGTACTGGGTTGGGCTACCCGTAGTCGCCGTATAAGCCAAAGTCGTTGACGTGGCTCCAAGGCATACTGCCGGATTAAGGTTCGTGACTGTGATCGTAGGGCTCGGATTGACGGTAATGGTGATTGGCAATGCCGCGCTGGTACATCCGGTAACTGAATTCCGAATAGTAACGGTAGCGCTATATGTACCGGCAGGGATGGCTGCCGGAACGGGGATGTTGATCGGACTGGCTGGCAGTGTGGTAAGAGGCACGTCCAGAAGGCCCGCCGTATTGGCGGCCGCGTTAAAGTTGATGCTGTATTGATCAGGACTTCCAACGGTCGCGGAATATGCCAAAACGGCTGAGGTTGTTCCCTGGCAGATCGCTGGTATCGGTGTAAGCGTTACGGTAGGATTAGGATTTATTGTAACCGTAAACGGCTGCGAACTATTGACGCAACCCGTTCCAGAATTCCGGACCGTGATAGTGGCATTGTATACGCCTATGGGAGCAGCCCCGGGAACAGTAATGGCAATAGGACTGGCCGGTAATAAGGAATTCGGAACATCTGTAAATCCTTGTGCATTCGCACTGGCATCAAAGTCGATGGTGTACTGATCCGGACTGCCGGCTGATACCGTATAAGGGAGATTTGCAGTAACGCCCCCCACACAAACCTGCGGGTTTGCTGTAATTGTGAATATCGGATTTGCCAGTATAGAAAGGGTTACAGGCACGTCTAGGCTTGGACAACCTGTAGTGCTGTTTTCAACAGTCAATACGGCGTTGTAAGTACCGGGAGGAACCCCTGCTGGAACGGGGACTGCTACTGGGCTGGCCGTCAACGTTGCATCAACAATGTCAACCAACCCCGCGGCCTGCGCCGTGCCGTCATAGTCAATGCTATAAAGCGTGGGTGTTCCCGACAAAGAAGTATAGGTAAGCGTCGTCGACAGGGAACCCTGACAAATTGGAGTCATGCCAGCGCCGGTTATTGTAGGCAATGGATTGATATTCAGGACTACGTTTCCTATCATGGGAACTGATGTACAAAAGCCATTCTTCGCTAAAACGTGAATCGAATTCCCCGAACTAAAATCCGTGGATGGGAACGTCATATTAAACGGACCCGCCCCAGTTCCTGTGAATGTGATAGGTGTGGGCAGGGAAGCAAGATTCTTGAGAATTTCATATGTAACTCCGGCTTCGGAGTTATTCAATGTGATCGTGATGGGGTCACCTTGGCAAATGCTCAATGGAGATGGAGTAGTGATGGTGTAAAGGGCAGGCGAAGGGTCCGTGATAGTAAACACCTGTTGGGCAGTGCAGAAACTGTTATTGTCTATCACATCCAAATAGTACGTACCTCCTCTAAGGCCAGCTTGCCCAAGGAGCGTCGCCAAATTAAGTGGCGTAGTTCCGGGAGTTGTTCCCGAGAATGTTGGCATTCCATTATCTGAAGACCAAGTATAATTGTAAGTTGTTGGCCCAACTGCCTGCGATCCACCGATTATTGATGCCTGGATCTGCCCATTTGCCGAGGCACATGAGCTATTATTTACCTCCAGATCCTTGTTAATTGACAAGGCTGGCAGAACTTGGATGTCAAATTTTGGATAAGTAGCCTCATCCGATACAGAACCAATTGTATTGACGCCATCTCCTAACACCCAGGCGTACGAACCGATAGGAAGAGCATGAGCCGCATTAAACAAATATGTACTGCCTGGCGAAATAATTGCCTGAGGGAGAAGGTTAACTGGACCTATGATCACTAAAGAGGCATCTCCGCCTCCCTCAGTTGAGACCACGTGAAAACGTACAGCACCTCCACTAGAATTTGATGTACCTGTGCAAACATTAAGAACTTGTATTTCAACTGTTAGGCCGCCCTTTGTGTATGTAACCGACTGACCGTACGATTGGATAGAAAGACCTAGCCACAAAATCGCCAGAATTGCAAATCTTCCCAACCTAAAAAGTAGACTTCTATCCATTAGCGCTCGATGGTTTCGTTAATGTCTATCCTCGTTGCACAGCCGTCGGAATCAAGTACTTTCACAAACTTTGGAAGCGCACTCTTTTCGACTATACAATTGCTTACTTTAAAATCCCACGTCAATGGATTATCCTTCTTATCAAAGAAAAAATAGTAATAGGGTTCTTTCCCACCGGTAGCGTGTACACTAACGGTGATTTTATTCCCGAGCACTTCAGTATCATATGTGGCTTTGAAACTTCGGCAGTTGTCGCGCACTTCATCAGATTCCTTGCCCCCCAGGAGAGAGAGAATCATCAACAAGAAAACATTCATACAATGCTCGCTTAATAGCTGGTTAGGGTTGTGATCATAAATACACTCAAAAAATCATTGTAACCCGTCGTTCACCGCTTTATAGGTCGTTACAATCGCTTTAGTCTAAAAAATCTGACATCAAAAAATGTCGGTACACCATGCGTGTACCTTATCCGTGGGAAAGTCAAAATTTCGGCTTGAGAATCTCGCTCATCACAATCGCTTTCCGCAATTTTTCCATATCTCCGAACTCATTCAAAAATTGTTCGGCAGGGTTGGACTTCTTCTTCCGCTCAAACTCTTTGAACTTTCCAAAACTCATAACGGTATCTCCCACTTTCATCGTCTCCTCCAACGAAGGCCGGTAGAAGGCGTCCTTCTTGGCCTGCTCATAGGTCGCGACAACTTCACTGTCCTTCCGATTGTCGAAGTTGACATCTTCCAGGTCTCGCTCCTCTTCACCAATCTGATCATCGTAATCTACTACAGGTTCCTGTCGCTGCGGGGGCGTCGTCTTTGCCTCCATAATCTCCCGCATCAGCTCCTCGAAGGTCATGGCCTTGGGTGGCTGTTTTGAGGGCTCAGGCCGCCTGACAGTCTCGGCCAAAGTCTTGGAAGCAGGCGACCGTCCTGGCAGTTCCTTTCGGCGAGACACGGTAGTGTCTCGTGGGGGGGTGCTCTCTCGGGGGGTACTGGCTGGCGTCTTCTGATCCTTCTTCAGCAACCGGCTTAACCCGTAAATCACTGCCAGGACCACATAGATCCAGAATTTTTCTACGTCCATTAAAAACAAAAATATAAAAAAAAACGAAATGCAGACGGTTCCGAGACAGGTTCCCAGTGTAAGACGGATTCAACCATCGGTTTTATCATCCCAACGTAATGGTTTTACCTTGTGGAAATTACATCGATAACATTCCGGTCACGCCAGCGCTTCGCAACGTGCCGCGTCGATCCTATTCCGTCGCCGTAATGCCCTATAAACAGCCGGATTAATGGTCGGCTGACGAGACCTGATAAGCGCACGAAAGCGCCATTTGCAGCCAGAAAAGACGGTTTTCACCCTTGAACGACGTGCCTATATTAATAGAGTTCGAAGTGTGTTAACTGATTTTGAATTGCTCCGCCTACTCTCTTATATTTGCCCACCTTTGAAAGGGCGACGGGTCCGTTTGACCACTACTCGATCACTCACAACACCCGGGCGAACCACTTCTCTTTGAAAGGGCTTTTTTACCAAACAACCACTATGGCATGCAACTAGCGAAACTGGAGATAAAGGGCTTCAAGAGTTTTGCCGACAAGATCGTGATCAACTTCGACGAGGGCATCACCGGGATCGTAGGTCCCAACGGATGCGGGAAGTCGAACGTCGTGGACTCGATCCGATGGGTACTCGGCGAGCAGAAGACCAGCGCCCTCCGTTCCGAAAAGATGGAGAACGTGATCTTCAATGGGACGAGCCAGCGCAGCGCGCAGCAGATGGCCGAGGTATCCCTCACCATCAACAACACGAAAAACATCCTGCCTACCGAATACTCGCAGATTACGATTACCCGCCGTTTGTACAGGACAGGGGAAAGTGAGTATTTGTTAAACGGCGTCGTCTGTCGTTTGAAAGATATCACCAACCTCTTCCTCGATACAGGGGTCGCGTCAAACAGCTACGCCATCATCGAGCTCGGCATGGTTGATGACTTGTTGAACGATAAAGACAACAGTCGCCGCGCGTTGTTTGAAGAAGCCGCAGGTATATCCAAATTCAAGAAGCGCAAGAAAGAAACGCTGAAGAAGCTCGAAGATACGGACGCCGACCTCGAACGCGTGGCCGATCTACTGTTTGAGATCGAAAAGAACATGAAGAGCCTCGAGAAGCAGGCGAAGCAAACCGAGAACTATTACCGGATCAAGGAAGAATATAAGAACAAGAGCATCCAGCTCGCCAAGGTGATCGTGAACAAGCAAGGCGACAAGCTGAGCGGTATCACCCAAAAGATCACCGAAGAGAACGATCGCAAGCTGGGACTGGCGGCCGACATCGCCGAACGCGAAGCTTCGATCGAACAGGCCAAAGCGGAGCTGATCACCAAAGAAAAGACATTGTCGTCGCGCCAGAAGGCCATCAACGAATTTGTATCCAAGATCCGTCACTACGAGAGCGAAAAGCAGATCAAGAACGAGCGGTTGAAATATCTCAACGACCGGGCTACCGGTCTTCGTGATCAACTCGACCAGGATCGCAAGAGCAACGACCGCGCACGTTTCAGCATACAGAGCCTTGAGAATGAGAAGGTCTCCGCGGAACAAATCCTCGAGGAGATCTCCCACAAACTGGAGGTGTTAAAAGGCGACTACGACCGGCAGCGCGCAGTAACCACAGAGTTGCAAACGCAGGCCGACAGCATCCGTCGCGTGCAGCGCGAAAAGCAGGAAGAAAGCTTCCAGGTTAACAAGGATCTTGAGATTCGTCAGATCCAGGTATCGTCATTGAAGCAGGAGCTCGAAAAGACCGCATCGGATACCACGCAGCAAAATGCCAGCCTCGTCGAGTTCGAAAAGAAACTTCACGTGCTGCAGGAAGAACTGAGCCAGAAGAACCGGGTTCAGGAGAACCTCAAGAAGGAGGAAGAATCCGTGAAGGTGCGCATTGCCGACATGGAGAAGACGATCGAGATGATCCGCGAAGAGCTGAACCAGACCGGTCGTAAGCTCGATGCACGGCAGAACGAATATAACCTTACCAAGTCGCTTGTGGAAAACCTCGAAGGTTTCCCTGAGGCGATCAAGTTCCTCAAGAAGAAGGTGGGCAAGAACGCTCCACTCCTCTCCGATATTCTCACCACCGCCGAAGAATACCGGGTATCGATCGAGAACTATCTCGAGCCCTACCTCAACTACTATATCGTCGATCACGAAGCGGAAGCCTACGAGGCCATCAACATATTGAGTGATGCCGCGAAAGGCAAGGCACACTTCTTTATTCTTGATTCTTTCGAGCGGTTTGAACCCACAACGGCCCGGATATACGACAACGCATTTCCCGCTACCGAGATCATCGAATACGATCAGAAGTACCGGAAGCTCATGGCGTACATCCTCGACAAGGTGTACATCCATGAAGGTGACGTGAAGGCCATACCTTCGAGCGATGACAACACGTTCATCACGAAGAACGGCAAGCTTACCCGTCGCAAGTTCAGCATCTCCGGTGGATCCGTTGGTCTCTTTGAAGGCAAGAAGATCGGGCGTGCGCGCAACATGGAGAAGCTTGAAAAGGAGATCAAGGAGCACACCCAAAAGCTCAACGAGATCCGTTCAAGCCTCGTAGAGAAGCAGGCCGACCTCGAGAAGCTGCGCAACAACAAGCTGCGCCAGCAGATGGAGGAAGTACAGGACGACATCCGCCAGGTCAACGATGAGTATGTTTCTATCCGTACGAAACGCGAGCAGTTCGCGCAGATGTTGAGCAACGCGGACCTGCGCAGCGAAGACATCCTCGAGAAGATTGATACACTCCTGAATGAGATCGACGCCCTGAAGCCGAAGTCACAACAGGCAGCACACGAGCTCGATCACCACGATGTTCGTCTGACGACCATGAGCGACGAGCTGGCGTCGAACAGCGAACTATTGAGTCAGAAGTCGGCGGCATACAACGAGCAGAACATCTTCTTCCACCAGCAGGAGAACCGCGTGAAGAGCATCGACCAGGAGGCCCGCTTCAAGCAGGAGTCCATGGATCAGAGCGGCAAGCGGATCGAGACCAATGTGGAAGAGCTGCGCAAGAACGAAGAAGAAGTAAAGCGCATCATCGAAGTCACCAACTCCAACGACGACGAATTGCTCGGCATGTACGAGGAGAAGGACAACATGGAGAAGGGTCTCGGTGAGGCGGAGAAGGAATATTATGAATCACGTGGCAGCATCGACAAAGTCGAGAAGCAATTGCGCGAGATCCAGCACCAGCGCCAGAACATCGACACCTTGTTGATGGAGTTGCAGGGCGAGCTCAACGAGAGCAAGATGCACCTCAATTCCGTGAAGGAAAGATTGTCCGTGGAATTCAACGTCGACCTTGATTCTATCCTGCGCGACGCTGCCCCCGAGGAAGTAGAAGCGCTGGGCGAGGTGGATGAAGACAAGATGCGCGCCGATGTGCAGAAGATGCGCGACAAGCTCGACAACATGGGTCCGATCAACCCGATGGCGATGGAGGCTTATACGGAGATCAAGCAGCGCAACGATTTTATCATCGCACAAAGAGAAGACCTTCTCAAAGCAAAGGAGTCGTTGCTCAACACCATTACCGAAATAGAGGCAGTGGCGAGCACGACGTTCATGGATGCGTTCAACACCATCAAGGCACACTTCATCCGTGTGTTCCAATCGTTGTTTACGGACGGCGACGAATGCGATGTGCGACTTAGCGATCCTACCAAACCGTTGGATTCAGAGATCGAGATCGTGGCCAAGCCGAAGGGCAAGCGTCCATTGACGATCAACCAGCTTTCGGGTGGAGAGAAGACGTTGACGGCTACTGCCCTCCTCTTCTCGATGTACCTGCTGAAGCCGGCACCTTTTTGTATCTTCGATGAGGTAGACGCACCGTTGGATGACGCGAACATCGATAAGTTCAACAACATCATCCGTACGTTCAGCAAGGATTCACAGTTCGTGATCGTGACGCACAACAAGCGCACGATGTCATCTACGGATGTGATCTATGGCGTGACGATGGTGGAGAAGGGCATCTCGAGAGTGGTGCCTGTGGATATGAGAGAATTAGCGTAGTATTACCGATTGCCAGTTAATAGTGAAGAGCCGTTCCGAAAGGGGCGGCTTTTTTTGTAGGCCTATGCCGTAGGCCTCCCCCATCGTTAAGCCACGATGCCACATCGCAAGCACTTCATGCAAATCGAAGCACCTGTGCCAACTGCCGGTGGTGAAATGCTCTGCAATCACGACACGGAATGCAGGCAAGTAGCCCTTGCCTTCTCCAGTAAGGGTCCGGTACCTTGAGCCAGAACTAATTTGGACCATAATAAATGTTAATCCTGCATTTTAAATTGTCACAAAGCCTTCAAAATCTTTTTGAAGCTGCATGCCATCAACGACGGCGCTAAATCGACAAGAAGTCACTGTCATCGACGAAAGCAACCCGACGAAATCTATGTTTTTCCGTACTTGCGCGCAGTACGTTGTACCAATAACCGATGACAGCAGGAAACTTCGGCTCCGCCTTTGACGGAAGCCTTCTGGAGCGATTGCGCTCTGAAAACCCACGTGTACGAAATAGCGCCTGGACAAAGATCTATCAGGATAATTACAGCATGGCCAAGTCGCTGGTTCAACGGCTCGGCACCCCGTCTGAAGAGTTCAGCGACCTATACCAGGATACCATACAGGTACTTATCGTGAACATTGAAACCGACAAGTTTCGGTGGAATGCCAGTATCTCGACCTACTTGTATACAGTATGTAAAAACATCTGTTGCCGGCGTTTCCACGTCGAAAAAAGAAAACTCCAGGCAGAGAGTGCTTTTTATGATGAGATGACTGGTGAAGCAGGATACGATTTCGAGCGCGATATCATGTGGGCTCAGGCGGCCTCGATCATGAATACGGAGTTGCGTGACGAATGTCGCGATGTTCTGGAAAAATTCTACTTCGAAGGATGGTCAATGGAGAAAATTAAGGTGTACTTTAACCTAAGTTCTCCGCAGGCGGCCAAGAACAAGAAAATGCGCTGCCTGAAGTACTTTATCACGGCGTTAAAGAAGCACAGCATCAATCCCGAATTGTTCAAAGAATGAAGACCAAGCCAGACGTTGCAAACCTTATCCATGATTACTTTGACGGTAACCTGGATGAGTCACAAAAGAAGGAACTCATGCAGTTCCTGGAGGAGAACACCGAGGCGCGGGAAGAATTTGAAACGGTGCGACTGGCGGTGGCCAGCATCAAGGCGAGCGGATTGCGGCAGATGTTGGAGGGATTTCAGCGCGAAAATTATCCGGAAGACGCTGCGGCTGCCGAACGGAGGCGCGCGTTGAGAGGGACTTCGAGGGAAGACGCGAGTTCCACCGACACCAATCAAGGAAAGTAAGTGGCAGTGTCTGTGAGCTCCTTTGCCACTCCGCATGAAGGGTTCACCTAGTCGGATTTGCAAAATCGCAGTTAAGAATCAGATCTGCTACACGCCCTCGGGATGACGATTTTGTAGTAGCGTTCCGTTAAGCCGCAGTCCTATCCAATGGTAGACGTTATAGATAACAATACTTCCAAAGATATACTATTGACTCCCTCCAGTATTCCATTTCCCACTTTGAATTAAAGTCAACGAGTGGGTTCAATTGAGAGATTTTACACCAAGACAATTTGCAAGTTGTGTTAAGGCTGAGACGAATAATGATACTTGTACGTTGTCAGAATATTACCATTATGATCTCTAACCAACTTTAGTCGACCAAAATCGTCATACTCATAGTAGGTCGTCATATTGTTTGGATCCGTTGTTGAATTAATTCCGACGCCAGGCACATACGTATAAGTTGTAACCTGAGATCGCGGCAACGCAAGTCGGATTTGATCCACGAGTGTGCTAATCTGTGCATCAGACAAAGAGGAGCCCTTCAAAGCAGCCAAATCTCCAGCACTAAGTATCGAAGTAACGTCCGAGAGCGTTGCATCAACAATTCTTGCAATGGGTAGTCTCTCACCGAATCCATAGATAAACACAGTATGGACGTCATTCGACCTACTTACCTCTAATGGATTACCCCTGCTATCAAACTCATATACCTTACTCATTTCCTTTACCCTTGAATCAAAGGTAGCGCCGTCAGCCGAAGACGTATAATTGTCGATTGCGTTTGCGATCACAATTTCACCAACTCCACAAAGATTAAGTTTGTCTAAATCCGAATTATACGCGAAAGTCTTTGTATTCAATTTCGTTAGGAGATCATTTCGATAAACGGCTTCCTCAATTGCTATGTCATCAATATTGTGCTGCAGTAGTTGCTGGATGGAAGAACTCGGCGTCAAATAGTCGTTTGGATAATTAAATCTGACTTCTTGAATGGACCCGTCACGGAATGTGGTAGAAATTTTTCTGGGATTAAAATGAACTGGCCATTCCGATGCCGGAATAGCGCTCGGAACAACATAAATTGCTCCTGAGCTAAAGCTAGCAATCTCATTATATCCGAAGTTCTTAACGAGAGAAAGGGTATTGTTGTCGTAAGAAATCGATTCTGTTCTCTTTAACCTCACCCAGGAAGAGTAGAATGGATAATAGTGCAGGCGTTCAATTACATTACCGAATCCAATGCTTGTGGCACCCTCACGTGCAATACACTTGACTAGAACCTTAAGACCCAATTCGTATACGTTGATCTCCTCTTTCAGCAGCTTATAATTATTGTCTTCGAATGCATAGATGGCAACTTTACCAAGCCTTCCGTTGAGCTCATGCGGCACCGCCGGAATACTCGGCGGTCTAATGAAGTGTTCAAATACTTGATCAGCTACATTGTGATAAAAGTGCTCCGCCTTGCCAAATTCACCATTAGCACCATGAAGGATGACCACCTTGCTATAGCCAACATTTCCTCCAGCTGACCCAGCCGGCTGTGTTACGCTCGAAGAAGCGAACTGAAGGACATATGTATTGGGTGATTCAGGAATTGGTACCGTTCTGTAAAATTGCGGACTCCTCATGATTTTGCCCCAGCTACCCTGTTCGTCTTCATAAAGAAGCCTTGTAACCATCGAAACTCCCAGTGGGTCTGCATCTGTTTTCTTTGCAAGACGAAGCCCTCCGCCAAGGGTACGGGTTTGTGTTACTAATTCATTCTTTCTTACAATTAGTCTTATGTTGTAGCGTCCTTGATCCGGGCTGTCAATATAAAACTCTAAGTTACCACCAGCAGTTAAGAATGTCGACAATGAGGCTCTGAAGAAGAGCGAATAAAACCCTCCACTGGATTGCTCAGTAGTCTGGCTAGGATACGTGGCCGACAGATTATTTAACGAAATCGACGACACCGGTAGATTGTTCGATTTTATTCTAATGTAACTCGGACTGGGCAGGCCGGAACAACTTTGACAGTCTGCACTGATCTCAATGAAACCTGTTTGGATCTGCTCTAAAGACGTTTCGGCAATTATCGGCGGATCAGAGAATACATTTTCCTGCCCACCCGTTTCAATATACACTTGCTTCCTGGTTGAATACGACTTTTCAATGAGTTGAGCCTCCTCATTTGCATAAGAATTCAGCTCGTATTCAAACGATGTTGAACCACCAGTCGGATACTTTATACTCGTCAGAACTCCCGCCTTGGCGTCGGTCGAAGCCCTTCGGTCGGCGCCCTGCAAATTGTACAAAACAGTTGTTCCAAACATCGCAATGGCCTTCTTAAGACTTGGCAGCAAAGTCCCATTTGCTTTCCCATTGTAGTATCCCCAAAAATCTCTTGCGAATGAAGTTTTCTGTGGAAGGCTAGTGTTATCATATTCGAATTCAGTTTTCAGAACCGTCGATCCTCCGCGCTCTGATATCGACTTTAGAATGAGTCTCTTGTAGTCAAAATCCCGATCCTCAGGTGTGGCGTATGTAACGAGCGGATTCGGTGCCATCTCGATCGCTTCCAAATACTCCATTTCTAACTCATATTCCTTCACAAGTCCGTTCTGTTGGCTATATATTCGTATGTATTGCAGGTATTGCTCGCCCTGCAAATCCTCCCGGCCATCAAGGTTTCTGTCAAATTCAATACGCCCGCCGTCAAATGTTATTGTCTTTAAATACACAGGCGCGTACATCCTACGTTGCTCTCTCGCATTACTACCGAGACCTAAAGGATCACTATTTCCACTCATCGTCACAGCATGCGAAAAACTAAAATCTTTGTGCGTGCCTACTGTTGGCAACTCGTCATACTGAAACGTGACTTCCTGACTTCCCGATGTAGACGCAATCTTTGTAAGATACCATGATTCACCAACCTTCACAGTAAGGTTGGTCTCAATTTCACTTCTGGAGAACGTGTACACAAGACCCTGCGATGTCGTAATTTTCCACAAATCCTCCTCTTCGAGCCGTTCATCAATGAGTAAGTTTTGCTGTTCGAGCATGTACGGTTTCCCATTCTGATCAAATATGAATTGACCTGCATAGCCCGAAAAACTAAACGTAAACAGGTCAGGCTCCCAGTCGAATGCATCCAGCGAATACCTTCCATCGTTTTGGATTATCTGCCCACCTACAGTTGGATGTGTACTGCGTGCCTCGCTTATATTTCCTATTGACTCATGCCCTGCGCAAAATCCATTGGCTCCGTCCGGTACAGATGGGTTCGGCAAAACAGGACTGCCGCAAGTCAAGTCAATCATTGGCGGTGTGTTAATCCCCAGGAGGCCATTGTTCGAAAAATCATCGGTTCCTCTAATCTGTTGGTTAATGACGCCAGGCGCCGACAAACTCCAGTTGAGACCAACCCAACTAGCTTCATCACCAACGATGACACCACCACTATGATAGTTGAGGACAATCGGCATGGTGATGTCTCCACTTTCTATTTCGTAGATTGGAATACTAATCGGCGTCGTACCAGAGTACGTTCCAACCGGATAATCGATATACTTCTTCATAGCGGCAACATTTGGTGTTGCCGGAGTTGGATCAGAAATCTGGCCGAAGCTGCAGGTGGCCGTGAAGGCAAGACCAGACAGTAGGCTGCCGCGAATCGTGCGTAAGAGTTTTAAGCAAGGCGCCAATGGTTTCACAGACCGCATAGTTCCCGGAATTTATTTCGGTGGTTCATTCGTTGACCGACCTCGTATATTACCAAGTCGGCTGTCAACACATGTTTAGTATCCATTACCTCAATAGGTAATCACTGAAAAAGCCGAATTACTTTATGTTCGATTCAGTCATCGCAACAGGTTGTCGGTATTCCTTTAAAAACTCCGAAACATCGGCCACACGACAGAGACTGAATATTACCATTCATCTCGCTGGTGAGGTCATTTTCGGCGTAGGAAATCGAATACACCCACGGTAGCTTACACGACGGTCCCGCCCATTGCGCACTTAATTCGCTCCAAAAAATATTTAAGAACACTAAGAAAATAGCAATGGCCAAAAAAAAATTGCAACCAGCTAGAATAGCATTCATCCTTCCCTTTCACATGTTATCTATGTCTGCTAAGGAATCAATTGGAAAATCAATAGCTTTTATACCTGTGACTACGATACGTTCAAAGATCCTGGGATGCTCTAACGTTTTAAAGAACCGCCACGAAGCATCGGAGCTAATGAACGTGAGCACATTCTCTTCGCGCTAGACTCCATGCTCAAAAATATTAAGCTGAAGTCACTCTAAGGAACCTTCTCTCAAATCTCCGTCAATGGTACATTTCACGAAAAAGAAAACGCACTACGTCGTTATGTTCTTCATTTACCGCCAGTGCTAATGGCTTGTTCCCCTTCTTTGTTTTAACGTTTACATTGGCTCCCTTAGCCATTAGAGCCTTAACCACATCCAGTTGTCCAAAGTAAGAGGACAAATGTAAGGGGGTATTTCCTTCGTGATCACCAATATTAACATCGGCTCCCTTTTCAATTAATTTCAAGCTCATTTGGTCATCTCCAGTCCCAATAGCCAAAAGAAGTGGCGTGGTTCCATCATTTGATTGATGATCAATATTACTAGCATTCAAAAAATGAGAAAGGCGCTCGGCATCTCGTGAATATACAATGCTATGAATGACGTTTTCTCCTTCGTCGTTTGTCAATGTCACATCAGCTTGTTTCTTAATAAAAAACTGATAAGCATCACTATCGCCATCACTCAATGAGTACATCAATAACGTATCATTGTCTTCGTCCTCCAGTCGGCAATTGATCGAATATTTTTTCAGG
This sequence comes from Chryseolinea sp., assembly GCA_035489615.1. Taxonomy (GTDB): domain Bacteria; phylum Bacteroidota; class Bacteroidia; order Cytophagales; family Cyclobacteriaceae; genus Chryseolinea. The sequence continues at coordinate 13,626 of DATHKA010000017.1, forward strand.
CCGTTCTCCAGAAATTCACGATCATTGTTGCATATCGCGTTCTTTAAATCTTCTTTTGATATTTCCATTATCAATGACTATTTGGATCGTAATCGTCGTCTAACCTCTTTTTACTCCTATCTCCACCCCCAAGCTTCCTTTGAATCGTGTCCTCTTCTTCTAGCATCTTTACCTTTTGCTTTTTCTAATCCCTTCGCTTTATATTTAGCATAGTCCTCCGATGCAGGTTGTTCTTCTCTGGCTTTCCTTGCCTTTTCTCGAGCTTCTCTTTTAAAATTTTCTTTCTTACCGTCTGTCGATTTAAGTATTAAATCGGCCAGTTCTTTGATATTTATTGTATTTCCAGACCCTTTGCCTGAGAACAATCCTTCCAACCCTGGAATCATCACGATGAACTCTTCAAGCGTTGCAGCGATCGCTATGTTTGCCTCTAATGTCTCAGGACCAAATAAGTTGTCGAAGCTTCCTCCTTCTTCAAACTGAATCAACGATAGGTTACTCTGGTCTTCATAGGGTTAATCCGCCCTCTGGATGACCGTCTTCATACGCACCTGCCACATAATCATCTATTACATTGTAATACGTAGAAGTTTTATAAATATTAACAGTAGCTGACTTTCCTTTCTTGCTGAACTCCCCACCAGTTTCTCTCGCGAATCTTCTTGCTTGTTGGATGTGCTTACTTTCCCATGGCCAGTTACCATCGGGATCTAAGAACCGTACCGGATTATTGAAGGCATAACTATACGGTGAAAAATTTAGGTCCCTTAAATGAGTTCTCCACTACACCCCACCGGCCCAATATCACTCATGTACATCCTGGCACCGAAGTCAGTCCAGCCAAGGCCTAACTCATTCTGTATTTCTTTTCCATTAAACTGGTATCGATATAAACAGAGTTCCCCCTCTGATAGCTATTGAACGTAAGTCCAAATGGATAGTATACTCCCCCTTTAAAAACAACCTTCACAGCGTCAGAAGCAACCTTTTCAAAGAACTATCCACAGGTCATCTACCTGATCCTTAAAGATAGTTCTTCTTCTTTTCAATTGAAAAAAGAAAGCAGCATCTGATCCGTAGTCAGAAGGCTTAAATGACCGCCATTTTTGCTGGTTCGATTCCTGCCGGGTAGACCTGGCAGCAATCGAACGAGCAGATGAAAAAAAATGTATATTCAATACCGGAGGGGCTTCTAATATCAATATCCTGTGTTCATATACGGTTATTATATCTCCAAAGAGAGAAGCACTATGGCTTCTCTCTGAGTGACTTCACTTCATCGATAACCATTCTCACTTTCACATCTTCCAGATCGGGGAACTCTCTCTTGACAGCCTCCATTTCCTGAGCTGTTTCAAACAGTTTTTTCATTTTCCCAAAATCTCAATTCAACCATTCGATATCCCAACTACTTTCGATTGCGTAATTCTCAACATCGGCCATGGACTCCAACCAATCATCGAAAGCCTCGCCGAGATAGTTTTTAACGTCCTTGTTTTTAAACTGAAAAATATAATATCCTCCCGACTTCTCATCGTGTTGAATTTTAACGTACCAACCAGCTTGGTCGCCTTTTAAGATTCTTCCTATCGTATCAAGCTTAATCATCTGTCTTTCATTTTCAATAGTCCTAACATTTAGCCCAGCGACCTTAGATCCATCAGGCGATAAAATCTCCTTTTTTGAGGGACGCACGCAAGAAGAGATTATAAAAATCAGGAACATAAGGGCTATTTTCCTGCTCATAATTAGTATCAGGCTGATGATTTCTCCACTTGAAAGAGTCCCATCTGAGATTTAGATCATCAACATGCTACCTGTCTCTGGAATTTAAACTTGTTGGTTACTGAATTTTCACTCTGATAACTATTAAACGTAAGTCCAAACGGATAGTACTCAACCCGCAAGATTGGCCTTCATTTTTTGAGATGAGCGCAATTTGGAATAACCGATACAATTCTGAAACCTTCCAGAATGCATATTGTCAGCCCAATAAGACCGGTCGAGACCATAAACTTTGGCACAATTTCTAATTTAGTTTTAGAATACGTGATTAACTCAGTTGGGCGATCGGAATTATAGAGAACCGCCATCTTCTTCCCCACCACCTTTGGGGGAAGAGCGGTCTCCAATTGCTTAACTATCGTCCTGTCCTCAGTGGTCTTAAATTGAATTACGGGGTAATAAGTAGCAGTCTCGTCATCATTTGGATCAATAGGCATAAACAAAGCCAATTCCTTGGGGACATAAATATTTTTGACTATAATTAGCTTCAGCTATTATCCAATTCTTGATCAAACGACTTCTCTCTTGCCGAAGGAGCACTCCGATGGAAATAAATGTGAGCGACAGAAATATGATTTCTTTAATTAGCATGGTCCTGTTGTAATATCTCTGACTGGATCGCTATCTCGCTTATTGATTTTATCAACTTGCCGAGTATTAACCAGAATTTCTCTACCTCCAAGGTCAGCTTTACCTGCTTCATCGGAACGCAATTGATCGGTAACCTTAAACACATGTTCATTATCATTGGTCTTCCCGTCTAGCGAAACCCTAATATTAACACTTACCGACGTTGTAACGCTATCTTCATCAATCGTAAATGCATCGTCAATTTGATTTGAAATATTCGCAGCTAAAGCTATGATATCGTCCACTGAAGTATTTTTGCTATCATTTACTATTACTGCTATGAGTTTGATGTCATAATTGATTTTGCCATCTTTTTCAGTTTTGTTGATAACCCAATCTCTTCCGTCCGGATCAATCAGTAGAATTGGGTTATTAGCCACGTAGTTATATGGTGTCCAATTATTATAGGAGTCAGCGTGTGGATCAATAAAATCTTGCTAAATCTGGAGAGTACATTCTCCAACCATAGTCAAGCCATTCAAGCCCTAACTCATCTTGTAGTTCTTTTCCGTTAAAAAGGTGTTTCTGATCAACACTGTTTTCACTTGAGTAGGAATTAAACGTCAGACCAAACGGATGCTATTCATACGATCACATTTAACCTGACCGCCCTTACGAGCGACTAAATATAATGCCGATCCATAAGAGAACTATTGGAATCGATAGAGAAGCTAGAAAGTATATCAGAAACAGTTTTCCATTTCGATATGGATATTCCCCAATTAGCTTTACATACCGGTCGTTCCTAAATATTAATAGATAGTTCAGTATGACAATAGGTAAAACAAATTGTATCAAAAATTCTGCTATTACCTTATTATTGCTGTTCAGAAAATATAGATCAATTTTATAGATCGTTCTTTTAAAGATGAACAGCTCAATCAAACTAATGACTAACCACAAATTGAGGAACATTGCTAAAGACATCAGTGTCATGCTGATCACCTTCCATCTATGCTGATTTGACGGTTGCGATTTGGCCCGTACGATGCAGTCAACCCAAATTGCGTAGTACATATGAACTAGTTTTGAAAATAGTCTTGATCAGTTTGAAACCCCTTGTCGTACTGTAACTGGAGATAATGATCTGCTGCAGCATCGCCTGTAGTTGGGACCATTTTATCAAGTTCCCATGCGCCTTGATATACCATTTGCCAACTCGCTGGAATAGACAGCACCAATCCAACCATGTTTGCTGTCCCAGCAATTCGGGCTGCAACCATTCCCCCAAATCCCATCAATTCCATTCCAGTCGCCGCAGCTCCAACACCTCCAACAGATACTTGAGCCGCATCAAGAGGATTTACATTTGCAATTCCTCCAGCTTGGATCTGGTTTCGAATATCTGCTACACCTACAACGACATTTGCGATCGACAGAGCAAGTCCGGCACCCGTCAGCGCCTTACCCGCGACAGTAGGCAATACTGGCACCTCAGATGCGTTGTGTTCACCTCCACTACCTGCAAGGGCTGAGGCCGTTTCGAGCGTACTCACCACTGCCTTTAACTCCTTAGAAGGACTTGGAGGCAATTTTGCGTCAGATCTCCTTGCCGCTGCCTCTTTTGCAGCATCTGATGCCGTGGAAATACTATTGTCGGATCCCATAGTCCACTTTCCATTGATTTCCTCAGCAGTTTTTGAACTTCTAGACTCCAGTCCCTCAAGCTCTCGATGTGCAGTTATTTTGTTTTCGCTAAATGCATAAGGGGAATTGAAAACGTAATCAGTCGCAAGCGGATCTATACTGAAGAACCGGCCAATATCAGGCTGATGATTTCTCCACTTGAATGAATCCCAATTAAGGCTCAAATCGTCTACATGCTCCTGCCCTTGAAACTTAAACCGATTTGCCACAGAATTCTCCCTCTGATAGGAGTTAAACGTCAGCCCAAACGGATAATACTCCTCCAACTGCACCACCCCACTCTGCCTATGCCCCACCTCAAAATCATCAAACCCAACCTGCAACTCAAACGGCTCCTCGTTCGACAAGAACACGTACACATACCCTGCCTGTCTGGCCGTTATCTCAGCAATGAGTTCATCATGCGCTGTTTTCGTCACCCCCGTCTGCTCATACTCCGATCCCAACTGATCAAAAGCGAAGTCCACCAGATTGTAATCCTTATCAAACACCAATATGTTAAGAAAACCCTTCGGATCCGCATTTTCCTCTCCAGGATGCTCCCCGGTCGCTAAAATACCACCAATATCGTTCAATGCACTGTACGCCGTCGGACCGTCTATCACCCCTACTGGCGCCAGTCCAAACGCGCTGGTCAGCGCCGCCGCAAAACTACCCAGCTGACTGGCCTGACCAGCACTACCCGTGTATTTCGCATAGACCTTTGCACTCACCACATCGCCCGGCATCACGGCGAAACTCTTTCCCAGCGCAACCTGCCCATTGTATCCGCCATTCAGAACCAGCACCCGGTTATACGCCGTACCGGCATCAGTATGATCCAGCAGGTCGTTCACCGTGGAGCTATAATTGCTGAAATCATCCTGCTCCTGCGACTGCGTGCCGGTCTCCATCGTTGCCGCGAATGTCTCCACTGTCTGCTTGCTGGTAAATGTCACCCGCACATTGCCCAGGTGATCCTTCAACATGTACTGGTATTCTGGATCCTGTTTGTTTATCACCACACGGCCTTCTTCGTGATTCACAAAGCGAAGCGTGTCGTTCTCATAGAAGTATTCTCCCAGGTAGTCTGACTTCTTCTGAAGCTCATCGCTGGCATTGTACACTTCCTGGCTGAGCTTTCCTCCTGTAGCATCGTAGTAATACTTCACATACTCACCTGTATTCTTCTCCACCCTGGCGGGGAGGTTCAGGTGGTTGTAGGTGATCGAACTGATGCCCTTGTTGAGGTCCGCGGTCATGTTTCCGTTCCAGTCATAAAGGTAATCGGTACCGGCCGTATTTCCATCCTTAAAGCCATCCTCGTCGTCGCCAGTATCGGTGACGCTCAGCAGCCGGTTGCCCCGGTATTGATAGCCGAGCACATCCATCTGGGCGCCCAGTTTACCACTGCGCGACAGGGACTGAATATTGCCATTCATGTCGTAGCTGAGTCCATTCTCGTCAAATGAATCGGAGGCATCCCATTGCAGCGTACGTGCCAGGTGATCGGCGTGCTGCAGCCGATTGAGCGCGTCATAACGGAAGGCATATCCGCGCTGAGTGGACTCAAACAACTCCAGCTCTTCATCGTTGATGCCAAGTCCCAGATTTGCGCTATATCTGATAGCGCTTATGTTCCCATTAAACAGTGGCATTGCACCGGGCAGACTCATGGCATCGTTATATCCCAGCTCCATGCCAAAGTAGTCGGCAGGTCCGCCGTCGGTAGCGCTAAGTTCGCCATCATTGATGCGCGTCAACCACCCGCGGATATTGTAGCGGTAGTCGACCTGTTGTTTGAAGTTGCTGCCGTTGTCGGTGCTGTGGAGGCCCTTCTTCACCATCTGTCCCAACTCGTTGTATTCGTTCTTTGCCAACAGCACAAAACCATTATTGCCCGGATGATCAACACGCGTGGTTTTGTGATCCGTTTGCAGCAGTCTCCCTACATGGTCATAGGTCATCCTGCGTTCTGTAGCCGCAACGGCGCCCGACGAGATGCTGTGGTCGTTCTTCGATCGAAGTACTTTTCCCGTGAAGTCATAAACGTTGGTGTTCTTGTTGATGCCTCCTTTGGCGTTATCGGCAATGCTCTGAATTACGCGGTAGCGATCGTCATAGTAGTTCACCGTCCAGTACCACTCGCTGGTTTCCAGGTTCTTGACTTTGGTGCCCGTGACCTGTCCCTTTACCTGCCCAAAGTTACTCGCCTCCTGGGCCTTTTCGTTTCCTGAAGCAATAAGTTGGTTGGCATCGTAGTTGTAGGTTGGATCTGAAATAGCCGATCTGAACGCGTAGTCATCGTAGAGTGTGACCGTTAGATATGCATCGGCGCTCGATACGTCGGGTAATGAATTATTCGTGTAACCGTGTACGCCAGTTCCATTTTGAACAATTGATTCGAACCATTTGTCCTCCGGGGCAGTGGAATAAAACTGGTTAACATAGCTTTGCATGTCGTCCAGCGTTTTGGAATCAGCATAAATGCCGGTCAGCACTGGTCGATTAAATGCATCGTATTTGGTGAAGGTCCATTCTGTTGGTGACTTTCTTCGCTGTTCGCCATCCTGCGTCATCACCAGCCTGTCGCGATTGTCATACACCATGTAGACCCAGTCAGCACCCGGCACTTTCTTGTGCGTCATCCGTTTACGACCATCGTACTTGTATTGAAAAGCAAAATTCTCAATAACTCCCGCGAGCGAATTGGCCTGGGATGCTGTCACTGTTACGTCACTGGACGCCAGGAAATTTCCGGAGACCGTTGTGGCGGTGATGGTGGCGGATCCAACTCCTGCTGCAGTAACGACACCATTTTCGTTAACCGAAGCAACACTTACGTTCGATGAAATCCATGTAACGGCAGTGTTCGTCGCATTTGCCGGAGCTATTAACGAAGTCAGCTGGAGCATCTCGCCGACCGTGATTGATGCTGATTCCGGTGTGACGCTGACGCCTGTAACCGGAATAGTTGAACCACCGACGGTGTAGACCTCAATGCCTGATAAGCTCGCGTCCGGTCCGGTGACGTTCAGGTTAAGTGTTCCGTCGCTTACCGTGCGCAGAAAAGGACCCAGCTTACTCCAGGTACCGGCAGCACCACTGTTGTGATTGGTCACTGCTGCTGTGCCTTCCAGCGTAAACGAAAAAGTTATCGGTGCGTTGTCTTCCCAGGTGTACACCCAGATGGCGTAGTTTCCCGCTG
>DATHKA010000018.1:0-2733 GCA_035489615.1 Chryseolinea sp.
CTTCATCGAAACCGGAAGACTCATCCGAGATAGGCTTGCCATTGTTCATTTCATAAGCGTCGGCCAGGCTGAGCAGAGGTGCATTCGTATTGTATTGTTTGCCGATCAGGTCGAACGAAGTTCCGAGATCGGGATAGATAAATTGAACATCGAAGATTACTTCTTTGTTATTTTCATTATCAGGAAGAAAAAGACTGCGGTAATTGCTGTACAGGCCGTACCCTGCTTCTGTAAGATCCATAACCGCCTTTGATGCATCTGCCGCAGCCTGCCATTTTTCGGTCGCATTGGATGTATTCAACAAAGGACTTGCTTCAAATAATAATACTCGCGCTTTCAGGGCCAGCGCGGCGCCCTTTGTTGCGCGACCAACACTTCCTCCCGTGAATTTTGCGGGAAGTCCTGCCGCAGCGGTGTCAAGGTCCGCAAGAACCTGGGTAACCACTTCTTCCCTCGATACCCGCGGCAACTCGGTTTGTGTTTCACGGTCGGGTGGAGCGAGCACCAGAGGAACGCCGCCGTAGTAATTTTCCAGCATGAAGTAATAAAGTGAGCGCAAAAAATGTGCTTCTGCTTTCATTCTTGAACGGATCTCTTCGTCCATGTCGACCCTGTCAACGTTGGCGAGGAAGCTATTACAACGGCCGATGCCGGAATAGCAATCGTGCCAGCGCGACTGTATAATTCCCGATGAACTGGGCATTTGCTTGCCTTCGGCGATAAAATTGAAACCGATCGAGTTGCTGTAATTGTAAGCATTCGGCGAAGCCGTTTCTTCCCAGAGCGGCGTCGCGTCGCCGCCGAACAGGCCCTCTTTAGTGAGTACGCCGTAACAACCCGTCAACGCAGCTTCCGCCGCCGTTTGCGAGCTCCAGAAATTACTCTCGACATACCTGTCGTTTGGTGATGTGTTCAAAAGGCTCTTGTTACAATTGCTCATGAGCAATGCAAGAAAGGCCATTCCTATAATTGATATTTTATTTTTCATCGTCGCTGGTTTGATAATAATGAAGTTGGATCAGAAGGTTACTTTGACACCGCCGCTAACGGTTTTCAGCATGGGATAATGATATAAACTGTTCACGTTAACAAGTGTTTCAGGATCGTAATCTTTGTACTTCGAAAATGTGAGCCAGTTTTCCGCGTTTAGAAACACCGCCAGCTTGCTTATTTTCAATGTCGACATCCAGCGTTGAGGAAGAAGGTAACTGAGCTGGATATTTTTCAAACGCAGGTAGCTTCCGTCTCTCAGCCAGAAATCGTTGGCCTGGAAATTGTCCTGGTTGCCGGTGCTCTCGGTAACGATAGGCAAACGCGCGTTAGGCTTTTCGGGCGTCCACGCATCGGTTGCCCATTCCCAGGTGGCATTCGCACCATTGGAGAATGGATAAGCAAGATTGGCCGTTGGGTAAATCTTTATTCCGGCAACACCCTGGAACACCGCATTGAGTGAAAGACCCTTGTAGCCCATGTTGACACCGAAGCCATAAGTGTATTTAGGGATAACCGTTGACGAATTGATGATAACCCGATCCTCCGCATTGATCACATTGTCCTTATTTATGTCGTTGTACTTCAGGTAGCCGGCCTTCGTGCTGTTGCTTTGAAAGGGACTCGACGCCACTTCCTCATCGCTCTGAAATATGCCTACCGCATCGAGCATGTATAATGCGTTGATGGGATAGCCAGCCTGTGTAATGGTGGTAACATTGGTGTTCAGGTTGTATAGGATCTGGCCATCGATGTCCACCACCCGGTTTTCGTTGTAGGAAACATTGCCAGATACTTCGTAGTTGAAGTCGCCGATATTGTTGCGGTAACCCAGGGTGATCTCATAGCCCTTGTTGTGCATGGTGCCGATATTTTCCTGCGGGCCCTGCAGTCCGCCGATTTGGGCGGGGATGTTTACTTCGCGGAGGATGCCCGTAGTTCTCTTGTCGTACACGTCGGCGGTCAGACTCAACTTGCTATTGAAAAGTTCGAGATCGAGGCCAATGTCGTAGGTGGTTGTGGTTTCCCAGGAAATGTCACGATCGGTGTATGCTGTAGCTGCCGCACCGGATGCGAGAGCTTTTCCGAAACTGTAGTTGTTGCCGAGGCTGATGGCACTTTCATAGCTGTACAATGGCACGGCCTGGTTTCCCAATTCACCGACAGATCCGCGTAATTTCAAAAGATTGATGGCCTCTACTCCTTTGAAAAAATTCTCCTTGTCGATGCGCCATCCTGCGGACACCGCCGGAAAGAAGCCCCAGCGGTTGCCGGGTGCAAATCGCGAGGAGCCATCGTAACGGAAAGTTGCCTCAAGAAGATACTTACCATCGAAGTCATAGTTAAGTCGACCGAAATAAGATTCGAGTACATCCTTGGTGGATCTGCCTGAAGTAGCATAACGAACGGTACCCGCATCCAGCGCAGTCAGCGCGCCATCGAGATAACCGGTCATTGATGCGTCGAAGGAGCCTGAACTGAAATTGTCGTAGCTGCTTCCGGCCATGAGCGCAAGGTTGTGCGACTGCCCAAATTGTTTTTGCCAGTTCAGCGTATTGTAAAAGTGAATATTCAGATCAGAGTAATCAGTATTGGCCGCACGAGGTGCGGTGGCCGGACTGTTCCAGTTGATCGCGGCGCCCGTTTTTGGATTGAAGGTTTGCACTTGCGGAGTGAACTCTTCCAGCAGTCCATCGTATTTGTCTGCGCCAAATTTGATATTGTAGTTGATGCCGAAAGGAA
>DATHKA010000019.1:0-3064 GCA_035489615.1 Chryseolinea sp.
TATCATGTTAGTTTAAGAGTGATGTATTTGGTGGTGTTAAATATCACTACATTCGGTCGAAATCAATAGCCTTACAATGAAACGGTTTATGCTACGGCTCTTCGCGTTGATGATCGGAGGATTTCTCACCACGAACGTCCTCGTCGCACCAAAGAAATCGACCCGCCTTCTGTTCGATCAAAGGAATCTTGTTGCCTGGTGTATTGTCCCATTTGACAGTAAGAATCGCACCCCTGAGCAAAGGGTTGAGATGCTCAAGCGCCTCGGGTTCACGCAATACGCCTACGACTGGCGTCATCAACATCTGGACTCGTTTGCCTCTGAAATTGAAATCGCCGGAAAGAACCACGTGGCCATATCTGCCGTTTGGCTTTGGATCGATAAGAGTACAGACAAACCCGGTCAACTCAGTGAGGACAATGAAAGAATTCTGAGCATCCTTAAAGATTCCGGACTAAAGACCCAGCTGTGGGTAGGGTTTAATCATAATTATTTCGAAGGCGTCGACGATGCTGGAAAAGTAACGGCCGGAAAAGAAATGGTCAAGTATCTCCGGGAGCGGACGAAGGAGTTCGTGACAAAAATCGGCTTGTACAATCATGGCGACTGGTTCGGAAATCCGTTGAACCAGGTGAAAATCACCGAGGTCCTGCACGATCCAAACGTCGGGATCGTCTATAATTTTCACCATGCACATGCGCAGATTGATGATTTTTCATCGCTTGTAGCTGCCATGAAGCCCTACCTGATGGCGGTCAACATCGACGGTATGAAGCGGTCGGGGCCGCAGATCCTTCCCGTAGGAAGCGGCGATGAAGAGAAGGGCATGCTACAAACCCTTATAAAGAGCGGATACAGGGGGCCTATCGGCATACTTGGTCACATCGAAACGGAAGACGTGGAGATGGTGCTGAAGAAAAATCTCGATGGCTTGAAAAGTCTTGTGGATACCTTATAGGAATTCGGAAACGGCGTGAGGACAGGCCGCAATTCTGCACCATGGCGACGATCCTAACGGCTACCCTACTCGCACGTTGAGAGGGCCAGATTTTTTGTTTGAATTGCCCGACCAGTTATCAGGATTGTTCGTTTATACGTGCTACATTCTACAGGAAATATGACAAGGGCTGTTTCACCTTCTCTAAAGTTATGCTGGCAAGCCGTCTTCGCGCTCGCGGGTGCCGTACTGGTCACCTCAGTGTCGGCTCAGGAGTACATCACCCTGACAAAAGGCGGTGGTGTTACGGGCAACACAACGTCTTTTCGCATTTCCCGTTCGGGCGAAGTGGCTAAAGGCAGTGGGTCCATAGAACCAGCGTTTTCAGAGTTTGCACAACTCCGCAAGGGCAAAGCAAAAAAATACTTCAGGAAGACTCGTGCCTTAATGAAAGAACAAACGTTTAATCATCCCGGCAATACCTATACCGCGTTGGCCCTGGTTGAAGGAGGGAGCGAGGGCAAATTGGTTTGGGGGGACGCCACGCACGAAACGCCCGTAAAGGCAGTGAAACTATATCAAAAAATTCAGGCATCTTTAAATAGGTTAACCTTTCGCAAGGAACTTCGTAAGTAGGTACTTAATAAACCCTCTATGACCGGTTTCCTCAAAACGGCAGTGGCAGTCTGCCTTGCGTTTGCACTGAATCAATCCCTGTTAGCGCAGCAGACTTTCGATTCGAAAAAACACGAGCGCACAAATGTGAACGCTGCTCCTTTAAGAGCGAAGGTGGTACCGCCGCCATCAAAGTCGTCGGCCGGTCGCTCGCTCTTGAACAAGCGTTACCTAACTCAGCAACCACAGTGGACAACGCCGCAGCTACAGAATGGGATGAAGATCGAATATTCTCAGGCCACCGGACTGCCGGTATTTATTCGATCACCTCGTGGTGCCGTCAATGGCCGATCCGGATGGCAACGCGACGCCCGGGTCGCTGCATTTTCCTATCTCGGGGAACTGAAGGGGGTGTTGAAGGTTGAAGACCCCCAGCGTGATTTCTCCATTCGGTCCCTTCGTACAGACAACAGTAACCGTACCCATGTACGGATGTTGCAGTTGTATAAGGGAGTTCCTGTATATGGATCCGAAGTAATGGTTCATCTCGGGCTTGATGGCGACTCGTTCAACGGACAGTATCGCCTTATTCGTGAGGACCTCGATGTTCAGGCGGGACTGTCAGCGGCATCGGCGATTCAACGTGCTAATGCGCATTTGAATAAGAGTGTAAACCGGCGCGCACTGAGTGCATTCGAAAAGCAACTGGTCGAGCACGAGGAACCACTGGCAGCACTTTGTATATACCAGGACCGAAGCGTGGTGAAGTCGGATGTATTGGCCTACCATATTACCATTTGCCCTTCGATCAGCGAACGCTGGGAATATTTCATAGACGCCACAACGGGTGCGGTATTGCATCAATTCAAAAGTGTCTGTGCCGCTGACGGTCCGCGTACGGCAACGGGTACCGATCTGAATGGCGTGACAAGGACTATTCACACCTATCAGTTGGGGACGAGCTACGTGATGCTCGACGTGTCCCGGTCGATGTATAAGGCCACTCAGTCGACGTTGCCCGATGCACCTGTGGGAGGTATCCTCACGGTCGATATGAACAATACTTTTGGAGACAACCAGGTTATTCGCCGCGTGAGTTCCGGCAACAACCAATGGACGACCAGCACGGCTGTAAAGGCCTTGTCGGCTCACTACAACGCCGGTCTTGCGTATGAGTACTACCTTACTAATCACGGCCGTGAATCGATCGATGGCAACGGGGGAACGATTATCTCCATTGTGAACGTACCGGATGAAGATGGCGGTGGTCTTGACAATGCCTTCTGGAATGGCAAGGCTATGTTTTACGGCAACGGAGATGTGGCGTTGACACCGACGTCTGCCGGTGTAGACGTGGCCGGCCACGAAATGACGCATGGCGTAGTGCAAAGTACGGCCAACCTGGAATACCAGGGAGAATCGGGCGCAATCAACGAGTCGATGGCCGACGTTTTTGGAACCATGATCGATCCGGATGCCGAATGGTGGCTTGTAGGGGAGAGCGTCGTGCGG
>DATHKA010000020.1:0-9202 GCA_035489615.1 Chryseolinea sp.
ACGGGTAAGGCCCCACAAGTCGGTATCAATGGATAGCCGGCCAATGTACAGCAGGGTATCAGTTTTTTGGTCTTCGAGGTAAAGGCCTTCCAACACAATGGCCTTTGGAAAGGAGAGGCCCAGGTGTGCGAGTGAAACCCTGGTGCCAATTTTTTTCTCAACGAATGAAACGGCTTCATTGACTATCCTCTTCTGCACGGCAGGTATCTGAATGACCAGTGCGATAAGTATCAACAATACGAAAACGGAAAGCACCGTATAGCCTACGACCTTGGCCGCCTTGATCAACATCTTTTTAGGTGTCCATTCCCGAAACATTCTGGTTAAATTAACTACTCGAATCGAAAACGGATAGCGCGGCGAATTAAAACTTTAAATCAAGAATCAGCCTCGCCGAAAGAATTGAAGAAAGCGGTTGAAAATGACCTGAAGGACGGTCGTCGAGCGCGTACTGGGAGAAACTTGCACGGACCGTGGATCAATGGTGCTTGAATTGCGTGCTGCGCCGCCTGCATAGGTCGGCTTTCCCGATTTATCCTCCTGGTTTGGGTAATTGTTAAAGGGCGCGCTGTTTTCCATGATCACTGAGAAATGAATGAGAAGGTGAGGGATAAAATAATCATACGGGCATGCCAGATTGCTGACATGCCCGTGTGAAAATAGTCATCGACGCTTAAATACTGAGGCACCGAATATCAGCGACAGTACAAAGAGTACGAGGAAAATAAAGAAGAGCACTTTGGCGATCGAAGCAGCACCTGCTGCTATACCGCCAAAGCCAAAGACCGCAGCAACCAGCGCGATGATCAGGAATATTACTGTCCAGCGTAGCATATTTGTTTGAATTTATGTTTGAAATATTAATTAGAGCCAGAATTTAATTCAGCGCGCACCGAACATCACGCAGGATCCTCGATCACGGCCTGTTTCAACTCCTGTGTTAAGGAGTACCTGAAGACGTTCAATCCGAGGATACCAAAAAACTTGTCCAGCTTGGTTATAACTAGTATAACAGAGTTGAGTGTATCAACTTCCGATGTGAACAGAGAATTCCTCTGTTTCCTGTCTTCCTGGTAAACATGGTCAACCAATTCGTCGAGATGCATGATCGGTTCCTCTTTGTCGTCATACTTCCAGTTAGCCACGAAGAGAAGTTGAAATAGACTGGGCAGGGTTTTGATCACCATGGATGACTGTTCGTGCGACAAGGTCTTTCGCAGTTGTGACAAGACTGCTCTCACAAGTCTCACGATCTTCCTGGTAGAGCGCAGGCCAAGATTACTTTTTACTTCTTTGAAAAATCTTACAGATTGTTCGTCCTGGTCGGTGTAGGTTAGTGTATTTACCATGTTTAATGAATGGATTTAGATATGCAACACCATAGATAATCATCGTACCAATTCAACAAGGTTCAGTTTTTAGTCAGAAAACGAACTTGTTTGAGTGTCATTGTAGAATGTGTTCCACGAAATTGGGAGCGGTTCGTGGAATTTCACCTTGCGTAGAATTTCACCTGTCGCACCCGAGGTGCTATGATTAAGTAGTCTTTCCGGACAATTGGTTTCCGGCGTAACGGATACTTAGGATAATTGCTTCCAGCGTAAAAGGGATATTTACATAACCTCCTTTTATAAATAGCCTTGTTGATGTCCCTGTCTGCACAAGCTGCGGCACGCATTGGGGAACAAGCTGTTGATTGCTGAATACACGCTGTGGACAACTTTTCCCGGACAACCGTCTGAATACACCCTTTTCAGGCGTAACACGCGTGGCACAAAGTTTTCTTCTGTAACGTAAGGCGGCCAGTCAGGTAGCCAAATCGTGTAATGAACCAAGTGTTCCATATTAAACAAAAAATCAACCATGAAAAATGCAAGGAAATTGATCGGAGGTCTCATCGCAGGCGCGGCTATTGGCGTAGCAATTGGTGTGTTACTCGCTCCATCTTCTGGTGCAAAAACACGGAAGAAGCTGATCGGTGGCTCGCAGCGAATGAAAGATGATGTATTGGCGTCGGTCGACGACTCCCTCGCTTCGCTGAGAAAACAATTCAATCATAAGATTGATCAACTCGCTCGCGGAAGTAAAGAGGCAATCAATCACGCAAGTGAGAAGGTTAAAATTTGAAAACTATAAATGATACAACTATGAACAAGCTAGGAATAAAGGGCAATTGGAACGAAGTGAAGGGAAAGTTAAAGCAGAAATATGCCAACCTTACAGATGATGATTTGATGTTTGCTGAAGGAAAAGAGGATGAATTGTATGGACGCCTTCAGAAACGCCTCGGCAAGACAAAAGAAGAATTGAAGAAGGAAATCGAAGCCATTTAGGCCGATTAAATGACGCACTGGTTACCAGTGTCAATAAATTGAGTAGAATGAATGGGCATGACGCGGGTTGACTGGACTGGCTGATGCTTGCCATAAAACGCTCGCGTGCCCTGATTCTTCTGCGATTTTAATCCAAAAACCATGAACAAACTAACCATGTCAACGGCGGCGCTGCTGGCCGTTATGAGCTTTCAATGCAGTCCGCGTTCTGATCAAAAAGTAGAAGAAGCCCAGGAAAGTATAACGCAGGACATTCGGGATCAACGTGACGATATCAAGAAAGATTTGCAGTCTCTCCGTGACGATATTAACGATCGCCTCGATAAAGTATCTGCCAAAATCGAGAAGGCATCGGACGACACCAAGGCCGAGCTTGAAGAGAGCAAACGGGACTTGATCGTACAGCGGGACAAAGTTGAAAAACGGCTCGACGAAATAGACAAAGCCTCTGATGATACCTGGGATGACATTCAGCAAGGCGCCCGAAACACAGCAGATGAAGTGAAGGTTGAGTTTGAGAAAGTGAAGGAGCGGGTGAAAGACAAACTTGACGAATAAGCAATGCCAATCATGAAAAGAACTTTATTCAAATCGATAGGAATGGGCGGGTCCATTATGGTGCTGGTGGCCTCCCAGTTGTTCAGCGCCTGTAAGGCTTCCAATACCACGAAGGGCGGTGCCATTGGCGCCAGTGTAGGGGGTACCATTGGAGGTGTCATTGGGCATAGTTCTGACAATACCGTGGTAGGCGCTATCATAGGCGCCGCTGTAGGGGGCGCGGCTGGCGCTCTGATCGGACGCCACATGGACAAGCAAGCCGAGGAGTTGAAGGAGGATCTGAAAGGCGCCACGGTGGAAAGGGTTGGCGAGGGTATTCTTATTACGTTTGATTCAGGTTTGTTGTTTGGATTCGACTCCTACGCGTTGCAGTCCGAAACAAAAAAGAATCTTTCGGATCTGGCTACGACGCTGAATAAATACGACGATACGAATATTTTAATCGAGGGTCACACAGACAGTACAGGCGACGATTTATACAATCAGTCGCTGTCGGAAAAGCGCGCCGATGAAGTAAAGTCATTTCTGGCCGAGCAGCAGGTAAAAACCTCACGCATCACAACCAAGGGATACGGCGAGAAGCAACCGCTGGTGACCAATGACACAGATGCAGGGAAGAAGTCTAACAGGCGGGTAGAGGTAGCGATATATGCGAATAAGGAAATGAAGAAGCTTGCCAAGAACGGCGAGTTAAGCGAATAAAGAAAGCCTTGAGAATCCAGGAAAAGAAAGCCGGTATGACGGCTTTCTTTTTTTTGGACACAAATGAGGCTTCCCACCAATAATATTTCTACATGCGCGTACGATCCTGCGAAACCTATTGGTTATTGAAAAATGGACTCATCAACACTTACCCATCTCTGCATAGCGATGTTCAATGCGATGTGTTGGTTATCGGCGGTGGAATTACCGGTTCTCTCATGGCCTGGCAATTTGCGTCCGAAGGTTATGATACCGTTTTGGTTGACCGGGGCGACGTGTCGCTGGGAAGCACCAGCGCCACAACAGCTCTGCTGCAATATGAGATAGATGCGCCGTTGTACACGCTGATGGGTGACGTGGGGGAGCAGGCGGCCAAAGATTGTTACCACGGAGGCGTTGAAGCCATATCGAAGCTGGAGACGCTGATCCAAAGCCGCGGAATAGCTTGTGAGTTTCAGCGACGGTCGAGTATGTATGTCGCCCATAATCGAAAACAGAAGGCTAACCTGTGGAAGGAGTTTTCGACCCGCGAAGCAGCGGGCATTGACGTGCATTGGGTAGCGGACACGGAACTCAAGGAGGCTTACGGCGTGGAGGGCTTTGGTGCAATACGTTCAACTGCGGCAGCCTGCCTCGACGGTTACTGTCTGGCACATGGGTTACTACACGACGCCACGACTTCCTTTAGGTTGCGTATATATGATCACACCGAAATCGAATCCATTGCGTATCAGTCCGGAGGCAATGACCTGCGCATACGTGGTGGTTGGAATGTTCACACGTCTAAGATCATTTTCGCTACGGGCTATGAGACCCTTTCGTTCCTGAAGGATAAAGTAGCAGACCTGATCAGCACGTATGCATGCATCAGTGAACCTCTTGAATCACTACCCATTCCGTTGCGCGAGAATATTTTCTGGACCACGGATGATCCATACTTGTATCTCCGCTCTACTGCCGACAATCGCATCCTGGTTGGCGGCGCCGATGTATCGTTCAAGAGCGCCAAAAGGCGCGACGCGCTCATCGATAAAAAAGAAGTCGAGCTGGTTAAGCAGCTCAAGCACCTGATGCCCGATTTGAACATCGTACCTGACTTCACCTGGGCGGGCACATTCGGAGTGACGAAGGATGCACTGCCTTACATCGGACCGCATCCAGACTATCCCAATTCCTATTTCGTGCTCGGGTTTGGAGGCAACGGGATCACCTTCAGCGTTATGGCGATGAAGATCTTGTCGGATGCCATGGCGGCCAGGGAAAATAAGTTCCTCCAATACTTCCGGTTTCATCGGTGAACTGCGGCGGCACTCGGGGTCCTGGTTGTGGGAAGAATTCCCCAGTGCAGGCACCGCGAAATCAATTGGCGTGGCATTTTACGGCTGGCAAGCTTTTTACATTGGTAAAACAAAAAGCTTATGTCAACCAATAACACAGCTCCGCAGAAGACGGACGCGACGTTGAAAATGTCGACTATGTCTGAGGCCCTGACCCACGCCGTGAAAGATGGCTTCGTAGAGGACTTTAAGTTCGAAAATGGTGCGCTGACAACTACCGGGAAGGACGACGGCCGTTATTCGCCTGGAGACGTGAAGATTTCCAATTTCTACCGATTCGAAGGAGATTCTGATCCCGATGAGAATTCGATCCTCTATCTGATCGAGACAAATGATGGGAAAAAGGGAACCCTCGTAGATGCGTACGGCGCTTATTCCGACGCCAAGTTGGCCAATTTCATACGGGCCGTCGAAGGTATTAGCAAGAAATAACCGTTTTACTCCTAAATTTTATGGCCCTGTTGTCCCGTTTTTGGAATCCGTTCGTCTCCGGTCGAAGGCCCGAGGTACCGATGGTGACCTTTTACCGGATATGCTACGGCTATTTACAGAACGATTGGGCGACGGTATTCGCCGCATCAATGACTTTTCTCTATACGGCAGCGTGCCTTATAGTCCCTAACGGAACTCATCCGGGATCGAACCCGTAAAAGTATGCAACCTATGTCGATCACGCGTCTTGAATCCATCAAGATGCACAGAAACCACAAACGGACTGCAGAGGCCGCAAGCCTGCTGTACGTGACCGACACAACGCCAGGGATACTGCGCACGAAGAAGGGCAGTGGGTTTAGCTATTCACTTGACAACGCGATCGTTCGAGACCCGGAAGTATTGCTGAGAATACGCAGGCTGGTCATTCCGCCAGCCTGGGTGAGGGTATGGATTTGCACCAAGGCGAATGGTCACATTCAGGCAACAGGGTACGACGTGCGTGGCCGAAAACAATATAAGTATCATCCCCAGTGGAGCGCCGTTAGAAATCAAACGAAGTTTCACCGACTCATTGAGTTTGGCAAAGAGCTTCCTCAATTGCGAAAGCGCATAGAGAAAGATATTGGCAGCACGAAACTTACGCGCGAAAAAGTGTTGGCTACTGTGGTGAGTCTGATGGAAAGAACTTTCATTCGTGTTGGAAACAGTGAATATGAGAAACTCTACGGCTCCTATGGATTGACCACCATGAAGGACGGCCATGTCGACATCAGCGGCGCGACGATGAAGTTTTCGTTCAAAGGCAAAAAGGGAATATTTCATGCCATTACGCTCAAGAACAAACGACTCGCAAGAATCGTAAAGGCGTGTCGCGACATACCCGGCAAAGAGTTGTTTCAATACTTCAATGAAGACGGTGTTCGTTGTTCCATTGATTCCGGCATGGTAAATGATTACCTTCGTGAAACAACCACCAAGGATTTTTCAGCAAAGGATTTTCGCACGTGGGCAGGTACGCTTTCCATCTTATCGTCATTTAAGTCAATAGGGCAGGCGGCAACGCAAAGTGAAATCAGAAAGAATGTGATGCAGGCCCTCGACGAAGTGAGTGCCAAACTGGGCAACACGCGAACCATCTGCAAGAAGTATTACGTGCATCCGGAGATCATTCGCATGTATGAAGAGCAAAACCTTCAGAAATATCTCGATCAGCTGGACACGGCTGAAAACAGTGACGCTGAAAACGACGATCTCACGCAGGATGAAAAGGTCTTGATGAAAATCTTAAAACGGATATAAATGCCGTACTGTTATGAGCGCCAACAAACCACGCGGATCGCGCGAGGCAGAGACTAATAATCAAGGTGAGATACGGCTTCATGCCGACGGCAAAAAGTCGCCGTGGTTCGATAAGATATCCAAAATTGTAACACGGGCTACCGGCCGGCCGGCAGCCTTTATCACCGCCTTTGCCATCGTTTTGGGATGGGGGATCACAGGGCCCATCTTCGGCTTCTCCGACACCTGGCAATTGGTTATAAACACGGGCACAACGATCGTAACCTTTCTCATGGTGTTCGTTATTCAACAATCGCAGAATAAGGATACGATGGCCATTCAGCTGAAGCTGAATGAACTCATTGCGAGTCAGAAAACCGCCAGTAATCGATTGATCGACATCGAAGACCTGTCTGACAAGGAATTGCAAACCCTCAAGCGGTTCTACATCACACTGTCTGAACTGGCAGAAAATGAGCGCGACATTTTCAGTACGCATTCTGTCGATGAGGCCACCAAGATACACAAGAACAAGAGCGGCGCTAAAACGGCTGGTGGGCAATAATCTCTACAATTCCGCCTCCGTATTATCTTTCGGTGCGCCCCATTGAGTAAATTGTCCGTAATCAATGATGGCACGTCTTTTACATAGCCATTCATGAAATCACACGTTAATGAAGTTCAAACTGTTCCTTGCCGATTTTGCGGACATCTATAGGTTTGTTGCCCGCTTCTTCAAAAACGTGCTCATGCCGCCATTCGAAGTTCGCGAGATCCTGCGTCAATGTTTTTTGGTGGGTAACCGGTCGCTGTTCCTCATATGCTTCACATCATTCCTGGCTGGCATTGTTTTTACCAAGCAATCGCGTCCGTCACTCGCGTCGTTTGGGGCGGAGTCATGGCTGCCATCATTGGTGTCGCAGGCCGTGGTGCGCTCACTGGGGCCGCTCATAACGGGCCTGATCTGCGCAGGAAAACTGGGGTCGAACATCGGCGCGGAACTGGCCAGCATGAAGGTCAGTGAGCAAATTGATGCAATGGAGGTTTCGGGAACGAGGCCCTTTTCATACCTGGTCGTAAGCCGCGTAGTGGCCACAACGATGATGCTGCCCTTGCTGGTGGTGTTTGCCGATGTAATGGCTTTGTTAGGGTCGTACTTTATGGTAAACAGCATCAATGGGTCAAGCTTTCAGTTATTCTACACGGAAATTTCTTCCGTGATCACGTTACTGGATATTAACTCATCGATGATTAAGTCCGCCTGCTTTGGATTTGTGATCGGCATCGTGAGTTGCTATGCAGGCTATCATGCCGACCAGGGTACAACGGGAGTAGGACGTTCAGCCAACACGGCTGTCGTTGTTTCGATGATCTTCATTTTCGTCGTCGACCTGATGGGACTGCAAATTCTAAATCTCTTCAGACGATGAAAACGCAGGAACAAAACACATCGGCACATTTGCACTTTATCGCACCCGAGGCTGTGGCGTCAGTGAGAAACTTGTATAAAAGTTTTGGAGATCGCCACGTATTGCGCGGCATAAATCTGGATTTGTACGAGCGTCAAAACCTGGTCATACTGGGAAAATCGGGCACGGGTAAGTCTGTCCTGATCAAATGTATGGTGGGTCTGTTAAAACCTGATTCCGGCTCGATCAACGTGCTGGGATATGACGTCCCAACCCTATCGGCCAGCGAGCTGAACGAACTGCGGCTGCAGGTCGGATTCTCTTTCCAGTTGAGTGCGCTGTACGACTCCATGTCTGTCCGCGAAAACCTTGAATTTCCCCTGAAGAGAAATCTCGGGATATATGACCGCGCCACGCTCCGGGAAAAGGTAATGCAGAGCCTACAGGATGTAGGGTTGGAATCAGCGGCAAATCTTAGCCCTGCTGAACTGTCGGGAGGCATGAAGAAGCGCATAGGTATTGCCCGGACGCTCATCCTCAATCCGAAGATCATGCTTTACGATGAACCAACGGCCGGGCTGGACCCTGAAACATCGGCGGAGATCAATGAACTTATCCTTTCTGTGCGTGACAAATATCAGACCGCTTCAATTATCATAACGCACGACATCACCTGTGCACATCAGGTGTCGGATCGTGTCGTGGGCTTGTTCGAAGGGACAAACAAAGTAGAAGGCACGTTCGACGAACTCAAACAACGGAATCCGAAAGAACTGCAAGCGTTCTTCAACTATTAAAAAGGCAATCTCATGGAAACGGAAGAATTAAAGCAAAATATAAAACTGGGTGCGTTTGTGTTTGCGGGTGTCCTGCTCTTCATTGTGGCCCTGTTCTATATCGGACGTGAAAACACGTTATTCAATCGCACATTCACGATCTCAGCCGTGTTCAAAAATATTGAAGGCCTCAAGGAAGGCGATAAGGTGTGGCTGTCGGGCGTGAAGATTGGAACGGTTAAACACGTCCAAATTGTATCTGAGGGCCAGGTGGTGGTCGCCATGGCGCTTCGCGACAAGCAAAACGAGTTCATCAAGCAAAACGCCACGGCTTTCATCGGCTCCGACGGTTTGGTAGGAAACAAGATCGTCGT
>DATHKA010000021.1:0-6803 GCA_035489615.1 Chryseolinea sp.
GTTGCCGAGCGCATGTGTGAGCGGGCCGATGTGGTGCTGCAGTTGCGGAAGAACATGCAACTGGAGCTGGAGAAACGACGCCATGCGAAATTAATGAGCGATACCGAGATGCCACTGGTTTCGGTTTTGGCAGCGATGGAATACGAAGGTGTGAAGATTGACACCAGCGCGCTGGCCACATTGTCGGAGGAATTGAGAAAAGAGACCGACAGGGTACAGCGGGAAATATTTCAGCTGGCTGGCACAGAATTCAATATTGGCTCACCCAAACAGCTGGGTGAAGTATTGTTTGACCGACTCCAATTGTTGGAGAAGCCAAAGAAGACACGCACAGGTCAATATGCAACGGGCGAAGATATTCTGAGCACGCTGGCGCCAAAGCACGATATCGCCAAAAAGGTCCTGGATTTTCGCGAATTTGATAAGCTACGGTCCACCTACGTGGATGCGCTTCCTAAAATGATCAGCCGAACCGATGGCCGCGTTCATACCGACTACCGCCAGGCACTGGCGGTAACGGGGAGGCTAAGCTCAAACAATCCTAACCTTCAAAACATCCCCATCCGGACAGCAAAGGGACGGCAGATCCGGATGGCATTCGTACCCCGACCGGACTACCTGGCAATGTCGGCCGACTACTCGCAAATCGAACTGCGTATAGCCGCTTCGTTTGCCAACGACACAACCATGATCGATGCTTTTCGAAACAAGCGCGACATTCACACGACAACGGCCGCGAAAGTCTTTAAGGTCGACCTTGAGAAAGTGACACCTGATATGCGCAGGAAGGCAAAGGAGGTAAATTTTGGTATCCTGTATGGCAGCACCGCGTTTGGACTCGCGCAAAATCTGGGCATCGCCCGGTCGGAAGCTGCGGAGATTATTCAATCGTACTTCACGGAGTTCGCAGCCATTAAGCGATACATGGACGATGCCATCAACATGGCGCGGGAAAAGGAGTTTGTTGAAACCATCCTCGGCCGCCGGCGATACCTGCGCGACATCAATTCGCGAAACATGACCACGCGCGGTTTTGCCGAACGCAATGCCATTAACGCGCCGATTCAGGGGAGTGCGGCAGATATTATCAAGATTGCCATGGTGAACATCCACCGCTGGCTCGCAAAAGAGAAACTGAAGTCGCGCATGATCATGCAGGTGCACGATGAACTGGTTTTCGACCTGCACAAAGACGAAGTGGACATCGTGAAGCCCAGCGTGATCTCGCTTATGAAGCACGCTGTGAACCTGGAAGTGCCGATGGAAGTGGAAGTAGGGATCGGTCAGAATTGGCTTGAAGCACATTAACAGAACAGCCTCTCGACAGGATTTCTACCTGGCATTAAGCCGTATCGGCCGGGAAGGTCTTTCGGAGATCTACATTTTACATCCGGAGTTTACATTGGAAATTGTAACCGCAAAATGTAAAACACTGAATGTAGAATGTAGAAGAAGTAACAGTTTTTGGTACGCTGTTGAGGCAGGAACGAGAAGGAAGAAGCTGAACGACCCATCAGTTAATCGCATCTTCGAAATGAACGATTTCTGGTTGCGTACCAATCTGTACCGAAATGATATCGAACCGGATGTGTCCGCGCCAGTTCGTCGTGAAGATGAATTCCTCGGCTGCGAGCATGATTCGACTGGCCTGCGCCTTTTCCACAAATTCTTCGGGGTGGCCGAAATCTGTTGTCGATCTCGTCTTCACCTCTACAAATAATAGCCAGTCGCCTTTATACGCAATGATGTCGATCTCGCTACGGCGGAAGGTGAAATTTCTTCGAAGTATCTCATATCCATTCCGGATGAGAAATTCCGCGGCAAGATCTTCGCCTTTCTTGCCTGTGCTGTTGTTCTCGCTCACAACGAAATTCTGTAAATTTGTCACTCACTAACTCATCACATCGCCGTTCGGCCGGTGGCAAGTTGCCGGACATTTGCGGGGAATACAATCTTCATGGTGTCCAACTTTCCGGAGGATCTGAGCATCCTCGCCAGGTTGGGTTCACTGGCCAAACCCCGAAACAGAAGGAGGCGTCGCGAGCGTACGGCGTAACGACCAGCTGCACCTCAACGAACGCTCAGGGAACTAACAAGGCGCGTTCCATTGTTTCACATCAAGTACAAATTTCGCATTAAATACAGACATTGCGTCTTCGTGCGTGCCCAGATCTGCTCCCGGCGGAGACGAGATGGGCCGAAAACAGTAATTTTGACTTGAATCCAATTCAGAACAAGACGGTCCGCTTCAACGACCTGGGCACCCTGGCCTACAGCGATGCCTGGGACTATCAGACTTCCCTCTTTGAAAAAACGTTGGAGATCAAGACGAGCAACAGGAGCGTTGTGCCGGCATTACAACAGGCAACCGACAATTATCTTCTCTTTTGTGAACATCCGCATGTTTATACGCTGGGCAAGTCAGGCAAAGAGTCGAATTTGTTATTGACAGACGATCAGCTTTCGGCCATTCAGGCAACGTACTATCACATCAACCGCGGCGGAGACATCACGTATCACGGACCTGGCCAAATTGTGGGCTATCCAATCTTTGACCTGGATAATTTTTTTACCGATATCCACAAATACATGCGCGCACTGGAGGAGATCATCATCAGGACGGTCGCTGTTTATGGCGTGAGCGCCGGTCGCATTCAGGGGTTGACAGGTGTATGGGTGGATCACGAAAACGAATCCACAGCGCGGAAGATTTGTGCTTTTGGGGTTAGGGCAAGCCGCTGGGTAACGATGCATGGCTTTGCCTTGAATGTGAATACTGACCTGACTTACTTCAACCACATTATCCCTTGCGGTATCTCGGACAAGGCGGTAACTTCCTTGCAGCGGCAAACCGGCCAAATCATTCCAATGGCCGATGTTTCGGCTATATTGAGACGAAATTTTGGCGATGTGTTCGGGCTTGAACTACTTGAAGAGGAACGTAGCAAAGCCAGATGATGCAGGCATTTTATTGCGCGGTCGATTGGCCGTTGGCGAGAACGTTTGACGAAAAGCACGACGTCGGTGACGATGCAAATACGCGACTAAGAAGCAGCACGAAGCAGATATGATCCGAGATATCAACATACCGGAAGTGAAAAATGTGACACTAGCTGTCGCGAGAAAGAAATATCTTGATCAGGATGACGAGTGGAAGGTATACCTCATTAATAACAATGACTTTGCTCTCGAGAACACGCTGGTGGCAAGCAAGGGCTATGGTGAAAAGGACGGTGAGCCGCAACGTACGTCGATCCTGAGGCACTTCCTCGAAACCATTGCGCCGATGAGTGCTACATTGATCGAACCCATTGATCCGGCCGTTTTTCACCTGAACAACGAATATTGGCTGAGTTATTATGTGGGGCCGCAGATATTCGACAAACGATTCGTGTTTGTTCCGGATTCAATATGCGAGGCAAACATTTCGTTCATCAAAGAGTTGGAATTGGACGGCGTGCTCCACTCGTAGGTGAGTTTATTTAGGGTTGAAAATTTATCATGATTCAGGATCTACGCGACATATTATTTCTCGACATCGAAACGGTTGCTTGTGAAGCCGAGTTCGGCAACCTGAATGAACGGCTTAAAGTTCAATGGTCTCGCAAGGCAAACTTCATGAGGCGCAACGAAGACCTGTCGGACGAAGCCCTCTTCAAGGATCGTGCTGGGATTCATGCCGAGTTTGGAAAGATCATCTGTATCGCCGTGGCACGATTTGTTGATTCCGAATCCGGGGAACCTATTCTCCGGACCAAAGTGTACGCGGGTCATAACGAGAAGGAGTTGCTGGTCACGTTCAAGAACATGGTCGAGAAATTAGATCCGAACACGCTCAAGCTATGCGCGCACAATGGAAAGGAGTTTGACTTCCCGTACTTATGCCGGCGTATGTTGATAAACGATATCAGCCTGCCCGCGGCCCTGAACATTGCCGGCCGAAAGCCCTGGGATATTCCGCACCTCGATACGATGGAAATGTGGAAGTTTGGAGACTTCAAGCATTATACGTCGCTGGATCTGTTGGCCGCAATCTTCGATATACCTACCAGCAAAACGGACATAGATGGCAGCCAGGTGAACGCGGTCTACTACGATTCGGGCGACCTCGACCGGATCAAAGAGTACTGCCAGCGCGATGTGATCGTGTTGGCTAAACTGTTCCTGAAATTGAAGGTGATTCGTCTGAATTCGGAACTGACCGTCCTGACCGCCTGATCTTCGCCATATCGGTTTCAATTTTGCTAACTTCGCGACAACCTTGTATTGCTTGACGGCGAAGTCCGCGGCGGCCCAAATCGCCAACCTGGATGGGCAGATTTCACGGGACGTTAATACGAACACAACGGTACGTTTATATGCCGGTAGCAACCGTGCGGATGCCGAGGTTGAGTCGCACAAACTAAATGATGGTGCCAAAGTATGACGCCACAAAGAATTATTAAAATGAGTAAAAAACGAAAAGAAAATAAAAAGCAAGGAAGCAGAAAGCCAGACTTTAAGTCGTCTATCCTTGCCTTGCTCGACGGAGCGGCCGGAAAGGCCTATTCGTTCAAGCAGATAGCACAAAAGCTTGGGCTAAAGAAGAAAGAAGACATCAAGATTGCCGGCCAGATATTGGATGCGTTGCATGACGAAGGCCGCATCACCCAAACGAATGGCAGCAATTACCTAAGCAAGCACAGCGCGCAGGAGTTAACGGGAATCGTCGATCACGTGAGTTCGCGATTTGCCTACGTGCGCATCGGTGAAGACCGGGCCGACATTTATGTTAAGGGCGCTGACTTGGGGTCGGCGGTGGATGGCGACACGGTGAGTCTGAAACTGCTGCCCAGCCGGCACGGAGAACACGAGGAAGGCCGCGTGACCAATGTAATAAAGCGAAACAGGAACCGGTTTGTTGGGAAGCTTGAGGTGTCCAAGAATTTCGCTTTTGTGGTGCCGGACTATCGAAAGATGCACACCGATTTCTTCGTGTACCTGGAGAACATCAAAAATGCCAGGACTGGCGATAAAGTGGTGATTGAGGTTATTTCCTGGGCGTCTCCCGATAAGAAGCCTGAAGCTAAGGTCGTGGAGGTGCTGGGCAAGGCAGGGGAAAACGAAGCGGAGATACATTCCATCATGGCTGAATTCGACCTTCCCTTCAGATTTCCGGAGGAGGTTACAGCCGCGTCCGCCAAGATATCCGAGGGCATTACCGAGGAAGAGATCGCACGTCGTCGCGACTTTCGCGCCACGACTACGTTTACGATTGATCCCGAAGATGCCAAGGATTTCGACGATGCCATTTCATTTAAGAAACTTGAAAACGGTAACTACGAAATAGGAGTACATATTGCCGACGTGAGCCACTATGTCGTACCCAACACCGTACTTGAACGAGAAGCGTATGATCGTGCCACTTCCGTATACCTCGTGGATCGCACCATTCCCATGTTGCCCGAACGGCTGTCGAATGAGCTCTGCTCACTTCGGCCGAACGAAGACAAGCTCACGTTTGCCGCGGTGTTTGAAATTGATGAGCACGCCAAATTGAAGAATGAGTGGTTTGGCAGAACGATCATTCATTCCGTGAAGCGCTTCTCATATGAAGAGGCACAAACAGTGATCGAAGCAGGTACGGGGACACTGTCAGAAGAACTTCGCATACTCAACGACATCGCGAAAAAATTTCGAAAAGAAAGATTCAAAAAGGGTGCTGTCAACTTTGAAACGACTGAGGTGAAATTCAAGCTCGATGAGCAAGGCAAGCCTTTGGCGGTTATTCCCAAGGTGCGTAAAGACGCACACAAACTGATCGAAGAGTACATGCTACTCGCCAACAAGCAGGTAGCGACATTTGTTTATAATATCCGGAAGGCGAAAGAGAAAAACACATTTGTTTATCGTACGCACGACTTTCCGGATCCTGAGAAGGTGAAGAACTTTTCTGTATTTGCCCAGCAGTTCGGTCATAAGATGAATGTGGACGAGAATTCGATCTCCAGTTCATTGAACAAACTGATGACAGAGATTGAGGGCAAGCCGGAGCAGAACATTCTGGAGCAGCTGGCCATCCGAACCATGGCGAAGGCCAAGTATACAACCGATCCGAAGGGACACTTTGGCCTGGCATTCGATCACTATACACACTTCACGTCTCCCATACGGCGCTATCCGGATATGATGGTTCATCGCCTGTTGCAGCATTACCTCGACGAGGGCAATCCTGTGAGCAAGGCGGAGTTTGAGGAAAAATGTGTTCATTCTTCGGAGCGGGAAAAACGCGCCGCTGATGCTGAACGCGCGTCCATCAAGTACAAGCAGGTCGAATTCATGGCCTCGGCCGAGAAGAAAGTATATGAAGGTTTGATCTCGGGTGTAACGGAGTGGGGGATCTACGTAGAAATCGTGGAGACGAAGTGCGAAGGCATGGTGAGGCTTTCGGATATGACAGACGATTTTTACGAATTTGATGAAAAGAACTACCGGATTGCCGGGCGCAAGACACGGAAGGCCTATACGCTTGGAGACAAGGTTCAGGTTCGCGTGAAGAAGACCGATATTGACAAGCGAATTATAGATCTCGTATTCGCACAGCACGTGCTGAACGAACAAAACGAAGCAGATTCATGGTGAACCTTGCGGCGCAGTACTATCAATGGATTGAAACGGAGATAGCGCGGGGAAAATACGGCAAGGCACCCGAAACGCTATACGAGCCCATTCGTTACATTATGGGCATTGGAGGCAAACGCCTTCGGCCGATGTTGACGCTGTATGGCTATTCGCTGTTCAAAGACAACGTCAAAGATGTGGTT
>DATHKA010000022.1:0-14084 GCA_035489615.1 Chryseolinea sp.
GCAGATAAATATCCCGTCGTCAATTACATCTATCCGGGTCCTCAGGGAGGTAGTGTTGGATCGCGGGAATTTTCGCCTTCGCGGATTGATTGCCAGGCACTCGCTGAGCTCGGCTTTGTTGTCGTACAGCTGGACGGCACGTGTAACCCGGGACGCTCGAAATCTTTTCACGACGTGTGTTATGGAAACATGGGAGACAATACATTGGAGGATCAAATCGCGGGCATGAAACAACTTGCGCAACGGTACCCCTACATGGATCTGGATCGTGTTGGAATATGGGGCCACTCGGGCGGCGGGTTTGCCACCGCCGCGGCGATGTTTCGTTATCCTGATTTCTTCAAGGTAGGCATATCTGAGTCAGGCAACCACGACAATCGAAACTACGAGGACGACTGGGGTGAGCGTTACAATGGTCTCGTCAGGCAAGGTGAAAGCGGGTCGAGCAACTACGAAGACCAGGCGAACCAACTGCACGCGAAGAACCTTAGGGGTAAACTCCTGCTTGCCCACGGTGGTCTCGATGACAACGTTCCACCGTACAACACCTATCTCGTTGTGGAAGCACTCGAGCGGGCGAATAAGGATTTCGATTTGATCATCTTGCCCAATGCTCGTCACGGCTTTGGAAAAGATACCTACTACATGATGCGCAGGCGGTGGGATTATTTCGTGAGATATCTAAAGGGCACCGAGCCACCTAAAGAGTATCAACTGAAGCCGGTCGATGATAAGCGTATGGCCCGCCCGTAAACAAATTTCGAGCGGCACGACCAAATTGCGGCCGACTTCGTAACGTCAGCAGGTAGGAGCAAAGTGTGAACATTCCTCCCCACCATTACCGGCGATAACTGCTCGTTTGAAGCCCTTTGTCCGTGGCATATGTTTTGGGCATGGTTTCGCAAATGATATCGAGACTGCTCTATTATATCACACATTGGGAAGTGTGGCACTGGTTTGCGAAGTATGTCGTTATTGGTCCCGCCTGGCTTTGGTACTGTTTAAAGGCCCGTTCATTCTGGTTCTTCACACCTGCCAATCCCTCTATCACTTTTGGTGGATTCGTTGGCGAGTCCAAGGTGGCCATCTACAAGCAGCTTCCCCTTGGAACTTATCCGGTGACTGCCCTGGCGACGCCAGATCGTTCCATTGAACAGCTTGACACGCTGATGAAGGCACACGGCCTGACGTTCCCGCTAATAGCCAAACCGGATGTCGGGCAGATGGGCCTGATGTTTCGAAGGATCGAATCACACGAACATCTGAAACAATATCATCGTGCGATGTCGGTTCCGTATGTACTGCAGGAATACATTGATTATCCTATAGAGGTAAGCGTTTTTTATTACCGAATCCCTGGCGAACAATCGGGGCACATCACGGGATTTGTGCGAAAGGATTGCCTGGAGGTCGTGGGCGACGGTGTGAAATCGCTCAAGCAACTGATAGACAATTATTCCAGGGCTCGCTTTCGCAGACGGGAACTCTACAACAAACATGAAAGCAAACTTAACTGGGTTGTTCCCGACGACGAACGGTACGTACTGTCACATGCGTTGAATCTGAGCCGTGGTGGCAGGTTGGTGAGTCTTGAAATGGAGAAGGATGATAATCTGTTAAAAGTCTTTGACAATCTCAGTCATTACACGAAGACCTTCTTCTATGGCCGCTATGATATCAAGTGCCAATCAATCGAAGACCTGAAAGCCGGACGCAACTTCAGCATTCTTGAGTACAATGGTGCAGGCGCCGAGCCACACCATGTCTACGGCGGTGGGTTTAACTTTTATACAGCCTGTGCTATTCTGGTCAATCATTGGAGGACGCGCTTTCGTATCTCGATGGAGAATCGAAGCAACGGAATTCCGGTTTGGCATCACGAATCCGGCAAACATTTTATCAACCATGCCCGCAGACATATGCGCCTGCTCAAGCGCCTTGACGAGCAATTCGAATTCGCAGACTCAGTCGAAACGATTATGATACCCGCTGACCTGATTCCTTTTGCGCAACGCTATGCAAAAGCGCTCTCACCCAATTCGGATATCATATGAATGCTGCCGGTAATGATAGGGAGAAAGCGGAACGCTATGGCGAAGAGCTATTTCACTTCATAGCGGATTCGGATTATCCATGTATAGGGGCAAAAGCGGCAATGGCCAAACAGCATTTGCCCTGTTTTGTCGGTACGGATATAAGATGCCCGCACGACGACGCATCCATTGCAACCTTTCTGTTCGAATTTGTGGATCGCTTTAGGAGCGAAAGGCCATCCGCGTTTTATAGCGCGGCAGTGATCTTTGACCAACCACAGGAAATATCGGAGGAGGACTTTGACACTTTTCTCTGGAACAGATTGCAGGCCATCGCCGATATTGATGCAACCTTTTTTCCATACGACGCTCGCGTGTCGGGCGATCCGGCGGCGACGGATTTCAGCTTCTCGATTAAGGCTGAGGCGCTCTACGTGATTGGGCTTCATCCGCACAGTGCAAGGAAGGCCAGGCGATTTTTGCATCCTGGGATCGTGTTTAACCCGCATCAACAGTTTGACTGGTTGCGGTCGACAGGCAAGTACGACTCGATGAAGCGGTCAGTGCGGCGGCGGGATCTGGAATACTCAGGATCGGTCAACCCGATGCTTGCCGACTTCGGCGTTTCGTCTGAAGCAATTCAATACAGCGGAAAACAATATGGAAATAATTGGAAGTGCCCTTTCGCCTCAAAGCACCAGGGAAATGACCATCATTCCTCCCAGAAGTGGAGTGGCGTTCTTGCTAAAGAGGGGTGATCATTTGGTGGTGGCCGATTTAGAGGGAGAACAGGTGTCGGATTTTGTGTGCTTTAATAGTCACGATACAAGGGAGGTCTTGTCGTCCGGCCGAACTATTGACTATGCAGATACCATCTTCCTGACCAAGGGGCATCCGTTTTATTCGAACCGAAGTAACGTCATGTTCACAATGATGGAGGATACGGTGGGACGCCACGATTTCTTGTTGACGCCTTGCAGTTCAGACACCTTTAGAATTATTTATGGCCACCGGGAGCCGCATCGCGGTTGTTTTGGCAATCTGGTGGATGCCTTGGCTCCATTTGGTATTCAACCCGATCAAATACCTGTATGTTTTAACATTTTCATGCATGTAGCAGTTAACGGTGCAACGGGACGGATAGACGTCCTTCCTCCGAAGAGCCAAGCAGGCGATCATGTACGCATACGGGCAAACATGGATTTGATCGTTGGGATGACCGCCTGTTCGGCCGAAAAATCGAACAACTATGCATTCAAACCAATCGGCTATAAAATTATTGAAAAGCAGTCTGCCGAAGCAGACAAGGACGCACAGCATTGATAACGCGCGCCTGTTCGGCATGGCCTTACTGCTAAGCTTCCTGGGGTCCCTGCCGCCAGGGACAACGAACCTGATCACTGTCCAGTTGGTTGCCAAAAATGGTATCGCCGTTGCTGTATTATTTGCAACGGGTTGCCTTCTGGCGGAACTCGTTACCGTTACTGCGAGCTTGTTCCTCGTAGATCGTATGATACGGTTCAAAGGTGTGATGAGATTCCTGCAATGGATATCACTTTTTATTTTGCTGGGCCTGGCCATCGCATCGTTCGTTGCTGCATTCTTCGTGCCCTTTCATCAAATCGGACCTGCCTGGGATGGCTCATCGCCGTTGATCTTTGGCTTTGCCATGATGATCGTTAATCCGCTTCAGCTTCCATTTTGGCTTGGATGGACGACGGTACTTACTGAACGGAAAATCTTACAGAGCGGCGGCTTTCAACATTTCTTGTATATCGTGAGTTCAGGGCTGGGTTCCATGTTGGCGAGCCTGTGTTTTATTCTGTTGGGTAAATTTCTGGTTTCGAACTGGTCCATTGCGCCGGGCGTTTTCCACGCAACCCTGGGATTGTTGTTCTTCGTGAGCTTTGTCCTGCAGTTGCGTAAAATTTTTGAGGGGCGCCTGGCAAGCTATAGGCCAGCGAGGCAGGACACTGCTACCTGAAGCTGAAAGCTGGAATCACCGCGCATCCGCAACACATCGTTTAAACAACTATTCATGATGCGTGGTGAGACAAGTAGTGTCGGAGACGACCATCAAATTGCTGTTTACGTCAAGGAACAGTAGATGAAGAAAAAATTTTGGGCAGAGATCTGTGGACGATCAAAATCTTTAGCACATTTGCATATGCAATTCACCCACGTCGGATGAAGGGCAAAAACAAAGAACCCCTGGCATGCCAAACAGTGCCAGGGGTTTACTATTTAATGGGGTCCTGACCTTCAATTCACAGGCCGCCGGTACGCGACCGGATGCCTGCGATGAGCCATACTTCTTCACGTACTCCAGCAGCTTGTTGGTTCGCGTGAGGTCGAACCAGCGAAGTTGTTCACCGTCGAGTTCGAGGGCACGTTCAAAGAGAATGCGGTCAATGTCAATTTGCGCGGCAGTGATCTGCATCTCGGCAAGTTTGCCGGGCCTCGCAGCGCGTGTACGCACTACGTTGATATCGTCGGCGGCGAGTTGCGCAGCCTGCCTGCGAACTTTTATATCCTCAGCAAGACCAGGCACGGCTTCGGCGCGTGCCACGACAGCGTTGGCCTGATTGATGCCTTGATAAAGGTTGGTCCATTGTGGTTGGTCCATTGTTGCGCGAGAATACCAATCGATGCGTTTAATCCGTTGTCGTACCAATTGAAGTACTTGTAATTGCCATCGGCGCCGTTGGTATGTGTATCGGTACCAAAGACCGTTAGCATGACCATACGAGCGGATTTTGGGTCGTGGCAAAAATTCTGAGATTATTCATGTTACAACTTCTCAAGGAGGTTCTTGGGAAGGGTAAGTGTGCAACTACCTTTATTTTTAAAAATTGGATTCTTGCGGTTGTGAGTGAGGATAGACGGACGTGCCCCCACCCGGAGCCAATTCAAAAGTTGTGCAATCGACCGCATTTCGGCATCGTTTCCGCTCCTGGCGCCAGGCTTCAGTCACTCCTGGCGCCAGACTCAGTCACTCCTGGCGCCAGACTCAGTCTGGTGCCCTCCAACCTCACCTCCACACCTCTTCACATTGTAAGCCTCAGTTTTTTTTTCCTACTTACCACGAAAGAAGATTCACTAACCATTTGCATTATGAAACGAACAGCAAGCGCCCATTGGAAAGGCGATCTCAAAGCAGGGAAAGGCGAGATCAGCACGCAAAGCTCCACCCTTAACAATACCCAATACTCCTTCAATGCCCGATTCGCCGAAGGCGTGGGCACCAATCCGGAAGAACTCGTAGGCGCCGCCCACGCAGGATGCTTTACGATGGCATTGAGTGCTGCACTGGGTCAGGCCGGACACATAGCCAACGACCTCACCACCAAGGCAACCGTTGACTTCGACGCCAGCGTTCCTAAAATAACAGGCATCACACTTGATCTCACAGCAGCCAAAATCGATGGCCTATCGGAAGATGATTTTAAAAAATTCGCCAACGGAGCCAAAGAGAATTGTCCGATCTCGAAAGCGCTCGCAGCAGTTCCAATCACACTCAACATTAGTTATTGATTGAGCTGAAACAAGTAGTGCATTTCGGTGCCTAGCCAGACCGTGGTGTGCAATATCCGTCGGCATTGTTGCCACCTCACATAAGGGGGCGCTGATGTCTTTAAAAAAACGGACGTCGCTTCTCCGTGGTGCTAATGAAGCAAAGCCACCGCTTTTGAAGGCGGTGGCTTATTTTCAGGTTCGAAATAAATCTTAATCGTCGACTCACTTTACAGCGATCGTTCCCTCAACGCCTTCCTGTAAAGTCTTACCCGTAACGGCCGAAGCAGCAATCTTCAATAAAGATATGAGCTTGCCGTCCTTGGTATCCCAATAGTAGCCTTCCTTCGGTGCAACCTTGATAACAGTCACCCTGGGATCGTCCTTCCCCTGTTCGAACCAGGCCCTGGCAATGTCTGTCCACAACTCATCGATCTTGTTGCGATCACGCGTGATCGTAGCTTCTCCATATACCGACAGGAATTCATATTTGCCTGTGTTGAGAAAGAACAACTGTACACGGGAGTCCTGAAGGATTTCCGCATTTTTATCGGAATCACTTGAACTCAGGAACCAGAAATTCCCCTGGTCGCAAACCTTCTGTACCCCCATGGGTCGCGTGTTCAACGGAGCTTGCGTCAGCTTCGTGGTAAATAAACAGGTTGATTCGTGATCAACAAGCTCCTTGAATTTATCGATAGCCTCGCGTTGGGTGAGGTTTTTGATTTTTGATGCTTCCTTTTCCATAGTGCTTTTTTGACCAGGGAGACAAATTGTATTCCACGTCACCGGGCTGGACTATGCATGGCTCAATTCGGAAGCACCGGGCGAACAGTATACATGTCGGTTGGAGAATAACAGGTAAGGTGTCCGTTGGAATGCACTGACTGTGGAACAAGATGCACAGTGTAATCGCGGCGCAGGTAGCCAACCGTCGCATCTATTCACTGTGCCGATTGCGGACCGTTTTGCAGGTTGCCCGTGCCGAAGAACGTTTGTCGTGATGCCGCTAATTCCCGGTATTAAGCAGGGGGCTTTCAGAAAGACCGAAGGCTCCAGCCCGATCCCGTGGGCAAAAACGCGCAGGCCATTGTCGGGCAGCAAAGAAAATTATTGGAATGATAATCATGCACGGGACAGCCAGCAGGACATATTACGCTTTGAAATTGTCTTTTCAGGCAACGTTGGGATCTTTCCCGGCGTTGTGTAATTAAGACCGATTGCTTAAATAGGCATAGGGGACATTGATAAAACCAGTAAACGCATTCGCTATGGGTCAAAGACGCTATCGTAGTTTTTTTGTGCCGCCATACCTGAGTGATGAGCAGGCGCGCGACAACATATTTCGCGCGCGACGCACAATCAAGGCCGAATTGGAAGCTCGCCCTTCGGCAGCGTATATCGGCACCGGTGAGACTAAACGCTTTATTTACGATTCGAATCACACAACCTTTCAGCAGTTAAAACTCGTGCGAAAAGAGGGTGGGGCAAAGATCGACGACGAGGTGGCAAACACGGCCTATGAATATGCGGGTGTGATCCGCAACTTCTACAAACGTCAACTCAACCTGGAGTCATTCGACAATAAGGGTTCTGATCTCATATTCAACGTTCACTATGGGCAGGATTACAACAATGCGTTTTGGGACGGCGATGAGATGACATTTGGCGATGGCGATGGCAAGATGTTCACGTCCTTTGTTAACTCGCTTGATGTGATGGGACACGAACTCGGTCACGGCGTCATTCAGTTCACTGCCAATCTCGACTACGAGAAGGAACCGGGCGCATTGAATGAGCATTTTGCCGATGTGTTCGGTGCGGCAATCAAGCAGAGCGCCTTGAAGCAAACGGCAGCGCAGGCAAATTGGCTGATTGGCGATACGATTGTGGGACCGTCGTTTCCCGGTAAGGCTATACGTTCGATGAGCGCGCCGGGAACCGCTTATGAAGGAGATCCGCAACCGGCTCATATGGACCAGTTTTACAAGGGTTCTGACGACTATTATGGCGTGCATATCAACAGTGGCATTCCCAATAAAGTGTTTAGCAATGTGTCCGTGGCCATCACGACTCCGAAGGCAGTGTCGATATGGTTCACGGCGTTGAAGCAATTGAAGTTCAATGCCGATTTCCAGGCCTTTAAGGCGGCGATAAACGCGGCCGCTAAAACAGCAGAACGAAACGGCGAAATTCCGAAGGGATCGATGCAACATTTCACGAATGCCTTTGCTGCCGTGGGCATGTGACGCTATGAAAGTGAGATTCAAACGAGAGGGTGGATTTGCCGGCGCGACGATTCGTCGCGAAGCAGAACAGCGAGATCTTCCGCAGGAAGCAATGAACGCGCTTGTCATGCTTCAGGATTTGAGAACGGGTGAGAACCATAGCGCAGGACTGCGCCGCGACGGCTACCGGTACACGATTGAGTTTGAAAGTAACCAGGAGCCAGTAGTGGTAGCGTTGCGTGAAGAGCAGATACCGCCAGACGTTGCCCCGCTCATTCGCTACTTTGAAGCATCAACCTGAAGCCCTTCGGTGTGTCAGCAATACGTGTAAAGAACTATAAGTTGCCCGTGATTCGTGCCGGCTGGAAGGGCAATCTCTTCGAAGTAGGCGATCGTTTTGTCAATGAGGAATATCCGTTTACACCGTCAATGGGCGAAGTGTTGAAATGGAAATTCCAGCGAAATCCGCAGCGCGACGAAAAATCAAATGATCCATTCCGCCTGACGGTGAGCAATGACCACTCGTTCATCGGCGAACGGGCTGATTGCCTCGTGTGGCTCGGCCACTCCACGTTTTATATTCGCCTGGACGGTGTAGTGTTGTTGATTGACCCGGTGTTTTATGATCTGCCCTTTGTAAAACGATATTCAAAACATGCGTTATCGACTGCAGAAGTTGGTCACGTGGATTATCTGTTGCTATCGCACGACCACCGCGATCACTGTCAGGAGCGATCAGTTCGTGAGCTCGTGCAATTCAATCCGCAGGTCGAAGTTTTGACCGGTCTTCAGATGGACACGCTGCTCAAACCGTGGATACCTACAACGGCGATTCAATGTGGGGGATGGTATCAACAATTCCGGACGAGATCAGCAGTGGCGGTGTGTTTCTTACCGGCCAGGCACTGGTCGAAGCGCGGCGGTAACGACACGAACCGGCGATTATGGGGAGCCTTCAGCATTCAGTCGGCCACTCGTACATTGTATTTCGGCGGCGACTCGGGATATGGTGCTCACTTTCGTGAAGCGGCGACTTTGTTTCCGCACATAGATATCGCGATGCTGGGCGTGGGTGCTTACAAACCGTCGTGGTTCATGGCACCTAATCACATATCGCCTCAGGAAGCCGTTGTCGCGAGCAACGACCTGCATTCGGTAATGATGATTCCTATGCACTATGGAACGTTCGATCTCAGCGACGAACCACCCGGAGAGCCAGTGTCATCGCTCTTGTCGCTTAAGGCAGAAGGTGTGTTGAAAGCGGAATTAAAGATTCTCAACCCTGGCGAAGTATTACCCCTGTGAGGGCGTTCAAGTCGGGTGGGAGACGTGTTGTTAGGCAACCTTACGCGTTGCAGTCTTACCATCGACGAGGGTATCCATCAGGCCCATTACTTCCTGCGTGATGTCTTTACCGCCGGATAAATTGCAGGCGATGCTGCTCACCGTTCGGATAGGCCCCCACGGAAATCCCCACCAGCCAAACATAAGAGAAACGAGGGTAAAGGGAAGTCCATTGACCACACCCTTCTCGCCAGAAGGAACAAAATAAATATCCGAGGAACGTTGTAGGGTTACGACGATCAGCGACATCGTATATTGATACATAACAAACCGACCACCGCGCTGGATTTCGCGACTGACCTGCTCGGCCGTGAGGCCATTTATATTTTTGATAGCCGCCATTCTATCTGGATTTATGAATCAAAGTTACCGCCGGCAACCGAAATATGCTGGTGCAATCGTTGGATCTTGCTCCTGGTGTAATAAAACTTTACATTCTGCGCGTTGCTTGTTGGGTCAACAGCTGAGAACGGGCTTCAGCGTGTTCGCATCAGCGAAAGGCCTTCGTAAGAAATTCATTTACCTTGGTTAATTTCCGGGCAGATGTTGACAATTCCCAGCAAGACCGTCTTAGGTGGTTTGTGCAAGAAAGCAGTACCTTGGTTACAATACCGTCATGAGTGGTTGGCAGAACAAATACGTTTGAACTGCCGTTTGAAGTTAGCATGGTAGATCCGCAACCGTCTGTTTTTCCCTTCGGGATTCGAATTGATGAACCCGTCGCGACGATTACTGATATTCTCGTGTCGGTGGTATGTCTGTATGCCTTCGTGCAAATGCGCCGAAAGGGCCTGGATGCCTGGTCGCAAGTACACTTCCGACGCTATTTCCTGCTGGTGTCAATTGCAACGGCGCTTGGCGGAGTCATCGGTCACGGGTTCCTCTACCAATTCTCATTCGCCTGGAAGCTGCCTGGATGGGTAGTAGGCATTGTGTCCGTGGCCCTGATAGAACGGGCGGCGATCTCGCACGCACAGACTTTGATCAAACCGAAGATAGGTAACTTCTTTCTGGTTTTTAATATCATTGAAATGATCGTTATCCTGGCGATTACCATGATCACGCTCGATTTCAAATGGGTTGAGTATCACAACGGTTATGGGTTGATTGTAAATGTGGCGGGCTTTCACGGATACACTTACTACCGCACACGCGACAAAGGGAGCCTGATCATATTGGGTGCTGTGGGGATAACGACCATTGCATCCATCGTGTTTACGAATGAGCTTTCGATGCACACGTGGTTTAATTATATCGACACAAGCCACGTGCTTTTGGCGGTTGCGGCCTACGTGATGTATCTGGGAGCGATTCGGTTGAATACGCGCACGGAGCTTTCGGCTCCCGCAGAACCTGTCATACCGGCAAAAAGACGTTCCGCTGTTGAGCGTTGAGCGCCAGCCTACTCGGCGGGGGTATCGATGAGGTCGCTTTCATCAACTTTTGTATGCGGTGATGATCATCTGATGGAACGGGTCGTTCGGGATGTAAAATAAAAAAGCGGCTCCCGGAAAGGTAAAGCCGCTTTAATGCGTGGGCAATTAGTTTGCTAATGTGGTTTGTTTAACCCTTAGCTTCCAGC
Source organism: Chryseolinea sp. (assembly GCA_035489615.1). GTDB lineage: Bacteria > Bacteroidota > Bacteroidia > Cytophagales > Cyclobacteriaceae > Chryseolinea. The sequence continues at coordinate 10,701 of DATHKA010000022.1, forward strand.
TCTTTGGTAAGGGCGTCATATTTTTCTTTCAGCGCGGTGTCAGTAGCAAGCGATTTCTTGATCGCATTAAAGGCTTTCAATCCAACGTAATCCTTGGCCAATGCCTGGAACGTGGCCGTGATCTTTGCTGTTTCATCTGTGCGCTTCTTGGCCACTTCTTTCACAAAGGCTACTTCTTCGGGCTTCGCATTCGCGGCGACCAGCTTCGTAGAATCGCTTATGATCTTAAACAACTCATTGTAACGGGGAACCTGCATGATGGTAGCTTTTTGCACCATCTCGGTAACACTTTGATTCAAAGATTCCTGCATGCCCTTAACCGAATCCATAGCGATGGCGTACTTTTTCAGGTCTTCATCGGTGAAGGCAGGTTTGGTGGTTTGCGCATAGCCTGCCGTTGCAACTGCCAGCAAAAAAAACAGTGAGAATACACGCTGCGAGCTCATAGGTTTACGAATTTTTTAATGTTGTTATAATTTACCAATCGGGAATTATAGAAAATTCCTACGATTTCCACAACGGAATTTTAGTCGAAATCGATTTCGATTCGATGGATGGATTGAGTTTGCGGGATTTGCGTATTTGCTTGCGCGATTACACGACAAGCCTGTATGCCGATGATCCGTTAAGCGGGACCGTCCAGCAAGCCTGCGAAATTTGCGACTATCGTGTTGCGAGCTTCCTGATGTCCGGAATCTCCAGCACTTGCTTTTCATATCCTTTAATCACCGCATGAATCATGGCCCTTCCCACTTCATCAAGGGTGAGCACTTGTGAGGGGAACAAAAGTTTGACGAGTGGCGACATCAAAAGGAGTATCCGGAACAAAGTCTTTACGTTTTTTTGACCAGCCACCGGCGACATAAATCCTGGCCGGAAGTTGTATACGCCGCTGAACGGAAGTCGCATCATCGCATTCTCAGCCCTCCCTTTCACACGTGCCCACATGACCTTGCCCTGTTCGGTGCCATCGGTATGCGCCCCGGAAATGTGCGTGAGCACCATGCCCGGATTCAAGCGCTGAACGGTCGTCGCGAAATATACGGCGGTATCATACGTGATTTGTGTGTAGGCCTCTTCCGTCAGTCCCACGGAGCTGATTCCCGCACAATAGAAGCATGCATCATAGCCGGTGAGTTGCGCTTCCACGGATTCAAGCCGTGAAAAGTCAGCCACCAGGCATTCCCTGAGTTTTGGGTGCAGAATCCCGCAAGGTCTGCGACTGACCGAAAGTACTTCCTTGATGTCGGGATGATTAAGACAGGTGAGCAGAACACCTTCTCCTACCATGCCGGTAGACCCAGTAACGATGACCTTAAGGGGCATATGATTGACGTTGATATAGGCAAAGACGTAAACAATCTACAAATATTGCTTGCGTTCGCATAATCTTAATAGGCCCCGGCCGGTGTCGAAGGTCAGAACGCGTGTTTGCGTAATACCTCATCGACCTGCTTCTTATAACTGATACCGATCGGTATATTTTTAACATCGATGAATATCTCTTCGGCATTAAACGCAGTGACTTTGTCGATGTTGACAATGAACGAGCGATGGATGCGCAAGAATCTTTCGCCCAGGATGGATTCAATTTCGTGCGTACTCATTTTCGTGATCACGCGCCCCCTGGTGGTGTGCAAATAAATGTACTCGCGCATGCTTTCCACGTACAGGAGGTCGTCGAACATCACCTTCTTCATGGTCTTGTTCACGTTAAAGAATCCGAACGACTGACTGCCGCCGGCGGGTAGGGTCTTGTTCTCAGCCTTCGATTCTCCTGCGGCAGGATAGCGGTTCACGGCTTTCAGAAACCGGTCGAACGAAAAAGGTTTTTTCAGATAGTCCAGCACATGAAGCTCAAACGCATCCAGTGCGTATTCAGAGTATGCAGTGGTTATGATCACCGCGGGAGGATTGGAAAGCGTGCGCAGAAACTGCAGTCCCGTAAGTGATGGAAGTTGGATGTCGAGAAAGAGCAGGCTAACGTCGTTGTTTCGCAGGTACTCAAGCGCCTCAACGGCGTCGTTGAAGACGCCCTCCAGCGATAGCCAGTCTGTCTTGCCGACGAACGTGCGGAGAATTTCCTGCGCCGGCTTTTCATCTTCGATAATTACGCAGTTGACCTTTTCCATCGCTATGTTTTAACAGGTATTGATAAGGATACTCGGTACTTGTTGTCCGCATCGGATATTTGTAATGTATAGTTGTCATCATACAACAATTCAAGTTGTCGCCGAATGTTGCCGATTCCAGTTCCCTGACCATTGCCGTTACCTGATACGTGATCGTTTTCCACCATTAACATGGCGCGATTGCCAGACGTCTGAATATTAATGACTATCTGGACAGTACCCCTGACGTTGCGCAGCGCATGCTTGAAACTGTTTTCCACAAAAGGTAAGAAAATCAACGGCGAGATTCGTTGCGAAAGCGCCTCATGGGGAGTGGTCAAGGATACATTAAGTCGGGAATTGTGGCGCATTTTTTCCAGTTCGATATAGTGCTTGATCACGTCGATCTCGCGCCCCAGGGGAATATCCGGCTTATTGCATTCTTCGAGTGTGAAGCGCAACAGAGAGGCCAGATTCAGAACGATTTCCTGTTCACGACCCGGATGCTTCAGCGTTTCAGAATAAAGTGTGTTGAGCGTGTTGAACAGGAAATGCGGGTGCATTTGTGCTTTCAGGAAGTTCAATTCGGCCTGGCGTTTTTCGGCAATCAGTCGTTCATTGCGTTCTTGCAGATCGGTCTTGTTCTTTACCAGTTTAACGATAATAGCCATACAGACCACACCCATCCAGGTAAAGATTTCCCGGATGAGCAACCCCAGACTCCAGTGCCGATAATCGGCGGGAAACGCCAGGCTCGTAATTGGATAAGCGAAAAAAATTTTGTAAACGCGGAGGAATGCGCCAAGCACGAGGATTGTAGCCACGATATATCCGAACAACGCCGCGCCGGAGAATCGCGGCATCAGGTAATACAATATGAAGTACGTCGCCGCCATACAGACCGGGAGCGACAGCAAGAATGTGTAGATCTCACCGCGCGGCGCGCCAGCGGTGATCGCTACCAGCATCCAGTTGAAGACATCGGCGAGCCAAAACAACAGGTGACGCAGAAAACGAATCCCGGGGTGTTGGCTATAGATAAGGGCGTTGATTTGCTTCACGGGAGCGGCTTTAGCAGTGACTTGCCACCGGGGGCGAGATGATTCGCCCGCGTTATTTCGCGGGTACGTAACGTCGTGCCATGAATGACAGTGGCATACCGATGGCCACAATCAGCACAGCCGCACTGATGAGTGCGCCCCGAATGGTGAACGGTATCGCCGGTGTATTGGACAACGGTAGCACTATGCGATTCATGACGAACCAAACAAAC
>DATHKA010000023.1:0-28712 GCA_035489615.1 Chryseolinea sp.
AGTCAGCACCGGCCTCCCCAGCGCGTCGTACCTGGTGAAGATCCATTCCCTGGTACTCTTCGCCCGCTGCACACTGTCCTGAGTCAGAACCAGCCGATCCAGGTTATCATACACCATGATGACCTGTCCTGCACCCGGAACCTGCTTCCTGATCATCCTGCCCCGTTCATCGTAGCGGTATCGAAACGCCCAGCGCCTCAGAAAGACCTCTTTGTTCGCATCGGTTTGGTTCAAGTATCCGGTCGCAAGCGCTTTTGTCGCTTCAGGCGGCAACACGCAGGTCAGGTTTCCAAAATCATCATAGATATAGTAAGTACTGGCATAGTCGGTATCGTTGATTCCAGAAGGGCTGGCCGCAAACTGAACACGACGAAGTATGGTACGACCCTGATCATCGGCATAATCAATGACTTCACTGCCATTTTCATCCTTGGTACGGTTGCGGTAGAGCTTGTTTGCTGGATAGTAAGTTGGCGCACCGCTGGTACCCCCATTCACAATGCCCAGGCGCTCCGTTGATCCGGCTGCCGGGTATACGAAAGTAAACAGCCGTACTTCGGTTGCGGAATTGACGACCTGATAGGCTTTTTTAGCGGTCTTGTCTGCCGACGTGTAGCTATCCGTAGCATCAGGCTTCCATGTAGCTCCAGGGGCACCTAGCTCGACTGGCCGATTTAAAGGACTGGACTCAAAACGTGTCCTGGACAACGGAACGGTATCGGTGGGAAGGAGTCCCCCGGTTTGATAGAACTGGTACTGCTTTCCTTCGGTATAAACTCCTGTCGTTGGATCTTTGAGCGCATTCTCCTTATACCATCCGCTGATGCCATCCGCGTAAGGAAGGTATTTGGTTGCTTCGCGGCCGAACTGATCATAAATGCGTGCCTGAACCATGTCAAGTCCCGATGACGATGCCTGTCGCGTCACCGTCTGAACAGGGCGACCAAGTCCATCATAGAATTCTGTTGAAACGATCTTGTCGGTTATGGACGCGGCATCAACTGCAGCGACCGTAGTGAGCCCCGCTTTCAACACCGTAGTCTGGCGGACATAGTTATGATCCAGATCCAGTGTGATGACAGCCGAGCTGATCGTAGTTCCCGCCGCATTAACGGCCCGCACACGGTAGTAATAATTAACGTTCATCGGCTGTCCGGAAATAACAGCTGACGTGGCCGCGACCGTAAGATTGTTGTATCCGGTTACAAATGTTGCAAAGTTGCTCACGTTAGACACATCCAGCCGATAGCTTGCCGCTCCCGTTGCAGCGTTCCAACGCGCCGTAAATGAACTGCTTGTTATGGCATTTGGTGCCAGGAGCGTCGGGACAGGCGGCAGGTAGATGACGGTAATAGACGATGAATTGACCGACGTGCCCGAAGCATTGACGGCACGAAGCCGGCAGTAGTAAGTTGTGCCGGCTGTAAGTGTCGTAACCGCCCTGCTGAGACCTGTAACGCTCAAATTGTTATAACCAGATACAAAACTTGAGAACCCACTATTGGCAGAAATGTCCAAGCGATAAGAAGCAGCACCGGTCACTGCTGCCCAATTAAGGGTTAACGATGAGGTGGTGATGCTTGACGTTGCTGAAAAAACCGGCGCGACAGGAAGGCTTATTAATGAAATGGTGTTTGAGTTTGCTGACTGGCCAGAGGCATTTGCAGCGCGCACACGATAATAGTAATTCGTTCCTGGATTTACGGTGTCGAAATAGCTGGTATTAGTCGTATACTGGGTATTTACATTTGAAGAGAAATCACTTACTGCACAGATATCTATATAATAGCCAGTAGCACTGACGACTGATAACCAATTTGCCGTAAAGCTTGACGTGGTTACGGTGGTGGCGGCTGTAGCAACCGGTGATGCAGGTAGCGTCTGGACTGCCGTCGGGGTGGAATTTATCCCCGATGATCCACTGGAATTTGCAGAACGAACCTGAAAGTAATAAATGGTCCCCGGCAAAAGGCTTGTGACATTAGCCGACGGACCCGAAATGAACGCGTTGATGTAATTGGGGTGATATTGCGTAATGCTTGGATCAGTCGCGACATCCAGGCGGTAGTCTGTTGCGCCAAGGACTGCATTCCAATTAGCGGTAAACGATGAAGCGGTAATTGCGGAGGTCGCGCTTATAACGGGTGTGGCAGGTTGAGTTACCTTGTTCACGACGTTTGAATTCGCGCTGACTGACGAGTAAGAATTTACGGCACGGACGCGGTAGTAATATATCGTACCATTACTCAAACCGGTAACACTTGCCGACGTAGTGGATGTGTTAATCAGTTGATAGCCTGTCTCAAAGTTGTAAAAGTTGGCATTCAACGCTATCTCTAACTGGTAGCTCGTCGCCCCAGACGGTGCCGCCCAATTAGCGATGAAACTCGTGGTTGTAACTGACGTGGCGGCTGAGGCCACCGGCGAAACCGTAGCGGTTCCCACCATTACCACATTGGAATTGGGCCCTACGGCCAGCGTTGAGTTTACAGCACGCACCCTGCACCAATAGGGCGTGTTATCAGTCAATCCTGTAACTTGCGTTGAAACATTTTCATAAACTGGGCTTCCGTTGTATCCCGAAACAAAACTACTGAACGAGCTATTCGTGGATACATCAATATAATAATGCGTAGCCCCCGGAACCGCTGACCATGACGCCCAAAAAGAGGAATTGGTGATTTGATTGATGGTTAGTGTAGGGGCTGTCATAACCTGATTCACAGTAACATTTAACGTTGCAGCAGGCATACCGCTGTTCATTAGCGCTATTGCCCCTGTAGGTCCAGGCCCCCACTGTATCGTCACCGTGTAATTGGCGTAGTTGTATGTCTCGCTTAACTTGGTTCCTCCGTTCACTTGCCAATAGGGCGAGACCAACGCACTTTGATTGTAGGTATACACATAGGTTCCACCGGCATTGACGTTTGTTGAGCCACTTATCTGACCCATGGCGGAGAAAAATGTCGCTGATGCAACAAGGAGAGTTATTAGTGAAAGTTTCATAAAATGCGCCTAACTGGTTATTGTGCCGTCACTATCAGTTCTATGTGCAATCCGTTCTTATTGGTCTCCGTGAAATCAATATGAGCCGTTATCGCAGTACCTGATCTGGTAACCGTAACCACACCAGGCACACTATTTGACCAAGTCACATTGTAAATCAATGATCCATCTGCCTTTTCATCCATCCAGTTCCCGCTGACAGAATTAATATCAAAGCGCAGTGTCTGTTCTGAACCGCGATGCAGCTCCATATAACTTTTTTTATGTATTTCCAGCCTATGGGGTTGCTGCAGTCTTTTACTGTTACTCTTATCAGTCAGTTCGCTTGATTGCCAGGTTAAGTCCTTCGAGGCTACAGATTGCGCCTGCGCACTGATATTGGTCGCAGCGGACAGGGAGAATATCACAGCGGAGACGGCGTATAATAATGTCTTCATGGCTATTGCTTATAGTAGTGGTAGTTGTATGTGGAAACGGCACTATTCTTATGGTCCTTAACGATTTGTAATCGGCCAAATGTGTCATAGCCATAGTACGTGGTCACACAATTGGGATCGGTAATGGACGAAATTCCATAGAGGGGATCGTATGTATAGGATGTCAATGGGGCATCAACAGGCCGAATACGGATATTGTCTATTCTGGTTCCTTCCGTAAGCGCCATGCTTGTACCGGTATAGGGCTTGCTGATAAATACCCAGTTCGGAGATGAGAAATAGTAATACTCAACGACATAGTCCCTGCTGTTGGGCCTGGTGAAGCTTATCGTGTAATCACCGTTAAAATACTTTCGTCCGGTCTGCGTTTGCGCCTGTGTGAGATCTGTAACAACCCCCGCGACAGAACTATCTTCGAAACCTTCAAGTTTGAATTCGTTCGCGGCGGCATTCTTTATCTCCGCTACCGGCAGCTTGCTGCCGTAGCCGTATTGAAAGGAGTTGGCAATATCATTAGCCTTTGCGAACTGCGTAACTTGAGAGTTCGTGTTGTATTCGCTGAAGTTCAACCGCAACGCGTATCTGCTATCCTTGCTAACGCCGGTGCCGTTGACGGTCATTGGGACGAACGAGATCTTCGCGAGTGGCTGCGCACTTTCGAACAAAAAAACCTGATCGGCGACAACATGTTTTGCGTTGTTTGCATTTTGCCGAAAAGTGCTTAGCACGGCGGATGTCACTCTTTGGGTCGTGCCTGAACCTTGCAGATAAGTATAGGTCTCCATGGGAGTGCCCAGGACATTCTTGCTGTTTAGCATATAGATCCCTTTGGCATTACCCGTGGAAGTTGCATTAACATTGGCGGCGAACTGAAATGGATACCTGTTGACTACGACAGTTTCCTGTGCAGTATTACTCCTGGTCTCCGTGTTCTCAAGAACCACAAGCTTGTCAGGATCATATGCGGAAGTAGATGTCACAGCTACGGAATCCGAAGCCGTTCCGTACACAACGCGTGTCGTCACAGTTGGAAGAAGGACACCACTATTCTGGAAGTATAGTGCGCTCCTGTATAAATTTTGGTCAACCGGTTCATTAAGTTCATTGGGACAGAACGGACCCTCGGCACACTGGAATGCTCCCGTTTTAAAAGTGTATGTCCCAATGCCGACCAATTTTCCTTCCGTAGCATGAAATGTGTTGTACTGCGTTGTTTCCTTCTGCACCTTGGCGGCACCAACATAAATTGTCTTTTTGCTTAGTTTTCCTCTTTGCCAGGCATTGGAGTGTCGAAATGATTTTGTCGACGGAGGGACTACCTGCTCCATATCGCGCACTATTAATTGGCCGCCGTCATACTCATATTCAGTTTTTCCGTTTGTGGTCCCGGCATAGTCGCCATCGTATTCAGTGACCTGGAGATAGACGACTGGCGATGACTCCTCCACATTAAAAAACGTGGAGTGATAACTGCGTATCCTATATCGCACACTTGGAGGATTTACGCCGTCACAATATGGCGCGTATACCAACTGCTCCCCCTGGTAGTTGAGTTGATTTGAACTAAAAAGGGCTTTACCTACACCAGATTCCGCGATACCGTATTTGTATGTTTTTATTAGCGAAATTCCATTTGGAGAATCTTTCGAAGTAATTTTCGTTACGCGAAGGCCGCCGGCGAGTGTTACAACGTCATCATCATTCAGATACTTGTGATTTTCGTAATCGAATTCAGTATAACCTCCGGTTGGAAAATTTATCCGTTGAAGAACACCCTCCTTAGAATAGGCTGGGTTCACGCTTCGATTGACGCCGCCACCGATTGGCACTGACCCCGGCGCCGTTACGTTTGAGTATTGGAAAGGTACGCTTCGACGCAGCACCAGATCGGTGTTGCCGGTTGCACCGTTAAAGAAGCCCCAAAGATCGCGGGCGTTCTGAAAGCTTGTCGGACTCCAGGAAAATGAATTCGTGTGATATGTAAACGTATACCGTTGGACGTTCGCACCTGTATTATCTTGTATTTGTACCTCGTCTAGTTTCAGTTGTGCGTTTGTTCCGCCGCTCTTAGTGAAATATGAATAAATGAAGTCAATGGTTTTCTTCGTCGTGTAAACTCCATTAAATAATTCACTGACAACAATTTTCTCAAGAAACTTCAATTGAGTTCCATCTGTGCGTGCCGCTGCTGATACTATGAATTCTATTTTTCCATTGTCAAAAAAGATTTCCTTCAATGCTTTCTGATCTACGGAGCTGGAGGTAGTCGAGGTTGTATAAATGGCGTTATGGGTGTCAGGCGGCGCGGTGCCGCCCGTAGTAATGTTTCTCTGATCTGTGACCAACCATGTGTGAGTTACATCAGTCCTATTTGCCGTTCCCAAAGCCTGATAATTGAACGTTATACTGTCACTCGAATTAGGCGCCGCCATCGTCATTAAATTCCATGAGGTTATGGCGGTAAGACTGGGATTTCCACCGTTAAGTGCATTCGTGGCTTCCGTGGAAGCCTGAGTTCCCGCATAATTCTGACCAAAGCGGTACGTAACTCCCTTTTCGTCTTTGATTTCAAGTTTCAAATCTGATATACGGCTTACCACTATCGGAGCATACGGAAACAGGTACGCGGGCCCTCTAGGCGCCGTAGTGGATATGTTCACGTAAGTACCCGTATTCACGAACATGAACTTCCCTCCACCTCCAGGATAGGAATAGCTATAAATATCCGGTTCGGCATCAGCTCCCCCTTCTGCTAACCCCTTCAAATAGTAAAAGCTGGTGCAGTTGGACGGACTCGGGTTTAGTGGATGAGTGAAGTAGTGATACTCGTCCGGCGTGCCATTGACCGATCGCGTGACTTGACTGCCGTTCAAACTCCAGCCCAGTCCTACCCAACTCGCTATATCCATTGGCCGGTGACCCGCCGCGTGATAGTTCAAGGTGACGGGAAAGGACAGAGGTCCGCTCTTCGCTTCAAAAAGAGGAATAGAGATGGCCGGCAATCCCGTATAATGGCTCACCTGATAATCCCCGTACTTATCAATCGCCGCCGAATTGGGAGATTTGGGGACAGGCTGTGGAATCATCTTGTTAATAAGCGCTTGCTGCGCCTGGCCTGATACAGCGAGCAAGAAACAGAGTATAAAACTGCATAGGGACAACTTTGCTTTCATAAGTTAAGCTTAAGGTTCTTGTATAGGGGTATAGCGACTAACACATACGTCAGGGGGCTTTCTGACGATCTCTTTTTTTAATGGGTAATTCAACTCCAAAGCGGGCATTAATTACATCCGGATAGGGACTGGTTCGGTTCGGATCGAATAGCCGTAGCATGATAGTCGCTGTCCCTCGCAGGCGCTTCGTGATGTTGTAAGTCTTCGCCATTCCAACAAAGGCTCCCCACACCCATCTTCTTGACCCGGGATCTATGTGTGGATTTCGGATGTAGAGCGGGATGAACGTATTCATCATCTCTACTTCAACACGTGGTTCAAACCCGCGCGATAACTTATAAGAAGAAAACATTCGTGGCCCATAGATTCGAACATCACCCGGGGCCAGTGCAAGAGTCTTTGTGTTGAATCCGACACGCTCATTCCACCCCGCTCCGGCCGTCAATCTCTTCGTAAAACGATAACCTGCATAGAAATTAAAGTCTACGCTCACCAGTTTATCCTTCTTTAGCAGTTGGAAAGCAACGCCCGGAACCAGTCGTTCAATAAAGGGCTTGCCCTTCATTTCATTTGGCGTTCGCCTGGGTATATCATTTAAGCTGGTGACACTTGGAATACGTGCTTTATGCTTTCCAATGGCCGCCATCGCCTTACTCAATTTGTCCGCATGATCCTTGAAATGATCCATCGCCTGCTCTTGCGCCTGTTGCAGTAATTGTTGTTTGACGGCCTCCTCATCGCCGGCCCTGCTCAGCATCGAGTTTAATTGACTGCCCTTAGAAATCTGCTCTTGCACGCCGTTTAACAATGACGTGCTGGAGAGTTGTTCCTGCGCAGCAGTGGACAATCCCTCCGAACCTCCCTCAGTCGCGTGTGTAACCCTTTCTATCCCTTTAACTTGCTCAAGTTTTGCCAAGCCATTCATTCCAATGTCCGAAAGGTTTGTCGGGTCGCCTTCTTTGACTAAATCCATCACGCCTGATCCAACATCAGTAATGCTTTGAAGAGACTGCGACACATCCGGAGCCAGCTTGAGAGTAGCTCCGCGAATACCACTTTGCAGACTCTGATTCAGTCGCGCACTGAGGCGATTGACATCATTGACAACTTGATCTGCCTTCGCTCGCAGTTCGGGAGGCAAGGGAAGTCTATCGAGCTTACTCTTCACAGCTTGCTGAATTGAGTCAGACTTTTTTGTTAACCTCTTGAGCTTTTCATCTTTCCACCGCAGTATACTATCAATGCGTTGAGCGAACTTGCTACTATCGAATGCAGCGTTGAGCGTAGCTATGTTTTGCCGGACCACATTTAACTTTTGTGCTGAATTACTAATCACAGAATCGCATTCTGCATTCAGCGATTCATATTCCGACAACCAGGAAGCTTTAATTGAATCTAAAGCGACTACTGCTCGTAGTGGTATGGTCTTGGATGAAATGCTGTCAATTGCGACCTGGCCGTTGCTGGAGTTTATCACCAGCACAACAGGAACGACAGCAAGCATAAATGCGCGGCAATATGTCCTTGTAATCAAGGATAACATAAGTCTTAAATAACACGTTTAGTCCCGACGAATAAGGCAATACATTTCCCGATCGACGCCTGATGGCATCGGATCATTATTAAACAGAAAGTGGTTTTGCTATACTATTTGAATTCCCAGAGGATTATCAATACTATTCCCGTAGTATGGCGAAGCGCACGACGCAACCATACTTGCTGATAATTTAATGTGCAATTAGAAAGATCTATATAGAGCGCACAGAGTTTCTGCCTCTGTCCTCTAATTCTTGGGTATTTTACAAATTTTGAATGCTCAAAACTCCTCAAACAACGCTATCGCTATACAACTTTGTTTAATAAATAACGCAAATCTTTATGATCATCTGCAAACGAATGAAAGAAAATATTTCATTGTTCGATAGCATTTCCCTGCGCTCCATGCGTGTTCAATCTGAATTAAATCAAATCTCCACATGTCTGCAGACGTACACAATCAGGAATTCCTGACAAAATAAAGTCCAAAGGAGGCTGTCAATTTTCAATCTTGCCATTGCAAAGGATGAACTATGTGAAACCCACATTCAGAGAGCGTCCGGACCGTTCCCAATCCTGGAATTCGGATGTCAAAATAACATATTGCAGAACCTAAATTCCTAGATGGTTACGTATTAAGGTCAATTTCTTCGTTGTCAAGGCAAGATTCTGGAAGACTGTGTTTGACAATAGGAACATTCATAATGGCTGTTAACATAGATACGAATCAAACAGCCATTCTCAATTTTAAGTACCGCAGTATTCTGTCGGTTTCATTTCCACTAGTCAACAATTTATGACCTGTCACCCTCTCAAATTCCTCGTTAATAGAGATTCGGATCAAGGCACCCCAGTTTCCATGCAACAAACATCCTTCAAGAAATCGTTGCATGCGCGAAGCCGCCAACGATTCGACCCGACTCCGTCAAGATCTCCGCGACTGATTTCGCTCGGTCCAAAGTTTAGACGACCGCCCGGCGAATCCTAGTAGCCTTCTGGACTACAACGGCAATATTCTTCAAACCTCTTACAGTAAATTCCTGAGCCTTGACTTCAACATCGAATGTGGTAGCTACGGATTTTCATCCTCACGGAGCAGGGTCTGCAAATCGTACCTATTGGTCTTGTGTAGGTAGTCGGATAGTGAAGGATTCTCGTACATATAAATACCCCTTTGAAACACAAAGTTGCTATATTTCATCTTCAAAACCGCACCAGTTTAACCGATGGCAAATCAGCAAATAGCACTTTTCAAAGACGGCGGCGACGATTTACTAAGAATTGATTTGGGATTTCTGAACATGCGTTTCATCTCGGCTGAGTCTCAATCATTCAGCAACGAAATTGATGTTTTATATGGATTCACATCACCAGCACATAATGAACTACATAGCTACCGAAATACGATGCTGAAAGATGAAGTTTCCAACAATGCAGTCGGTGAATATATTCTGATACCCATTAACAAAGATATTGAGGTTACTACAGACACCCTTTTAGAGGTCTATTATTGCCTGAATCTAATTTGTCCTTCTTACTTTGGCCTTCATTGCATCATCCGTCTGCATGAATTTAAGCAAGGGTGCTACAGTGAGGGATACATGACTAGCGACCATCGATATACACCGCACTATGCAAGGCAATTTGGTTACATAATGCCATTTAAGTTACCGAATATCGACATTGACACATTCAATGCAGGTTTACAACGGCGTTTGGAAATGTTGTTAAATGGATTTCCATTTCGTCTATTTGTTAATAGCTATTCTGTTGCATACACTTTATCAAACATCCCAATGGCTTTCGTTTCGCTGATGATTTCGTTGGAGTCATTAACAAGCACCACAAAGAAGATTAAAGAAACTATTGCCTCAACGTGTGCCATGCTAAATGCGGACAACGAAGCTGAGGGGATACAAATTTACCAAATGACAAAACATCTCTATCAATTGAGAAGCGAAATTGTTCATGGAGACGAGAAGTTGAGCGTCGAAAGGAATGACTTTCTCTACCTCATGGCATTGCTTATGGAAACATTTAATAGTTTAATAGAACTCAACTTTTCCAGTAAGGCTGAACTTAATGACTTTGCTAAAAACACAAAGCCAGGCGATAGATTGCAACGGTATGGGAGTGCCACAATACCAACCCTTAACCCGGCGAATAGACGATTTGTGGTGTCTGGGTTCATTCCTTAATACAAAGTTCATAGCTTTCAAGCACTATATCTGACACTCACATGGCTAACGTTCCATACTATTTTCAGCGATACTCACAAAGAAGAATTGGGCAACAAACAACACCATGCTGAAACTTTCACGATTGTATCGATACAATCGGATCAAGCTTCAAAATGCCATGCCTGACATACTGGGCAAAGAAATTGACCTAGACATAGGAATCAAATTTAACCAAACCAAACGATGCCATCATAAATGTATTCGAGGGACGTAGCCGACCCTCCCACCACGGCACCAGGTAGTCCAAACATACATCGATCCCATGACTAATGAGGACGCCGCTCCAACGTCCTGTGATGGTGTGATTACAACAGTCGGTAGAAAATAAAAATCCTCCGAAATAGTCATTTACTGACACTGGCCTGCCAGTCCCTGCGACCTTGATAATTTTTGCAGCGAATCCAATAACAAAAAAAGCATTTCGTTGAAATGATATGAGGCACCAATTATTTGTAGTGGACGACTTTCAATATTCTTCCATCCTTTTTCGAAAGCTCCATATATGGAGTTCCCCCACGCTCTGCATGTAATGTACCTTTAACAATCCAAACCGAGTCTTTCAAGGTGGCAACAAAGGGAGTACTATGATATATGATATCTCCATAAGTTTGTAACCATACAGCTTCTGCTATGCTACAAGCGGTCTCCTCAGTTGACACCATCCCGCAAGTTAGCGGATCTCGAAAGACAATTGTTGAAGAATGTTTCGGATAGTTCCAATAGACTGTAAGCGCGATCATTACAACCGCAAAAGTGACTAAGATTTTCTTCTTAAGCATGTTATTGTGAGTTATCATTCGGCCATAGCAATTTAAACCAATCACTTAATTGAAATGTTGGTTCGTCCCTTAGGTCCCGTTGTCGGATCAATTGAGTTATAGCGGCCAAACCCGGTCGACTCTGGATCACTTGGCAATTGTAGGGAGCCCCCATAGGAGTTGTCAAGTATGCTGTCCACCCCGGCCCTTGCTCTTTGTACCCATCAATATCGTCGGGTGAGAAGCTATCAACCGAGGTACCTGCATAGTTTGCGTGCGAATGTATTTCACCAACATCCTTCTTTCCAATCCCAGAACGACTCCTGTAAGAACTAATTGCATTCCCCACCCGCGGCTTAGTGTACGCATGCCCTCCACCGGTCTCGTATATCTGGAATTGTATTCCGCCTTGTTCACTATGGAGTTATCGTTATATTTCAACCCCCAATCAAGTGCGGCATCGTCCATATTGGAGAAAACAGCTCCAGGGCCGCCAGGGTTTGCTTGCACGAAATTCTTAGAAAAGCTGGCAAAGTCCTTTTGAAGGTTTTTGGACGCCCCATTTTTATGTGCCGTATGAAAGTGCTCTGACCATGCCTTACCAAATGTTTTAGCAGATACTGACGTTGATTTTGACTCCGTTCCCATAGTTGTACCCGTAACAAAACCTCCATCTCCAACTCCGGCATACCCTGAAACGTTACACTTCCAAAGTCATCAGCCTGCCTACCGTCCAGGTCAACAAATCTAATTGGGTTATTATAAGCAAAAACAAATGGCGACCATCTTCTCGATTTTTCTGCCAGCGGATCGACTACACCCCATCGTCCGATCTCGGGCATATACATTCTCGCGCCATAGTCATACCAGTTCAGCGCCATCTCGTCCTGAAGCTCTTTACCGTTATACATGTACTTCTGCTCAAGCGCACCTGCCCTTTCTCCAGAATTGTATGACAA
Source organism: Chryseolinea sp. (assembly GCA_035489615.1). GTDB lineage: Bacteria > Bacteroidota > Bacteroidia > Cytophagales > Cyclobacteriaceae > Chryseolinea. The sequence continues at coordinate 12,110 of DATHKA010000023.1, forward strand.
TCCGAACGGAAAACAATCCGAAACACCGACAATTGGCGACGGCGTATGACTCACTGTAACATCATCAAAGTATAGATCCAAATAGAACGGATGCTCATTGCTCACAAACACATAGGCAAATCCAGCCTCCGGTGCCTTCGCGGTCACCGTCATCACGTCATGCGGTGGCTGTTTAACCGTGGCACTCGTTTGCACGCCTGGTGTTCCTACCTGCTCCCACGCCGCATCAATAAGGTTATAGTCCTTATCAAAGAACATAATCGTCACGAAAGCCTTCGGCACCGTCTCTGAATCATTATAATGATCACTAGCAGGTACCGTTGCCGCATAATTGCGCCGCGCCTGTTCAACGATCGCACAGCGAACGGACTAACGGCAAGCATCACGCGTTGGCTTGAATTGCACAGCCATTGGGCCACTCGCATCAACACGATGCGCAGGTAGACGCCAACCGGAACGTATGTCGATGTATTGTGGCACACCAGGGCGATAGCCGGTGAATGAATCAAGGACACAACGCGCAAAGGTACGGCGGACATTCGTGCGGTCATCAACGGCCGGCATATCAGCATTGAAGTTAAGATAGGCCGCGACCGAATGGCGCAGAACAGCACAAGACAAAACAGGCAATCGAATCAAGCGGCGGCGTGTACTTCGTTGCGCGGGATTTCGGATCATTCGTGAATTGGTATCATAAAAAACATAAACCTTAAACAAAATGGAAAAACTCAGTTACTTTTTCCAACGCTGCCTGAAACCGTAGAATCAGCATCGCATAGTCCAATCTCTTTACAGCAATTACTTTCGACATATGAAGTGAATGAATCAACGAACTGCAAAGTGCTATCACGGGTCTGATCTGAAAGCTTTTTGTCCAATGCCCGATCCCTCATATCAATCAATTCAATTCGCATGTATCTGTTTGTCATCAAATCATCAATGCAGAACTTTTCAGCCGCATTGAAGTCATTCACCGCATTGTGTTCAATCATGCAGTCGCAATACTCATTAGCAAGCCGTTCTGACTCCGGCAAACTATTGCAGGAAATTAGACAAAGAAAAAGATAATACGTGTAACGTATCATGGTGGCTATTTGCGATTATAATCAGAAACATGCGAAAAAGTCACTGCCAATAAGGCCACGCAACAGAATACCCTAATGTTTGGTCAACACTTCCCTCCGAAACCGCAGGGGACGTCGATAGTGCCGGGGCCCTTCCCGAAACCGCGCTTTTGGTTTGTTTTTACCTCGTCAGCAAATGAAAGCTTCAACTTTTCGGCCATTTTAGACCGGACTTTCTCTCGCAATCTTCAAGCAACAAACCCCATTACCGAATATGTCACGGACTTTCGAAATTGTTAGCATTGTCGCCGTCATCCTACTGATCATAATTGTGCTTCCTTTCCTCTATACGCAAACGTCACTACTTCCAGACTATAGTGATACCGGAGAAATTGGTGATACTATTCAAGGCATTTCCGGCCCGTTCATAAGTGGTCTGTCTGCATTGTTAGTACACTTGGCAAGTCAGCGACCGACACGATCCGATTGATCTGGGTCATATTGGTCGCGGCCCTACTGATTGTCATTGCCATGCTTTGGACGCAGGTAAGATCAGAAAAGGTCATTGACAAAATCATCAATGCGCCTCAAAAATTCTAGCGGATAACGACACTCTACGATTCACGTATAGACAGCAATTCATACTGAACTTTTCTGTTTCCTGTGAGGAAAAGCGTCTCGTACGAAACTTCCATCGATCCATTGGAATCCACTTACGACGCCAGAGTTTGTCATTCGATCCCGAAATCGTAAGTAGTTATGGAGGATGACAATTAGATCGCGAAGTTCCAAATCGCTGACAGAATTCCAGCGTCGAACATGGATAAGGTGAAAAGTCGTTCGGCAGTCTTGGATCACCAACGTGTGGCGGTAGGACATGGTTGTGATCAAAATCGGGTATCGGCATTTCTAAAATCGTGAACCCGTTGAAAGCCGTTTCCCAATTTCTCCAAGCTTTCACACAACACAAAGGCGCTTCAACAACGGGGCGAATACATACTCAATTTAATAAGAATGGTCATTCGAAGAAAGTTCGGAGAAACCGGCAGTTGATAGCAGCAACAAAATGTAGGCAAAGTTGTACGTGAAATAAAAAAGCCACTCGTAAGTGGCTTATTTAGTGCGCATTACAAAACGTCTGGCGGTCCGGAAGGGACTCGTAAACAAGGCGACAAATGCCATTTTAAAGTCATTTTAGCGGTTTTAGTCCAATTAGCCGGTTGTTAAGTGATACATTAAGTGATACATTTGAGTGATACAACGGACTCGAACTATCACATATCATGGGAAGGGCATATAAAGATTCAACCATCCAAGGCGAACATTCATCAGCCAACCTCTACCTGCTAAAAAACCGGCCATCGGACAAATACCAGTTGAAGATACGACTGGCTGTACGATCAAATCCAGTCGTTAAAGTAGACACACCTGTGATCTACCAAGGTCGAACTTGGCGGTTCACCGAAGGTGAATTCAATGCTGATCAGAACGCGATAAGATCAGGCACCATGACGAACGGTCTTCTAATGGCTTTTAACCGTTTCCTTTTTGAAATGCTACATAAGGCAGTTGCAATTGGGGATGCAGCCTACAACAGCGCCACAACGCTAAATCACGCTACGTTTCGAACCAAGCTATACGACGAATCACTCAAAGAATTGAAAGCAATAGAAAGCGTCGCTACCAAGAAGTTTTATAAGTATCAGCGAGACAATGAGTCTATCATAGAGGGAGAACGTGTGACCTACGAGAAAGAAGAATTCGTCGAAACCTATGTTGCCCGCGAGCAACGTAAGGACAAGCCAACGGAAGAAATATACAAGAAGAAGATATTCGACAAGAACGACATCTTTGAAGTATTCGGAGCAACTTGGTACCCCAACCCAGACACTAAAAAACCCATTGCCAACAGTGGGACCAGCATTGTTTTAAGAATGCTTCAATACAAGACACTGGCAAACCCATCAAAGAACGTAAGTGATTTCAATGACAACTGGATTGCCAACTTTCTCGATTTCATGTATAAAACCGGCTGGGTAGACACAAGGCAAGTCAAAGACCCTTTGAATTTTGATCCAGACATCTTTAAAAACTCTCCCATACATCCTGTATTAACGGCAACCAAAAACAAATACTTCAAGCAAATCACGCGTGTCGCACGTGCCTTGATGGATGCCAAGTATCTGCCATCATTCGAAATAAAAACCAAGTTCAACAAACTGGTAGAAGAAGAAGAGTTAAAAGAGCACAACGAAAATCCACGTGAAGATTATGCGTTGAGCAAACCGGAATTAGATAAATTATTCTATGCCAAGATTGATGATAGTGAGTTAGCTTTAACTCGCGACCAGTTTATATTTCAAACGATGGTTGGAGGTCTGCGGATAAACGAATTCAATGATACCAACATAGTCAAGAAAGATGACGGATACGGAAGTATCTATTTTGCCTATGAAACAAGCAAGACTAAAAAACGGTTGAAGATAAACAATCCAACCAATCACTATTTGCAGGAAATATTGAAGCGCCATAATGATAATATTCCATTCTTAACCAAAGGTGAAATAGCCAAGAACGTTGAAATGAAGTACAATACAAACCTCGTTAAGGTTGCAGCACTACTGAATCTCGACCGCCAAATTTGGGGAAAAAAGAAAGTCGACAAGAAATGGGTTGAAGGCTTCTATCCTATTAGCGAGTTGTTTTCATCTCTGTTCGCTCGTCATACCTTGATTGCCATCCTTCAGCGAGTGAAGGTAATACAGGAGGATCGTAATTACTTCGTTGGACACAAGCCGAAGAAAGATACGCAATCACACTATAATCCGAAGCTATACACCGATCATCAATACAAACTGGACATCGTGAATGAAAAGAAGATAAAACCCTCGCGAACAATAGCCTTCTAAACCTACAGCAAAATCACAGTGATGCTAAAGCAGAACCCTAACAGACAAATGCAGACATTTGCAATCAATGTCGCTATGATAATATCATCATGAACTACATGTGGTCCCCATATCAGAAACATGTAGGCAATATAAAACGCGCCGTCACCAACCTCCAACCCGGTTTTCCTGACTAAAACTCCACTAAAATTACTAACTTCCCGACACCCCCAATCTAACGATACATGTTGTATGAAAATCAAACATCAAGAACTGGAAATCGATCAAGACAAACCATTCAAAAATTGCAAACTCAACAGGGAACCGTACGCCCATATTCTAACAGACATAGTTCAAAATTACGCCGATGGCTTCGTACTAGCATTAACAAGCGAATGGGGTACAGGGAAAACCACCTTTGTGAAAATGTGGAGACAGCATCTCCATACTAAAGGATTCCAGACCGCTTACTTTAACGCGTGGGAGAATGACTTTGACAGCAATCCCATGATCGCACTGATGTCCGAACTAAAACCTCCTTCCAAAGCTCCAATAGCAAAGACAAGGGCCTTTAACTCCGTGGTCAAAAAGGGTGCAGTTCTTGCGAAAAATGTTTTCCCAGCATTAGCAAAAGCTGTGGCAAGTAAGCATATGGACTCCGATGTTTTCATTGAGGCCATTAGTGGCACCGTCAAAGCGGCAACAGACATCTTTGAGGACGAGATGAAGCAGTATGCAACAAAAAAGAAAACGATCTCAGAGTTCCGCGTCGAACTACAGAAATTTGTAAAAGAAAAAAACAACAATAAGCCGCTAGTTTTTATCGTCGACGAATTGGATCGCTGTAGACCAAACTATTCCGTTGAAGTCCTCGAACAAGTAAAGCATTTCTTTTCCGTGCCGGGAATAGTTTTTGTTCTCTCCATTGATAAGAAGCATCTAGCAAGCGCCGTGACCGGATTTTACAATAGCACAAATATTAATACCGAAGAGTACCTAAGACGATTCATAGACTTAGAATATTCAATCCCTCAGCCTTCAAACAGGGATTTTTGCAACTACTTATATGGCTATTTTGGTTTAGATGAATACTTTACAGAGTCAAGAGCGCAACGATACCCGGAAGTTGGCAGTGATGCACCTACACTCCTTGAAACTGCCTACATCTTGTTTGATACTCATGCGGGAACGTTAAGACAACAGGAAAACATATTTGCACAATCGCGACTGATTCTGAGTACATTTAAAGAAGATCAATACACCTTTGCCCCTCTGCTATTTGCCCTGATCTTTGTCAAGACAATGAAAAATGACCTGTTTCAAAAAATACAGAACAACAAACTAACCTGTCAATCTTTGTATGACGAATTCACCGACCTAATACCGATATTTTTAAGAAACGAATACAATCTTGACCTAACCAAAGTATTGGCACACCTGCTTCATTTTTATAACAATAAACAACCTCATGAGTTCAGAACACAACTGCTAGTTCGAGTACCAGAATTGAATCATGTAATGACAACGTCCATTCAGACAAAAATTGAACATAACCAGCAAGACTTGGCGCAGGCGTTACAGCAAGTTACCAAACACATAAAATACAGCGGCACCTCTCTCGATTACCTACTAACTAAAATAAGGTTAACTCAACGTTTCTTAAGTAAAGCAAAAACGTAATACCAAGTTCCGGGCTCACTGTCGCTTGCCTGAGATAACTTTCACGATCCATTTGATTAACATGTTGCCGATGTACGCGCCTATGGCACCCACCAAGCCAACAATAAAAGTATCCAGCAACCTAACCGGATTTGTTACAACGACAGCCAATACCATACCGAACGTGGTATTAATAAAATCACCCTTAAACATGTGCAACGATCTCATTTAACGTGGACCTAAGTAGATACCAATGCTATTATTCTTTACTGGCTCACAATTTCCATATGAGGGAAACAATGCCTTGTTAGCGTTGAGATACGTTACCAGACGATCACGGTAAAAGAATGCCCTATCTCTCACGTGTTGTTCGAAATCGTCATATTGTGCCTGATCGAGGTTCCTGCTGCCATCAGCAGCAGATTGTACTATTCCACTGTTCTTGATCTTTTTGTCCAAGAACGGTAATGCCTCCAAGGTGGTAACCATAACATTGCTGGCTGAATATACTTTACCAGAAGTGTTCGCACTGGACTATGGATTTCTTGTTGCAGGTGTTCAGATTCAAAGTCTTCGTAATGCCTCATCTGGAATTTCTTTTGCTGGTTCTGCTTGTGTCGGAACTGATTGTACAGGGTCGAGTAAGTGTAGGCCATGAAGTTGTCCCCCTCGTATCCGTGTTCTGAAATACGCTTCTTGATCTTTATATAAGCATCGGACAACTGCTCCGACACTTCGTCCCGCCCATAGCGCTTGAAAAAGTAATTGCTTTTGCCTAACAACAGTTTGTAATTGCTCGTAAAGAATTCATCAAATTGTTTTACCGTTTCGTCGTGTGTAGGTTTACAGATACATTCCGGTAGATTCAACTCGCATGCACAATCTGTCACCGTAACCCCAGAGCCTGCCACAAGTATCGTGGCAAATAATATCTCAGCTATCATATAATCTTAAATACGTTTGAATATATTGTTAAAGGACTGCATAAGTATGGCAATGCCTCCGGTAATAATTGCATATGGTGTACTCATATCAAGCGCCAGCGATATATATATAACCAGACCGATCCAGAATGCCAGACAGTATTTACAGTTCACCAGCTTGTGCAAATGAATATGAATTCTGCATAGCAGAATTCCGGTTAGCACCGCTGGCAACAGTACCATGAACATCATTGGATAAAACAATCTCCAATAAGCCTTTAAGGTCGAGAACAGGATCACGTGCGGGTACTCCCGATCCAAGAACAATAAACGTCTGAGTGGACTAAATGTAAGTTCATACGCAATCGCCGCCGATGCTGTGGCAATCATATATATTTGTGTTAGCGGACCGACAGTGTTCATTTGATCTTCGCCGTCTTCGTCTTGCCAGCGTATGGCTTATAATTAAACAGATAGTCCAACATATCAAATAGCCTCGCAACCAGCCTGTTTTCTCTCTTTCTTCTTTTTCGCATTATATTTTCTCTGGTATTCCTTCTTCTTACCACCATACTTTTCCTTTTCGTACAATCGCTGATATGCCCTGCCGATCTACTGTTGCTTGTTCACTTCATCATACTCGAAAAAAAGCAATGCATCCTTGACGCTAATCATATCATTGATGTCGCCACCGTATTCCTCAATTGCCTTCTCATAGTCCGCTAAAGTGTACTTGTAATAGAAGCACTTTGTGAGATGCATTCTGTTACCACTCTGGTATCTAAGTTGCTTCACAGTTAAGCCAGTCATTACCATCACATAAAATGTGAGAAAGAATTTATTATAATTACTGTAGGTCTCAATACATTCTATTGCATGTCGAGCGATTGACTCAAGCAACGGGTCATTCCAAGTCTGTCTCGATCTGATATGTTTAATGGCGTTAAGTTTGATTTTATCTAGGTCCGAAACCTCCAACTCATATAAATATGCTGGCTCGTGGTAATCATCAAGAGACACTTGAGGCCGAGCAGATATTCTGCCAAAAACGTCTATCATCTTGTTTTTAATGATTGTTTGAATGTAGCTAAATGCCTTTGTACCGTTGCTCACTTTAAACTTGGTGATACCGAGTAACACCTGCATCAGAACATCATCATGTAAGTCCTTCTGCTGGCTCTCCGTCAGAGCAAAACCACCAAAGTGCTTTTGATATATCGCGTTAATCATGTTGGAAATAGGTGCATGTAAAAGCTGCTGATAGATACCATTCCTAACATCGATTGATGATGATGCGATGTAGTCCCGGATCGCAGTCTCCTGCACATCATTCCAGTACTTCCCGTCCTTGTCTTTCTTTAACGAAGTGACGATACGCCTTTCCTTTGCCTTAGCCGCTTTGTTCCCCTTAACCTTGATACCGTGGTACCGAAGTTTGGTATAAACAGCCATATAGCCTGCACCGTACTTCGTCGCGATCTCCTGAACAGTTAAAACCCTCCAATTCTACCAACTTCCTGATCTCAGGGATCGGAAGATTATACTTCTGTTTTGGCAATTCCTAACTAAGATTTGAAACGATCATGTTATTCTTATTCTTAATTATAAATTGCTTCAATGCCTCCGCTGATCTGCGTATATAACCAGTGGATGTTTTGCTGATTACGAAATCGGCATCATACAACGACAGGTCCGCAATCGACTTGGGTACCGGTTTCGTCCTGCCACGCAAAGTCGAGTTGGGAAGATTAAGATTTCTAAACGAAATATTCCTGATCGCGGTAACGTCATAGACCAAAACGCATTCTGGATAGTCGACGATGTATAATGCCTTACCATCGATGATGCTGGCAGCATCCAGTAAGCTGATGTATTTCTCTCTTTCTATGAACGTGGTACTGTCGTATTCAAAAATGTGGTTGTTCCTCATTTTAAATTCGAATACGCAGTCTGTGCATCCGCTAAAGAATATTCCATCAACCTTGGAGTATCGGTTGAACATTGGTCTGTATCGTGTTATCTGTTGTTGACCAAACCATTTAGCATGTAGCATGTTTAGCGCCGCTGCCTCTCTTGTTCCCATAGGCTGTTTCTGATTTCCCTTATCGATAAATAGTTGAGATCAACGCAACCGCCCCCAAAAAATGAAAATATTTTCAAAATATTTTAATTACAAGAAATTCGCCATCTTCGTAGCGACACCAATAAAACCCGTTAGATATGAGAATGGAATATGAACACCTAGTTAGAACTGCCTTCGACCATTGTGATCGCTACGGCGATCCCTTCGGCCTAGCGAATGCCGATGTGTATGATCATGCAAGCGACGGCAAGCACAGACTATTATTTGGAATTTCGGCGGCCCTAAAAAAAGTTAGCCATGATAGTGATCCCGACAAGTTGGAACTCACTCACGAACTGGATGAACTGGATAAGAAATTATGGAAAGACCAATCCGATGCCAACATTGACGCAACAATATTAAGGGCACGCGAGCTATTCAAGCAGCACAACATTTGAGTAATCGTTGTTGCAAACTCTATTGACAACTCAAATTATATACTATATTTTTGTTAGATCATCCATACTTTTCGGCTACATACCGAGTATGTATGATTAAGAAACGATAGGCTTAACTATAATTTCTACTTTAAATAACGGTAGGGTCAGGGTTGCGAGTCCCCTGACCTATACCTTTTTTACTTTACTCTCGCAATAAACATTACCATGAAGATTATGAAAGCACTCGCATGTTATCTCAATCAGTTGACGTTATTCAAGCCATTGCAATGCCCATCATTGCAAGACAATCCACATTTGAAAATCTAATTGAAGAAATACGATACTCTTCGATACCCCAATACACAAAAGGAACTCAGGAGTATAACGACTTTAAGGTATTCCAACGCAATTGCTTTTCGTGGAATGCTCAATTCTCAAAATCAAAGGTTTCCTACGATTCGTTTAAACAATCTACAGGCTATTTCGGTGATATTGATCACCTTGATAAAACCGAGATTGCCGACACGATTAACAAATACTGGCAACTTCCATTTGTTTCTACTATATAGAGAAGCCCGTCAAAGACCGGTCTTCATATCATAGTAAAGCTGGATAAGTCCACACAGGATTTTATTAATATCAATCCTGTTGATCATTTTCCCGCGATATACAAATACTTCTCAACAACATATTTTGATGGTAGGCTTGATCCACAAGCAGCCAAGGTAACTCAGCTTACAGTATTGAGTGCTGATAATGAGTTACGACATAGATCGAGTCCACTGGAAGTAGTTCTATCGCTTGACAGGCTGGAAATCCAAAGCAAACAAGAATTACCTCAAGATATTGAGACTTGGGAAGATCAGGATAAGATGTCGAAGGCCAAAAGAGTTTTCGAAATGTATCCCATGATCAAGAAACGATACAAGTTCTTCGGAGTTGATGACGGCTTTTTTCTACTCTCGGAATACAACGAGTATATGAACTTCAAAACCAAGGTATCAGAATTATTCTTCCATGACAATGACAAAAATGAACCTGTATATGTTGATGGCATTGAGACCATCAACTTTAAAATACGCCAGATAAAACGTGGTAGCAGAGCAAACTATATCAGAGTTGCTTGCATGTCGATCCTATTCAATTCTCCGTTTATCCGGTATTTCAAACTCTTGGAATACTGCCTTGAATTAAATAAACTTTCCTTCTCCCATGATCCAATGGAAGAACGAGAAATCACAAGACTTGTCGATGACATGTTCTCCCGTTGGATCAACGGGAGAATCCTATTCAACAATCTTGAAACAGGAAAGAATGTTTTCTGGTCAAGGTATTGCAATCTACCAAGGCAGGAAAAGCGATTCAGGGGCCAACAACTTTATTATTCAACCAGAAGGAAGAAATACATCACACGCATCGAAGATGCCTATAAGAGTATTAAAATCGACTCTGAGGAAAGTGGAAACGCAGTATCAGTTTTGAAGCTATCTCAAATATCAGATATTGCAGCTAAGACTATCTATCTGTATAAATCCAAAGGACTACTTCAGGGGGTTTGGGCAGTCGCCCAAACCCCGTCAGTCTCTGAAAAAGGTATCACTTTCATTCTACCAGTTAGTCCTAGTAATATATACACAGTAGATAATGTAACTCATAGAAAAGGTATCACTTTGAGGAAAGACGTATCAGAAAGCCTTGAAATCATGGGGAGGGCAATAAAGGAACTGTCAAGAACTAATACAAAGGTTACCCAGAAAGCAATATCAATCCATACAGGCTACAACATTTTAAAAATTAAGAGGTATTGGAAGCATGTCCAACACCGAGTAAAAGAAATTAACCAAAACAACAAGAAATGATTGGAATACGAAAACTAGCAAAACTCTTGGGGCACAAGGAAAAGGCATTGAAGAAGAAACTTCAAGAGATGAATGTCCTACACGCTGATAACACTATTACCAAGATCGCCACGGATCAAGGGATCGCACGATCTGATCATGATACGGTGTATTACCGTGTTGATCTCGGTGTAAGCTACAGCCACAACATATTCGATGAAGATCGTATTGCTTCAATGATTATCAACAACGAGGCTCTGCCTGAATCAGAGCCAGAGATACCAAAGGAAGTGGAACTACCGTTCTAAGTTCTTCTGGGTATTGATTCAAACACAAGTTTCGGCCAAATATCATATTTCGGACACCCCTCGGCACTAGTATAGACAAAATATGGCTCGATTGCGATTTTTAGTAATCGTCGTGCATTGGCTTCAATTTTATGGTCGGGTGAAAATACTTCAACAAGCAAATGCGTGTGATCAGTCCCCCTCGCTCTCACCGTTACATTTTGAACAAATCTGTGTTTTTTTATAGACGCAACTGCTCGTTCAACGTCTCCAGTTTTTTTGCTATTGTAGGCACCACCAATGCAATAGTCGATCGTGTAAGGATTTTCGGAATCCTTTGAAGGTATGAACACTGGCTCAATGCTCGGTACGATGAATTGAGTAAGCATCTGTTTTACCATTGACAACTCCGATAGGATCAGGTCTTGATTAATTTCCTGTGGACTCGCAGCAACCGTCTGAATTGTTGGCACCTTGAACTCGCCAAAGTGCTTCAGAAATGTGCTATAGTTCTGATCCTTCTGTGCGGCTATATGAGTTGCCATGATCTTGGCAACAAGATCATCCTTAAACTTCTGAATCGCCTTGAATCGCAGATCACGAGGATATTTCAAAAACTCTATTGGTGTAGTGTCAAATGGATTGGTGGTTTCGCTGTCTTTAATAATAATTGTCGGTTTATCGAAGGCCAATCTGATACCAAGTTCCAGCATGACGTTGGCATTCCGACAACTGATGTCGCAAACAACCATAGGATTCTCAGCAAGGTTCTGAATAATTCGCTTGTGTATGACACCAACTTCTTGTGCTTCACTAACCATATTTGGCCTGAACCCGGCACGCACAATACAATCATCTATGATTTATCGTACCTCTAACCAATGTGCTTCACTACATGTGTCAATGGTACTAATTGGCATTATAATGCCGCAAGTTGGAGGAATAGATTCTGCTGCTGGCGCAGCTTCCGTAGTTTTTTCTTTAGCCATCGTGATCGAAGTATTCGGGGTAGATACAAATATAACAAAACTGAAATTTCAAGGGGAGCAGCATTTTTTATATTTCTTGCCACTACCACACGGACAAGGGTCATTTCGTCCGATCGGCGGCAGATCAAGTTTTTTAACGGCGGTTACCTCTCTGTTGTAGGAAATTGCGTATCTATTCTCAACCTCTCTATCGTCAATGATAATATGTTCTAGACCTTCGGTTTTGACAATCCCATCCTCAGCCAGCTTATACAAAGGAATTCTTTCCCCCTTAAGTTCAACGATGGTCGCCATCAGCGGCCAAAGTAATGCTATGTAACTAATGGGTTCTTCATCATCAACCAAATCATAGCCCCTACATACAAGCCCAATAAGCATACCTTCATCATTAAACACTGGTCCCCCACTCATTCCGCCGTCCATTCTGGCGTTAGTCAGGGCTGACGGAAATGTTATTGAAAAATTGTCTCGTTTCTCAGGATGAACATCCTTGATTTCGCCAACTGATATTGAAGGTTCGTCATTTATTTCAATATGCGAAGTACCCTGTTCATCACGGCGAACAACAACCTTCGACTTGGGATAACCAAATGCTGTAACTCTCTCACCTATTGATGGAATGACGAGAGAGAGAGGCGATGAAAAATATCTATGATTTTTGCCAGCCTTATCAAATGAATTGAGGTGGAACAACGCTAGATCAGAATATGGATTTAGGTGTATCTGAGCGACCTCGTAAACATGATACAACTGTCCGGGATGATTTGACATGAACATTACCCAGATGTTGAAATCATCCGTCTCTGCGACACCGGCTGAATTTATTTTACCTATTCCGAACTTAACCGCAAAATCCTCAAACACATGCTTCGCTGTAAGCACCAAGTTCTGAGCGACTACAACGCCTGTTCCGGATGCTACAACGTTCTGAAAGTCCTTATCCATAGCAACAATCCTAACAGTGACACTGTAGATCGGACTATCTTTAATTTTATGTTTTTGAAATGATGATTTCTTAGAAAGCGGCATAAAACGTTTTTCCTACGACTACAACCTACGGATTTGTTCGAGGCTTAGGTTGTCTTTTCTGTAATCTGCGTACTTGGCGCGGTAGCTTCTAAGTGAAGAGTCAAAATGGTTTTCCCTAGGATCAAGGTTTCTTGAAAAGTCATCAGAAAAATGAAGATTGTCTTCGAACACTTTGGAAATCTTCACTGGATTCTCACATGTAAAATTCTGATCGCGTGAATTAACCACATCATAGAACAAGTAGTAGTAATAACATACCATTTTTAATTCACCTTCACTCATTCTGCTTAGGAGTATGGAGCGAAGATGTTTGAAATGATCGGCATGTCCGTTATCTATGAGGTCGATAAATAGATAACAGATTGTGTTGATGTGTTTAAAGTAGTTTACGTAATACGGTTTTAGTCGTGGGGTCTGGCTTTGTATACTATAATCCCGTATAAATTCGAGTTCTAAGTTGCTAAAATACCAACTTACTAATTTGTCTTTTGGAGGGACTGACTTTCCATACTCATTTTTTATGGTCTGCTCAACGCTAGTATGTAATGAGTTTATAACATCATCCATACCCTTGCCAACTTGTATTTTATCTTGAGCAAAATTGTCTAACTCTTTGAACAATCTGTTTTCAGCAATTTCTTTTACCTGTTGGTGGTAAGTGCGGAAAATGTAGATGCCAGCAAATGCCGTTGCCAAAAGTGCAAAACCATTTATCAATGCACTGAACGCACCGAAAGTATCACCCCATTGACCACTCTTGCCCACACCATCAATGGTCGGGGCAATGATGCCATAGGACAACCAGACAAGGAAAACAACTACAGCAATAATTACAATTGATCGTTTCATAACGGTGTTTGAAATTGAAGATAACAATTTTATAATTGCACCCCTGTCTATGGCAAGACAACGACTTAAAGCAACACTTTAAATCGCATTGCCATGACCTTTGCCAAATACCCAATAGGTACCATTGTTCGTCTAATAAAAACAGGGGAGTTTGCCCGTATCATCGGGTACAACTGCATGATGAATCGTCCCGACACCTTCCTAAGTTATTACATCGAGATTGAAGGGAAGCCCGGCGCGATGTGGGCCACATACGATGACCGAATAGAACTGGAATGTTTACCTTTTGAGAATGGGCATTTACCGGGGTGATACACGGACCAAGTCGAACGTAACGTCATGCACAAAGCCGTTAGGATTTGTGTACTGGTAGTTCCTCATCTCAATGTGAACACAGCCTTCATGCTTTGACATTAGTGAGTTGCATAGGGTGAAATTCACAAACAAGTCCTCCAAATCTTGGTCAGACAGGCCTTGGAGATGGTAGTTCACATAATCCGAATCGAATAGCAATGTCGATTGCTTTTCGTCAAGTTCTGGGTTGATGAATAAGTGCACCGAATTTCATTGGCAGTTATTGTTGCCTTACATAAAGATAACCATGAAATTGTCTCAAAGGTTGTACAAGTCACCAGAGTAACGTTACAATGTGATAGGTCTTGGAGGAACTACTAGCTGACAATAAAATGATACTTTGAGTGATACATTAAGTGATACACAACAAAAAAGCCCTTGATTATCAAGGGCTTACATTGCTTTTGGCGGTCCGGACGGGACTCGATTTATCATATCTTTCTTTTACGTATTTTTACAGTAAGCGTAAGCAAAACGCGTTTTCCCTCTCGGAAAACTGTAAAATGTGGTTAACGTGGTGTAATTTTCACACCGCAACCAGGACAGCAACCGCAGGCCCTTTTAGCGGCTTAACCGCAACCGGCACAGCAACCAATTCAGCACGGGATATGATAGATTTCAGCATCAAAATCAAGAACGGGACAGACAAGGACGCCTTGGCCATCGTGGTGGCCTACAACAAGGCTTTCAGCGGCGGGAGGTTCGTATACTCGACCGGAAAGAAAGTCGCTCGTAAGGGCTTTAATGCAGTCAGGGCGACCAATAACACTTTCAAAGATTTGATCGGCAAGTGTAAGGAGGCAATTAAAGCACTTGAGGATGAAGAAATACCAATCAACGAAGTAAGCCTTCGAGACCGTGTTGATGTGATGCACAAGGGCCTGCAATGGACAGACAGCGACTTGCAGCTGTATCACAAAAGCGAAGGATTCCAGCGGTACACCATTCCCGACGGTGTTGATCAAGTTACCCTTGAACGTCAGTTGAAGGAGGCCCTTGGAAAGACAAAGCCCAATCTGAACAGCATTATCGATGCGGCCATTAGCGGAGGAACCTCAGAGTTGTTCGGGTTCTGGCAAGGTGTTCTTGATGGCAAGATCAAGCCACGCAATGGGAAATTACTTCGAGCCTCGACGGTAATGTCAAAACGCCAAACATTGCGCGCAGTCAAGGAATTCAGGCCGTCTGCATCTTTCGACAACATGGATCGAGCATTTTACAATGACCTCACAAACTGGATGTCAGTGCAGAAAGTGCAAAAACAGCGAAAGGTTAAAAAGCCGGACGGCGAAGTAGAGACAATTACCGAGACTGTGAAACGCTTTGATGATAACACCATTGGGAGGCATATCAAAGAACTGAAGAGTATACTGCACCTGGCAAGCGCCAATGAGTTGATTTCTGACGCCCGGTTCAGTTATTGGCCAGTGACGAAGCTAAAAAATGAGGTTGTGCCCCTGTCCAAGGAAGATCTTCTCAAGATAGTTGACCTTGAATTGTCCGGAACGATTGCCGACGTAAGAGACATATTTGTAATTGCCTGCTTCAGCGGCGCGAGGATCAGCGACTTTAAAAAATTCACGCGACAAAACATAAGCACGGAAGCCGGGATTACATACCTGGATTACGTTGCTGAAAAGACAGGCACAAGCGTACGGGTGCCTCTTCATCCTGTTGCCACTCGCATCATAGACAAGCGTGACGGCGATCTACCTCAAATGATATCGGAGCAAAATTTCCGCTCACACGTCAAGGAAATAGCTAAGAAGGCTAAGTTGAATGGCCGGGTCGTGGTCAAGATAAGAGACGGCAAACCACAGTACTCCGAAAAGTGGGAAGCTATAAGCCCTCACTCGGCGCGGCGAACTTTTGCATCGAGTCTCTTTTACGGATGGTTTACGCGGCCCATGCCCGCTTCCATGTGTATGAAGTTCACAGGGCACGCTACTGAGGCAAGCTTTCTTCTGTACATCGGCGCGGATGAAAAAGCGCTCCAACAAAAAGCACTTGAGTACTTCGACTTTCAACCTCAAATGAAGGTCTCGTGATTGCCCAGTTGCTATCAAAGGAGACTGAGAAGGAGCAAGTGCATAAAATGTGCTTGCGATATGTGCGTGATCTAGATTCGGACATCCGCAAAGTGGAGCTTGAAGGATTGAAATTTTGGATTCAGTTTTATCAGGATTATAAACAGCCGCTGCGGGCCATAAGTATCGACGAT
>DATHKA010000024.1:0-8397 GCA_035489615.1 Chryseolinea sp.
CAACAACGAAACCGGATTGAAGCGCGAAAGTAATATCGCTGCATACCCTCCCGACAACAATCCAATGGCAATGATCAGCGCTACGGCAGCACCCCAGAACTGGAAGCCCACGGAGCTGAAAAGCTCAAACCTCTTGTGGACAAAATCATTGAACACCGGCAATAAAAGGGCGACAATTAGTACAGAAAAAAAGAATGCGATCACCGTTGTGATCAGCGACTCAACCAGGAACTGTTTGACCAGGTTACCACGAACCGCACCAATTGCCTTTCGCACACCGATTTCCTTCAATCTGCTCGATGCCCTTGCTGTTGTCAGGTTTGTATAGTTGATTCCAGCGATGAGTAGAACAAAAATTGCTGTGAAGGAAAACACTGTGATATAGACAGGGTTTCCTTGCGGGATGCTATCAACATTTGAATTGCGGGCGCCATCAGCGATCCCTGCCGACTTCAGGTGGATGTCCTTTAATGGTTGCATTGAATGTGACAGGATTGTCCCGGGCTCCAGCGTTGCATTGGCGTGTACGAGCCGGGTGATCTTTCGCGCAGCAGAATCGGGATTAGCGTTGGGACGCAGCAAGGCAAAGACCGTGAAGCTCGTGGAAGCCCAATCACTCTGTGCACTGCGTTTGAAATTCTCATCATTTAACCACGTCGCTATAGACATCACGCTCGTAAATGAAAAGCTTGAGTTCTGCGGGTGATCCTTCAAAACTGCAGTGATCTTTAGCGGAGTTTGCGTGTAGTCAAACAGAACATTTTTGTTAATCACATCCTTCCGCCCAAAGATCCGCATGGCAACGTCCTCTGTAATGACGATAGTATTAGGTTCCTTCAAGGCATTCCGTCTGTCGCCTTCAAGAACTGGAAAATCAAATACCGTCAGGAAGTTTTCATCGGCGACGGTAACCGTCTCCTGCATGTAAACAGGTTTTTCAGGATCAATGAGATTGATTCTGCCGGATCTCTGCATCCGCGTTGTCATCTCTACTTCCGGCAACGCTCGTGCCGCTTCGTCCGCGAGCATATATCCGGCGGCGGCAACGGTAGTGGCTTCGTTATTCGGATTCTTCTCATGTGTGACTACACGATAGATTCTATCTCCTTCCAGATGCTGCGTGTCAAAGTTCAGTTCATCATAAACGTAAAGGCCTATCAATAGAAAGCAGACCATCCCGAATGTAAGGCCGAGCACATTAAGAGTCGAATACAGTTTGCTTTTCCAGAGGTTTCTCCACCCCATCACAAAATAGCTTTTGAACATACCGTTGTTGATTAGAGCCTGGTCGAAGGTTGCGGACTTGAGGATCCCGGGTCTGCATAATAAGATGACGTCCTTGTATAGTCGCAAATTCGCCTGGCTTCGGCTCAGGTCTTCTACTCTCCTGTCATAGATCTCAAGGAGGTCGCCTTCAATGTCAGCGTGATAATCTGGTTTGCAAAACCATTTGAGGAAACGCATGATAAAACGCGGTGGATCGGCTCTTCTCATTGGAGGTCATTTAAGCTTCAACACCAGTTTAGGAAGCGCCTTCCAAAGTTCATCGCGTGATTCCTTGCTGTACTCAAGCGCTTTCTTTCCATAGGCAGTGATCTCAAAAAAAAGCTTCGGACGGCCCCGTCTGGTTTCATTGGTATCTCCCTGCTTTGACTTTAGAAAACCCTTCGACTCCAGCCTTCGCAATGTGACCTGCAACGCACCGACGGCTACCTCGCGATCCAATCGTTGTTCGATTTCATCTTTGATGGTCACCCCAAACGCGTTACCGTGAAGAACCCCTACTGTCAGCAGGACGATCTCTTCAAATTCACCTAGTTGAATACGTTTCATCTGCAAATAATACTATTTTGAAGTAATAATAAACAGACTTTGGACTAAATACTACTTTGTAGTAAAACAATGTCAAATTTTGTCCAGGAAGTGACCGGCTCAATTATTTGATAATCAAATAGATAGAAATTCCGAAGAAATGTAACACAATCTGCAAGGGTCTGTTTGTCAGGTTTTTGCAATTATTGCCGGTTCATTTTCATTGCATTTTTGTTGCTGGTTTGTTGCTCAAACCCCGGACATCCCTAGTAAGCAACAAAAGTTTTTAAGTTCATTTAGGTATTTAACTAACCAAATGTCGTAACTTAATACGTCAAATGACGTACTTATTTTTATGATAAAATTTCTGGAACATTTAGGTGAAGCCGGATTAGGGGAAGTTGATTCAAGACAAGGGTTGTGGCATGCAATCCGCCAGAGGCCTTTAAAGAAAAGACATGTAATTTTCATTTCATATAAACTTGGACTACCGCAAAAAGATACGGCCGAACTGATCGGTGTGTCTGTCAGAACCTATCAACGCCAGAGTAAGACCACGTCTATGAGCTTTGCAGCTTCCGAAAATATCTTAAAGCTTGCGGAGTTATACGAGATTGGATTGTCAGCATTTGATAATAACAGCGATTCATTCGTGACTTGGTTGGACTCCCCTATTCCCGCACTGAACAACGATAAGCCTATTCAACTCTTGTCATCAAGTCTTGGAATTGATCTGGTCAAAGAAGAGCTTTTGAGAATTGAATACGGTGTGCATTGATGCTAGCCTACCGAATTCAAAAAGCAAAATACGCAGCCGATATCAGTGGCTTCGGTTCAACACTCGTATCTGGCAGACGGCATCAGGCTGGTAAGCATCCTATCTTATATGCATCCGGTAATATTTCCTTAGCAATTCTTGAATGCCTGGTACACTTGCCAACTGTAGTAAAACCTCCTGATCTAGTGTTACTCACAATTGATGTTCCGGATAAGAATATTGTAAAAATTGAAACGAAAGACCTCCCGGAGAACTGGGACAAGAAAGGATACTTTGATGCTGTTCAACGATGGGGAACTGATTGGCTGCAGAGCTTGTCATCTCTTGCCATAGTGGTTCCTTCAGTTACTTCTCCGGATTATAATATTCTTATTAATCCAGGTCATCCGGACTTTGGTTCCGTGAAAATCATTGATACAAGACCGATTACATTGGATGATCGACTGATATAGCTGATAATATCAATCAAACAAAGCCCGAACTTTGGTCGTATAAAAGCAAGCCCAACCGCGGTACTGATGCTAATGAGGGCATAGATTATTGCTAATGCCAGTTTTCACAGGGGCGAATCCTCGACGTTTCAATTGTCCAGACCTCGCCGGCCAGACTGACCACGTAAGCGGTGGTTCCAATTATCTCCAACGAGGTCGGCTGGTTCAGACCGTCCCGGAGGATTGTGAACGTGCCGTCCTGGTTGACCCTCACTAGCGCGCCGGTGTTTGGCTCCGCTGGAGCCCCCTCAAATGGGCCATCCCAGAAGCCCTGCAAGATGCCGAACAGCGCGCCTTCGGGGCCAAATTCCAGGTCCGCGAGAAGCCCAATGTCCTCCAGCCCAACGCCGGAAGCCAGCTGCGTGGGCGTGCGCGACTGCATCGTGAATGAAAAGACCTTACTTTCTTCTGGAACGTGAGGAATTGGGCCGGCCTGGCCAATGAAGACCGTGTTGCCGCGCAAGGCCAGTCCGATCGGGACAACGTTGCCGAAGGCAACCAGCTCGGTGATCTTGCCGTCGATGCCGACCTGTAGCACGCGGTTATGATGGAATCCGCCCAATGATGATCTCGCGGTGATCGAGAACAAAACTACGCTTGAACTAGCGAAGCAAATCAAGTACTTAATGTACATCCAGGACGCAAACATCATACTTAAAGAGCTAAGGACGGAAGTAAGTATTTAGCAGACCGATTGAAACTTAAGATTGACAAATACAATCGTTTTTTTGAGAAGAAAACGTAAGCGCACAGCACTTGCGGCCTGGCATAAACTCAGTCGTGCCTTAATCGGAAAACCGGCGCCATATAAATACCCTAATCCACATTGCCTCAATTACGGGGCATTCTTCACGTCCAAAAACCTATTTTAAGCCTACGATAACACACAGCTGCGAAGACTGAATCATAATAGTGCGCTTAAAGATCTTGCGAGAACAGCACTAAACCACCAAGGCTTACTTACTCCGAACGCAAACTCTTCACCGGGTCCGCCAACGTAGCGCGCATCGCCTGTGTGCTTACTGTTGCCAGTGCAATAAGTAATGAAACAAGCCCGGTCAGGACAAATACGCCGACGCCAACAGGAACACGGTACTCAAACGAGTCGAGCCAATTGCTGGCAAAATACCAGGCCAAAGGAGAAGCAATAACAATTGCAATCACCACCAACTTGATGAAGCTCGTAGAAAGCATGGTGACGATACGCAAGGAAGATGCGCCAAGCACTTTACGAACACCGATCTCCTTTGTGCGGCTTTCCGCCAGGTACGAGGCAAGGCCAAAAAGTCCCAGGCACGACACCAGGATTGAAAGCCCGGCAAATACCGACGCCAGCTTGCCCGTTTGCCTTTCCGTTGCAAATTTCCGTTGATAGTAATCCTCTGCAGAATTGCTTTCCACAGGATACTCCGGGTTGTTCTTTTTGAAGACGGCTTCCACGATCCGCTGGTTATCTGCGTTGCTCTTATTTGAATTGAAACGATAGTTGAGAACACCGTAGCGGTCTTGCCATCCGTGAATGATCATGGGACTTACGTTCGTGTACGGTGATTGGATGACGAAGTCTTTCACGACCCCAACGACCTGCCAGTTCTTACCGCTGCCGTCACGAATGAATTCTCCAACGGGTGAAGATAGTCGCATGGCGCTGACAGCACTTTCATTGAGCACAACCGCAGCAGTATCCGTTGGATGCAAATAAATATCCAGGTCGCGGCCCTCGAGGATCTGCATGTCAAATGTTTTGGACATGTCTGCATCTGCACCATACTCAACAAAATTAAGTGTCTTGTCCGCATCGTCACTGCCTTGCCAGCTCAATCCGGATTTTGTTCCCCATGGCCACACAATTGGGGCAAAGGTCCTTGTGACCGATGTTACAGCCCCGCTTGCGAGCAATTCGCTCTTAATGGCATCGAAATGATTGGGTATTTCTCCCTGCATGAATTCATAGTGAATATCCTCAGGATTGTAGCCGACATTTCTGTTTTCGGCAAACTGGATCTGGCGGTGGACTATGACCGCGCAGATGCAGAGGACAATGGCAGCGGTGAATTGAATCACGACCAGCACTTTTCTTGGACTGAATGTTGAGCCCACAGTGCGCACGGTGCCCTTGATAGTTTTTATGGGTTGATAGGCCGCCAGAAAAAATGCCGGATAAGCGCCAGCCATGATGCCGGTAAACAATAGTATAGCCACGACATACAGCCAGAAATCCACCTGAAAAAATTCGAGCGTGAGTGAGGCATTCAGCGCTAAGTTGAACACAGGAAGCGAGAGTTTAACCAGGATGAGAGAAATCACAAAAGCAAAAACAACCAGCACTGTACTCTCGACCAGGAACTGTGTGACGAGTGAACTTCTATAGGCGCCTGCGATTTTGCGTACACCTACTTCCCGTGCACGTTTTTCACTTCTCGCAGTGCTCAGGTTGATGAAGTTAATACAGGCCATGATCACGATGAGGCCTGCAATGAGTGAGAACATCGTTACCGTTTCATGCCGCCCACCCGTTAATTGTCCATTCTCTGACTTTGAATAAAGGTGCAGCTTCGTGAGCGGATGGCTGAACACTTCACGGCCGGAATCGGCTTCTCCCAGATGGCTTCTGAGAAGTCCGTTCAATTTTGAATCAAAAGCGCCCGCATCATTTGGATCTTTTAATGACACATAGGTCCCCGTGTTTGTCGTTGACCATGTCTGGTTCTCATCCCATCCTAACTTCGTGAAGTATGACCACGGTAGCAGGAACGTAAAGTTTTCAAAGCTCGTATTCTGTGGCATGTCCTCAAGAACTGCGGTCACTTTGAAGTTGTCATTGTCGTTTACTTGCACGGTCTGACCTATACAATCGAGGGTACCGAACAACTTGATGGCCATCGCGCGCGACAATACGATTCCAGCGTCGTCGTCGAGCGCATTCGCGTTGCCATGAATTGTAGGAAAGGAGAACATGCGCAGGAACCCCGGATCTGTAAAAGCGCCCATCTCATTGAAGCGGTTCTGACCCGCCTTCAGCAGAAAAAATACGACTCTTTGTCGAACGGCGTCTTCTACATCCGGATAGGATTGTATCAGTTCGGGAGCCAACAGCGCGGGCGTATATCCCCAAGCAGTAAGATTGCCATTGTCTAAATCGCGGCTGAAAAGCTGGTAGATGCGATCGGCTTTTGCATGAAAGCGGTCGAAGCTTGTTTCGTTCTGCACCCAAAGCAAGATGAGCATTGCAGCGGTCAGACCGATGGCCAGTCCCGAAATGTTCAGGAACGAATATCCCTTGCTTCGAATTATGTTTCTCCAACCGATTTTGAAATAGCTTTTGATCATACCATAATTGTTTAAGGTGTTGATTCCTTCCATTGACCGGATGATGCCGATCCTGAAGAGCAGAAGCACGTCGACGACGAAGAGTATGTCGGCTGTTCTTTTACCTGACTTCTTCAACCTCCTGCTATAAATTTCCTTCAGGTCACCCTCGATGTAGTCCAGCATCGCCGGGTCGCAGTACCAGCGAAAAAAAGCCAGCAGCGCGCGGGGCGGATCGTGAGGTTTGTTTGCCATCATCTTACAGCAAGGGTGGATTGTAAGATCGTTTTTGGAACAGCATTCCAGAACTCAGCACGGGTATCACGGGAATGTTGCACGGCCTTTTTTCCGAGCGCAGTGATCTCGAAGTAACGCTTGGGCCTCCCCCCTCGTTCGTCGTTACTGTCGCCGGGAAAAGATTTGAGATAGCCCTTATCTTCCATGCGTTTGAGTGCTGTGTGCAGTGCTCCAAGGCTAACTGTGCGCGCGGTGCGCTCTTCGATCTCGTCTTTAATAGTAACGCTGTAGGCTTTGTTATTGAGTATGCCGATAGCCAGCACGACCAGCTCTTCAAATTCTCCCAAGTGATATTTTTTCATGGCGATGGATGGGTATAATCTAAATGTAGGTAAACGGATGGAAACTTCAAAAAGTTTTTCAGGACAACGGGGTCATGGTGGTGAACAACACTGATTGGAAGTGATTTTCCTACACTTTACACCGCCTACATCGTTGGATTTCTGTACTTCAACTTCTTTGTTCACAAAGTGCCAACTTTTAATGTTGAATTGGAACGAAAGATTCATATCGGACTGATACTCCTGAGTCTCGCGTGTATTGCTTACGGACTTTTCTTTGCAGCTAAGACTATCAGGACGGCGGAATTACGAAGGAATTCAAAAGTGTATGAATATTTGCCTGAGTTTGCCCTAATGATTTTAGCAACCGTTACCTTCGAACAAATAGATTGTCCTGTACTAGTTTTATTACTCTGAAGTGACCAACAAGGTTTTATCATTCACTATCACGACCGTCTACTTTGCGGTGAACATCTTCCCAATGCTGTTGGGATTCGGTGCACCGCTTGACTATTTCGATTTATCCAGTCCGATTAAAGATGGTTTTCAACCACTGAATAGGTATAATCGTACCGGACAGCTAATTAATCATAAGCGAACGAGGAATTGTCCTCCTTGCCTCCGCTGAAACAGGAAATTCGAATTATACACAAAAAACAAATTGCACTCTGTCGCATGAATTAAATGCCTGTAACAAGGTGCACATGCCAGTGGCGGGAATCGAAGCGCGTCACTATCGCAGCAAACCAAACGTAATTTAAAACCATCCAAATTCGGCCGAATAGCCTTGTTTACGTTCTGTATCGGGAAATGATTTTACCGTCGCCTTTATAAACACCTTCGATCAGTAATTACTTCCCCGCCCCTTTCATCCACGTATCCCTTAACGTCACGGTACGGTTAAAGATTAATTTATCCGAAGTAGCATCAGGGTCGAGGCAGAAATATCCCATGCGCAAAAACTGGAAACGCTCACCGGTTCTTGATTTGGCAAGCTCGGGTTCAGCATAAACAGTTTTCAAAATCTGCAGTGAATTAGGATTAAGGTGATTTGTGAAATCATCTTCGATGGCATTCATGTCCTCTGTTACAAAAAGGCGATCATACAAGCGAATTTCTGCGGGTACTGCGTGCCGCGCACTCACCCAATGAATGACACCCTTCACATTAATTCCTGATGTATCGGAACCGCTACGGCTTTCGGGCACGTAAGTACAACGCAGTTCTGTTATCGTTCCATTCGCGTCTTTGATAACCTCTTCGCACTTAACGATGAATGCGCTCTTTAAACGCACCATTTGGCCTGGCGCAAGACGGAAATATTTCTTCGCTGGCACCTCCATAAAGTCGTCGCGTTCAATCCAGAGTTCTCGCCCAAAGGGTAGCTCGCGGGTCGAATCTCCTTCCGGCAGATTCTCGCTCCTGAGTA
>DATHKA010000025.1:0-17353 GCA_035489615.1 Chryseolinea sp.
CCGGCTCCTTTCAGAAAACCACGACCGAAGCGCCGCGTGGCTTGGTAATATAAGAGTTCACAAGATTTTGAATGGTCCGGTTTTCAACACTTCGTTTCACCAGGTTGCGCGCCGATTCAAAGTCCGATATGGCCATCTCCCGATCACAGAACCCAAACCCTACGTAGGCGCCCCTTTCAACCAGCACAAGGGATTGTTCTTCAATGTTGCGCCCTTTCCCGATAATAGCCAACGTTTCGCCATCGCCATGAAAAGACTGAATGGCCTGCTCCATCCGCCTGTTGTAAACATTCACCTCTTCTACGCCCTGACAGGCTCCGTGGCAGCCACCTGATTGATAGTCAAAACACAATCCTTTGGCAATTTGCAGCCCGCAAAGCTTTGGGCACAGTTCAAATGCACGAACCTTTTCCCAAAGGAAATTCCAAGCCTCCCCTTTTGTGCTGAAGCGGACCAGGGGTTTCGATCCCCGCGCAACGGTGTTGGCTGAAAATCGCAGGTAGCCATTTCGGTCTTCATAGTCGAAGATGCCCCACTCTTCAATGCGAAACTTTTGTGCCTGATTGTATTTCGGCCAGAGCCTTCTGATTTCCTGTGCTTCCAGTATAAGGGCAATCAATTCGTTACCGGTGAGCTCGAAAGTAACATGATGAATTTCGTTCCTGATCTTCGATCGGCTCCACTCACGGGCTTCACCCGTAAAATGTCCGGCTATGCGCTTTTTAATGTTAATAGCCTTTCCAACGTAGATCACGCTGCCGCGCTCGTTGAGGAAGTAATAAACGCCCGGTAAGGCAGGCAGCCCATCGAACTCGTCTTTTGCGAGATTCGGGGGAAGTACCGTCTCGCCGGAACCCCGTTTCAGGGACTTCAGAATGTGTCCGTCCCGATCTCGTCGGAGCAGCTGATCAAATATCTTTGCCGTGGCGGCCGCGTCGCCACCCGCCCGGTGCCTGTTCGTAATCTGAATCCCCAGGCTTTCAGCCAGGCTACCCAAGCTGTAAGAACGCAATCCAGGAATGATTTTTCGGCTCAAACGAACCGTGCAGAGCTTTTTTGACTGAAGATTTACACCGACCTGTTCGAATTCCTTCTTCAGGAAGGCGTAGTCAAAATGCACGTTATGGGCCACGAACACTTTTCCCTGAAGCCGCTTCAGTACCTCGTCGGCAATCTCCTCGAAAGCCGGGGCATGAAACACCATTTCAGTGGTTATACCTGTGAGGCCGGTGATGAATTGTGGTATGTCTCGCCCCGGATTTACCAGGGTGTGATAGGCATCAGTTATTTGCAGTCCATCATGGTGATAGATCGCTACCTCAGTAATGCGGTGCTTTTCGGCGTAGCCCCCCGTCGTCTCAATGTCAACAATGGCATACATGGGCGTAAGTTAGAATTTGACATTTGATCCTAAAAATGGAAATTGATTCAAATTTTAAGTGTCATGATCCTTAGATTTCTTCTATCAGGCCTGGCTGTCCTGCTCACGGGGTACCTTCTTCCCGGTGTTTATGTCGAGCATTTCGGATACGCCCTGCTGGTGGCCATTGTGCTCTCCATAGTAAACGTACTGGTGAAACCGATTCTGGTGATCTTCACCATACCCATAACCATCTTGACGTTGGGCCTGTTTCTATTGGTGATTAATGCCCTGATGATCATGCTTGTAGATGCCCTGACTCCTGGATTTAGAGTGGACGGGTTCTGGTGGGCTCTGGCATTCAGCCTTATTCTTTCCCTGTTCAACGGCCTATTCGGAGGCCTTGCGCAAGACAAGAAATAGCAACAACCGCTGCGTTTTAGGCAGGCGGTGTGCTAAGATTTAACCAACTATTGACTGAAAGACATCCTGAAATTGACATCCTTTCGCTCTCGCCTTAGTAGTAAAGGGATCGAATAGGAGTTGATAGGGGTTCCCAGACCTGATCCGGTCTGCTTGCTACACGATCCTTAATCAGGGGGGCAAGCTGTGAATACAAATTCTCTTCTTCGAGAACAGCCATCGCATTTAAGGCCTTACCCAGACTCAAAATTCGGTCGTCTATTTTTTTAATCAGAAATACAACCGGTGTTTCCCGGTTGATGGAATTGGTTCGAAGGGACCTTACCATCTCAAAGCCTGTGACCACAGGCAGGTCAGTGCCGCAGATTATCACATCGAAATGTTCGATTCGCGAGGTTAGGAGCCCATCCAAACCAGACTCAGTGTGAAGCACAACGGGGTTGACACTGCTAAGCACCGACCTTATTGCCTCAACGGTTTGTTTTTGCCTGTGAGCCACAAGTATTTTCATGATCTTCGATCGCGGTGTTTTAAAGGCGGCGTCACGTCGCCTACGAGCAGTAAGGTCGCATAAATGAAAAATGCAAACGGCCGGCCGGGTGCTTAAGATGGTCGTTACAACGGCTGGCTACCGGCAAATTGTGGAAAAATGGCACAGTGCGCGCAAACGGTAACCTGTAGATTTCAAGAAAAATAGTACAATTGTACTACTCCACATTTTCGCGGATTAGGCTACAATGCCCGCCTCGTAGGCGAATTTTATAAGGCCGACGATGTTATTTACCCCCACTTTGTCCATGATGTTCACGCGATGATTCCGGACAGTGTTCTCGCTGAGAAAAAGACGCTGACCGATTTCCTTCATCGTGAGCTCCTGACAAATAAGTAGCAGGATTTCGCGTTCGCGTTCGGTTAACTCACCCTGTTGAAACAACGGCCTGTTGCGCGGAAGTTTTTCTCTCTCCTTCACGTTCTTTCTCAGTACACCTGCCACCAGATCATTGTGATAAAAATCCTTCTCCACAACAGAGTAAAGAGCCTTCTCCAGTTCTTCCGGTTCAGCATTCTTCAGTAAGAATGCATGAACCCCCATCTCCATCATGTGCAAAATGAACTTGTTGCTGTCATGCATGGTGAGGATAATGAGCTTCACGTCGGGATACTTCGCAATCAAATGCTCGCAGGTTGCCGATCCGTCCATGACGGGCATTTCCAGATCGACAATGCATACGTCGGGTACTTCGGCCTTTACCAGATTAATTAACTCTTTGCCGTTCTCAGCATCCTTCACTAATGAGACGCGATCAAATGTCTGAAGCAACGTAACCATCGCCTTCCTGAAAAGCGTGTGATCGTCGGCGATATAGACCTTGTATCCTGCTTTCATAGCGGCATAGTTAGCACAATCCGCATACCGTGATTGCCGGCCTGGTGATCCAGTTTTGCGCCGAGCAATCGAACCCGATTCTCAATATTGTACAAGCCGAGTCCACGACCCGAAGAGTTCACGGCTCGATAAATTTCCGGATCAAATCCCACGCCGTTGTCAACTACCGAGAGGACGAGTTCATCCGCGATCTGGAGCTGCACCTGAATGAGGGTAGCCCGCGCGTGCTTCACCGCATTCGTAACTAACTCCTGGGCTATCCTAAAAATCATGAGTTGTTTATTCGAAGAAATATTATCCACCTCGCCCTGTCCTTCATAGTGCACTGTGAGAAGAGAGGTGGTCTGCACTTGTTCGCAAAGTTCCTTTAACGCATGATCCAACCCGAACCTTTCTAGCGTAGCGGGCATCAGTTCGCGGCTTATGAGGCGAACCGAACCAATAGTGTCGTCCAGCATTTTCTTTTGTTGCTCAAGTCCCTTGGGATCGGGAAGCTGTCGTCCGACAGTAGTCAGCCCTACGCGTATCGCAGAAAGCATTCCGCCAATGCTATCATGAAGGTCGGCTGCCACCCTTTTCCGCTCAAGTTCCTGTGATTCAAGTACGGCTTCCATCATCTTTGTATGATGATCCATCTCCAACAACTGCCGATTGACTTGTTCCTGCAGCATCTTCTTTTGATAAAAAACCATAAAAAGAATGATGGCACCCGTCAGAAACAACATGCCTAATGTGCCGATGGCAACGAGGAGTGCAACCTGATATTCCGAAGGTCCTGACATAACCCCACGATGATAAGGATAAACTGGGCAATCCTCAAAAAGTTTTGAATTGACCAGTATAGCAGCAGCGAGTCACGAAAAACCTCCACCACATAAGCAGCAAAAATAAACAGAGAGCCGCCGAAGTATGTGAGGTATCCCGCGTTGAACCAGAACATAGGGAGTTTGCCCAGTTTCTGTACGGGTAAGTTCACCAACAGATAGTAATAGTACAATACGCCGTGGAGGATGACGAAAACTCCCCCCAGAACAAGCGTATGGCTATTGAAGCTGTCTTGCTGTAAAAATAGAAAGTTCCCGAGAGCAAAGACGCAAACAACCGTCGTACTTATGACGGTCAGTACACGATGGCGACCCTTCCAGGCAACATCATACATAGCCAGCAACAGAAGAATGTAAGGTACGATGTAGAGATTCTGAGGGACATTGAGGGCCGCGCCTTGAACCTCCCATATTTTCACGTACAAGGCAACCATTACGGAGAGCAGAAAAGCTACCGCCTGTAACTTGACTTCGAGGCTTCGCTTCGAAAATTTGTACAGGCAAAGGATGAGTGCAACGGCGGTAAAAGCCGTGGAAATTTCAACGATCCATTTAAATACTTCTATACTCACTGCGGATTCCTTCTCCCCAAGGATTGTCTAACGGTTGACATAGGCGCCATCGTTTGTCCTGCATTCAGCTACTTCGGACAATAAGGAGGACAGGGGGTCCCGAAATCAGCTGCTCCGGATTCGCCATCATTCAACGCGGTGGCCGAAGACGAAGCCCACAACAGGGTGCCGTCGCTAGTCGTAGGCACAAGCACAAGGTTGACAACTTCTTTTTTTACGTCCTCGTTGTACTTGAGTCCGAGAAAGAATGTGATGCCAGCGCTTCTTCCTTCGAGCATTTTCTCCAACACAGCTTTTCCAAAAAAGATAGACTTGGTGTCGGCGTCCTTGTCTTTCCTCATTTCGCGATCGTACTTTTCAATCCAGGCCATAGCCTCGGACTTTGTGACTTCCGTTCCTGTGGACGGATCAAATGGATTTTGCATCACTTGGGGGGTTAGTTGACGTGAATCTATAATTTTTCTCAGCCAATTCGCAAATTTATCAGGCCTCGTGTTTCACGTCCTTTCCAAACTCGAACGCAAGGGTTATTTTACCGCTTCATCCATTTGCAACGAATTCGAACATCATGTCACTAACGATTCAGAAAGCCAGTCATGAACATATACATGTGTTGGTTGATATGCAGCAGCGCCTGGCCAGCGAAACAGAACACATTTACCTTCCGACAGATACCTTAACTAAGGGAATGTCGGCGTTGTTCGACGATCCTCACAAGGGCGAATACTATGTGGCCATGGACGGAAAAGAGGTGGTAGGATGTTTCCTCATTACCTACGAATGGAGCGACTGGCGGAACGGTGTGGTGTGGTGGCTTCAGTCTGTCTATGTGAGCGAGACTTCCCGGAAGTCGGGCGTGTTTCGGGAGATGTTCGGATATGTGATGACGGCCATTGAACAGGACCCGGGTATCATTGGCCTTCGCCTGTATGTCGACAAGTCCAACGAACGGGCGATGAAAGTTTACGAGACCATGGGCATGGACGGCTCACACTATACCGTTTATGAGAAAATGAAGGTGGTGTAGTAACGTTGGTAATTACTCTACTTCAACGATCATCTCAATTTCAACAGAGGTGTTGAACGGCAGGGAACCGACACCCATGGCGGCCCGCGCATGCTTGCCCCGATCGCCAAAAACAGCAACCATCAGATCGGAACAGCCGTTGATCACTTTCGGATGATCGCCAAAGTCAGTTGGGCAATTTACCCAACCGTTCACTTTCACGATGCGCTTCACACGATTCAGGTCGCCTAGTTCTGCCTTCATGGTAGCGAGTAGGCCCTCGGCTGTTAGCTTGGCCGCGGCATATCCTTGTTCTAATGTCAGGTCTGCGCCCACCTTGCCTTTGGTCATACTTCCGTCGGGATGCGTAGGTCCGTGGCCCGAGAGGAAAAGGAGGTTGCCAACGCGCACTGCTTTCACGTAATTGGCTACCGGCTTGGAGGGTTCGGCAAGCTGGATTCCCAGCTCTTTCAGTTTCTTATCGTAGTCAACTTTCTGAGCTGCGCAGGAACAGGTCAGTAGCAACGACAGTGTGAGCACGACGAATGATGATGTCAGTACCGGAAGTGGCTTTGGTGGGAAAGTGGCATTCATGGTTTTGTAGATATTCATGTCAAAAATTTGTCAGGGATATTGTGCCTTGGCTGCGATGGCCGAGTTCCATAATTTAATAGTTTTATCAAGCCATTACAACTGACACGTCCTCGACAACAAGGTATAACAAAGGCTCAAAAATATGGCTACGCGTAAAAGTGCTGGTAAAGAAAAGATCCGATGCTCCTGGTGTCTGAAGTTTGACGAATACGTTGACTATCACGATACCGAATGGGGCGTGCCGGTTCACGACGATAATGTTCACTTCGAGTTTTTGGTCTTGGAGGGTGCCCAGGCAGGACTGAGCTGGTCGACCATTCTCAAGAAAAGGGAAGGGTATCGGAAGGCGTTCGCGAATTTCGACCCGGTCAAAGTGGCGCGATTCAAAGAGGATCGCATTGAAAAACTCCTGCTGAATCCGGGTATCGTGAGAAATCGCCTCAAGGTTAATTCAGCGGTGTCCAATGCCCGAAAATTCCTGGAAGTTCAGAAGGAGTTCGGGACGTTTGATTCCTACATCTGGAGCTTTGTGAATGGCAAACCCAAAGTAAACGCATGGAAGGAATTACGCGAGATTCCGCCCACGTCACCGGAATCGGACGCTTTAAGCAAGGACTTGATTAAGAGGGGATTCAAATTCGTGGGCAGTACCGTGATCTATGCGCACATGCAGGCCTGTGGTCTGATAAACGATCACCTCGTGGATTGTTGGCGGTATCAAGCCGCCATGAAGGCGGGGAAAAGGCGTGTAGCCCGGTAGTGATCGAAGGATTACTTCTTGCTTAAGCTGCGCACGATATCGCGCTTTGCCAGATAAATATTCCAGACACCGTCGACGTTGACGGAGCCATCCGGCTGGGAAGTCACTATGGGACGCGAGTACAATAGGGTATCATAGTCCTGGAGGTCAGTTGAAGTGCCCGACCTTAACTTTTGAATATTGTCTTGTGTCGCTCCGGTAACAGAACCCACAATGTAGGCCTGGATTATTTGGTTCTCCACTTCCAGGGCGTCGCTGGTGCCCGGCGTAATAAAGCGAACCTTGACCTTCCTTTCACGAGCAATGCGCTGGCTGGTCGGGATGTCGAAATGTGATTTCTCCAACGTGTCGAACACGCGCCGTCCTTCGTCCATGGCAGCCGTTACGATCTCGTTGTCAGAAACCTGCGTGATCTTGTGATCCTCCATTCCCTCGTGCAGTTTTTTTCGCTGTTCGTCAGTAAGCGAGCCGCCACACGCGGCCAGCAAGATTATGAGGGCGGTACAGGCCGGTTTAGCCAGGCAATGAATAAGGCGCATGCCCAGTGGGTTGGAAAATTCAGCCCTTGCCCGTGGTGGCGCACGATGGATCACATCTGAACACTGGCCAGCTTTGCGGCGATCGACGGGCACTAAAATTTTGTTCTTTGACATATTTGGCTGTCTCCTTCCGGCACCTTCCGGGAAGCGGTGTACACCGCCCCAAAGTTGGGATGAGCCGGGTCGAATTCCAAGCAAAAGTAAGAATGACAACCAGGTGATTCCTGCTGCATTGCAAGTGTTCGCCCTGGCATCTTTTTAATTACCTTTGCGGCCTGAACAACGATTATGCTTGAAAAACTGGAAGAACTGAAACGGCGCTTCGAGGAAGTGGGTCTGCTGCTGGGCCAGCCCGATACCATGAGGGACATGAAGAAGTTCTCGCAACTTAGTAAGGAGTATCGGGACCTGGAGAAGATCGTCATCAAGTACAATGAACTTAGGGAAAGCATAGATCACCTGCAGCAAGCCAAGGAGGTGCTTCAAAAGGAAAAAGATGCCGACTTGCGCGAGCTGGCGAAACTGGAAATTGACGAGCTAGGTCCTCGAATTGATAAGGTGGAGGGTGAAATCAAGGAATTGCTTATACCGAAGGATCCGAATGACGATAAAAACGTGATGTTGGAGATTCGCGCCGGAACCGGCGGCGATGAAGCGGCCATTTTCGCGGGAGACCTCTGGCGTATGTATCAACGTTTTTGTGAACGTCGTGGCCTTAAAATGTCCGTTCTCGACGTGACCGAAGGAACGGCCGGAGGCTACAAAGAAGTAATCTGCAGCGTCGCGGGCGAAGGCGTATACGGTTTGCTGAAGTTTGAGTCTGGCGTGCACAGAGTTCAACGCGTACCTACGACGGAACAAATGGGCCGTGTCCATACTTCGGCGGCCTCAGTGGTGGTAATGCCGGAAGTTGAGGATGTATCTATTGAGATCAATCCTGCCGATCTGGAGTATCAAACGGCACGATCCAGCGGCGCCGGTGGGCAGAACGTCAATAAGGTTGAAACGAAGGTTCAACTCACGCATAAACCATCGGGTATCGTTATCACCTGCCAGGCGGAACGTTCACAGCACGCCAACCGGGAGCGCGCCCTCCAGATGCTGAAGACGAAGCTCTATGAAATAGAGTTGGAAAAGCAACAAAGCGAGATTGGAGCAACGCGCAAGTCCATCGTGCGTACTGGCGATCGCTCTGAAAAGATCAGAACCTATAACTATCCCCAGAGCCGCGTTACCGACCACCGCATTGGTTTTACCCAACATAATTTACCCGCAGTGATGAACGGCGAACTGGATGATTTCGTTGAACAGCTACGGTTGGCGGACAGTGCCGAGCGCATGATGGAAAATGCGACGGACTGAGTTCCTGAATTGACACCGTTTTATTTATAAATTAGTATCAAAAGACACACTATGAGCAAAGGACTAGTTATCGGCCTTATCATTCTCGGCGTTGTTGTGGTTTTCATTTTTGGATTTGTTTCCTGGGGAAGCGGCAAATACGACAACGCCGTCGCCGAACAGGAGAAGGTAAACGAAACATGGGGAGCGGTGCAGGCAGCTTACCAGCGACGTGCAGACCTCGTGCCCAACCTGGTGGCCACGGCGAAGGGAGCCGCTGAAAACGAAAAGGAAATTTTGGTGAAGGTTACGCAGGCCCGGGCCGGAATCGTAAACGCAAAAACGCCCGAGGACCTCGAGCTGGCCGGAAAGGAAATCAATACGGCCATCAACCTCGCGTTTGAAGCCTATCCACAAATCAGGTCAACAGAGAATTTTAGGGACCTCCAGTCACAGCTTGAGGGAACTGAAAATCGTATAAACGTTGCCCGCGATCGATACAATGAAGCCATACGCGGATACAACACTTTTGTGAGAGGATTCTTTACGAGGACGGCGCTAAACTGGTTTGGTGGAGGCGAAGACTTTAGCGTCAGGCAAGGTTTCTCAGCTGCTCAAGGTGCGGATGTGGCTCCAAGCGTAGAAGAACAGTTAAAAAGATAAAGTTTTTAAATCCACTCTCTGCTTGCACGAGTGGGGCCACGCGGTTGCGTGGCTTTTTTTATTTCTGCGCTTTCAATCGTCTTCGGAAAACGCTATTATCGATAACTGTTAGAGAAAAATCGCTCCGTATGCCGTTTTATCCGACAACTCTATCTAGCCTGACCGTTGCGCCGCCGCAACACCCGCCACGCCATAACCCCTCCAGTCAACAAAAAACAAATTCGATTTAGCATGAACGAAAAATTCGAAAATTCGGTGAAGCATGGCGCTCACGCGCAACTCGCCCGACTCGTTGGCGACTGGGAAGGAGCGACGAAAGTTTGGTTCGAACCAGACAAAGTCGCCGATGAATCGGCCGTGCGCGGCACGATGCGCCTGGTACTGGGTGGTCGCTTTGTATTGCACGAGTACAAGGGAAGTTTCGGCGGCAATGCCCTGGAAGGAATTGGGCTGTATGGCTATCATCTGGAACTCGGGCAATTTCAGACCGCCTGGATCGACAGCTTTCACAACGGCACAGCTATTCTCTATTCAGAGGCGAAGCGCGGTAATGAATCGTTCAACGTGCTTGGCGGGTATACTTACGTGTCAGAGCAAGCGGAAACGCGTTGGGGATGGCGGACAGAAATTGATGTTGTGTCTAACGACGAGCTGCGTATCACCGCCTACAACATCTCTCCTGAAGGTCAGGAGGCCAAGGCAACAGAAACGAACTATCGGCGGATTTCGTAATCGGAATATATTGGCGAATTGACCATCGTTACGCCTGCCAAAAAGCCGTGTATAATCAATGTGTCATTGGTACACAATGAGACCCTCGGAGCTGTTATTGTTGCTATATTGCACCATGGCAAAAAAGGGAGTTTCGCTCAACGAACGTCAGCTGATAGAAAAGGGCCACCTTTATTATCTGCGGCACATCTCCATCGACAACGTAATCTTTGGGTTTCACGACAATGAACTCAAGGTGTTATTACTTGAATGGAAGGAGAGCGGTCGTTGGTGCCTACCCGGGGGATTCATTCTCAAGGATGAATCCGTAGAGGACGCTGCTATTCGCATACTTCAATCTCGTACCGGACTGCGAGACATCTACCTAAATCAATTTTACACTTTCGGTGATCCTCATCGCGACCGCGGTAACCACGGGATCCAGCAGCCCAAATGGATGAAAACGAAAAGCTGGTTCATGGAACGCTTCATTACTATCGGCTATTGGGCGTTGGTGGACTTTTCACAGGTGGTCCCCAAGCCGGACGAGTTTTCCGCTAGCTGTGCCTGGTGGGACGTTGATAAAGTGCCAGAGCTCATTCTCGATCACAACGCAATTCTTGCGAAAGCTTTGCAATCCCTGCGTTCGAACCTGAATGAATATCCCGTTGGCAAAGACCTATTGTCACAGAAATTTACCATGCCTGAATTGCAGCGATTGTACGAGACGATTCTGGGAAAGGCCCTGGACCGGAGGAACTTCCAAAAGAAAATTCTGGCCATGGACCTGGTTGACCGGCTCGGTGAACGCAAGACCGGAGGAGCGCACAAAGCCCCCTACCTGTATCGATTCAACCAGCGGAAGTACGAACGAGCCATGAAGCAAGGGCTGAAATTTGGAATGCACTAATTGCGCCCAGCGCAAAATGCCTACAGCGTACGCTTCACTTCGCGCTGTTCGTAGCTCTCGACAATGTCGCCCTCCTGAATATCGTTGAACCCATCGATGCCAATACCGCAGTCGAACCCGCTCTTCACTTCGCTGGAATCGTCCTTGTGACGTTTCAGTGAACCTAGCTTTCCTGCATATACCACAATGCCATCACGAATCAGGCGCATAGGATTGCTTCGTTTAATGGATCCATCGGTAACCATACAGCCGGCAATTGTGCCCACTTTGGAGATTCGGAACACCTCGCGAACTTCAGCGTTGCCGACGATGACTTCTTCCGTTTCGGGAGCAAGCATGCCTTCCATGGCGGCACGAACATCGTTGATCGCGTCGTAAATGATGGAGTATAGACGAATCTCTATTTCTTCGTTCTCGGCTACGCGACGTGCGGCGGCCGAAGGCCGTACCTGGAATCCCAGAATGATCGCATCGGAAGCTGAGGCAAGCAGAACGTCCGATTCGGAGATCTGGCCAACCCCTTTGTGGATGATGGCCACTTGAATTTCCTGTGTAGACAATTTCAGCAAAGAGTCGGTTAGTGCTTCCACTGAACCGTCCACGTCGCCTTTCACGATGACGTTCAATTGCTTAAAGTTACCGATCGCCAGGCGGCGGCCGATTTCATCCAGCGTAATGTGCTTCTTCGTGCGGATGCTCTGCTCGCGCATGATCTGACCGCGCTTGGTGGCAATCTCCCGGGCTTCACGATCGGTGTCGAGTACCATAACTTTTTCACCTGCTTGAGCGGCACCATCAAGGCCCAGCACCACCACGGGGGTAGACGGACCTGCGTCAGTAACGCGTTTGCCGGTATCGTCGAACATCGCCTTCACACGGCCATAGTTAGCACCTGCCAACATGATATCGCCAACATGAAGAGTACCCGTTTGTACCATGATCGTCGACACGTATCCGCGTCCCTTATCGAGGGTGGCTTCGATTACAGACCCCAATGCCTTACGGTCGGGGTTTGCGCGCAGATTCAGCAATTCGGCCTCCAGCAACACTTTCTCCAGCAGCTCGTCAATTCCTTTGCCTGATTTGGCTGAAATCTCCTGACTTTGATATTTACCACCCCACTCTTCTACGAGAATGTTGTTCTTCGACAACGACTCCCTGATCTTGTCGGGATTCGCCGCAGCCTTATCAATCTTGTTGATCGCAATTACGATGGGCACACCAGCAACCTGTGCGTGGTTTATCGCTTCCTTCGTCTGGGGCATCACATCATCGTCGGCCGCAACCACGATGATAGCGATGTCGGTCAGCTTGGCACCACGGGCTCGCATGGCCGTGAATGCCTCGTGACCTGGCGTATCGAGAAATGCAATTTTGTGACCGCTCTTGGTGGTTACATCATAGGCACCAATGTGCTGGGTGATACCACCCGCTTCTGACGCCGTAACCTTGGTATTCCGGATATAGTCAAGCAACGATGTCTTACCGTGATCGACGTGACCCATGATCGTAACGATCGGTGCACGCGGTTGCAGGGTTTCCTCAGAATCCACCTCTTCCTCCATCTCGAGTTCATCTTCTGCGGAAGTGAACTGCACACCGTACCCAAATTCATCTGCGATGACGGTGATTGCTTCAGCATCGAGGCGCTGATTAATAGATACAAACATGCCCAGACTGAGGCACGTAGAAATAACATCATTTACAGACACGTTCATCATCGACGCCAGGTCGTTGGCCGAAATGAATTCGGTAACCTTCAGCGTCTTTGAAGCTTCCTGCTCCTGCAATATCTGCCGCTCCTGTTCATCCGAATTCGCCTGTCGTTTCTCACGGCGGTACTTGGCACCACTGCCTTTCTTATTGCCGCTGCCCGAAAGTTTCGCCAGCGTGGCCTTGATTTGATCCTGAATCTCTTTCTCCGTGGGTTCTGCCTTCTGAACACGGGGAGCCGGGAGCCCGCGACCACGTTGTGGCTGGCCACCATGCTGCTGACCATGCATTGGACGGCGAGGATCATTCGGCAGTGGAGATTGCCCACCCTGACCTGGTTCGCTGGCTATGCGCTTTCTGGGACGTTTCGCTTTCGCATCCTTCTGCGTATCAGACGATGCTACAGGTGCGTCTTTTTTCTTTTCAGGCAGCTGAATCCGGTCGAGAACCTTCAGTCCCTGCAACTTGTCCGCACGGCCTTTGATCAATTCCTGCTCCGGTTTTTCTTCTACCACTACCTCGGGCTTTACAACCACGGGCGGCTCTACCACCACTTCGGGCTTTTCAACTTTTATCTCGGGCTGGGGTTCTACAGCGACAGGCACTTCTGGTACCTTAACTTCTACCTTTTCTTCTTCCTTAACCGGCTTTTTCTCCAGCTCGATTTTCCCTACAACCTTTATGCCTTCCAGTTTCGTCTTTTCGCGTTCGACTTTTTCAGGTTTTGCCTCCTCCTTCCCCTTGAGATCCTTCGATCCCAGGTTCTTGATCATAATATTGCTTTCCTCTTCCTCTACGCGCTTTTTGACAGAAGCTTCCTTCTCTTTTTCGCCCTGGGCTGCATCCGTATGCTTAACACCAATTGACAGACCCGAAGCTTCAAGTTTTTCCGTGGCAGATGAAGCATATTCCTTCGACAATAAGGCGACCTGCTCAGGCGTAAGCTTAGCGTTGGGGTTATTCTCAACCTCAAATCCCTTCTTAGACAGAAAGTCAAGGATCGTATTATGCCCTACGTTCAACTTCCTCGCCGCCTGACTCAACCTTATCAATTTTTCCTCTGCCATGCTCAAATATGCCTGTTTTTTGAAGACTTTTAAAACATTAGTCGTAAGTCCTGAGAGTGAGAATTTAGTGTTTTGCCTCGAAAAACCAGCTGCAGAAACACCAATTTTCAGCAATACTTAAGACTCGCCCTGGGCTCACTCAAACTCCTTCTTCAGAATGGTAAGCACGCCGTCAACCGTTTCTTCTTCGAGATCCGTCCGTCTCACCAATTCTTCTTTCGACAAAGCCAACACACTCTTGGCTGTATCTAGACCGATTCTGTTCAGTTCGTCGATTACCCATCCTTCGATTTCGTCGCCAAACTCATTCAGATCTACATCCTCTTCCGATTGACCTTCTGCCAGTTCACGGAAGACGTCAATTTCATAACCCACTAACCGGCTGGCCAGTTTGATGTTCAAGCCACCTTTACCGATGGCCAACGACACCTGGTCGGGTTTAAGATATACGGACACGCGACCGTTGTCTTTATCAACCTTGATCGAAACAATCTTGGCCGGACTCAATGCACGCTGTATAAACAATTCGAGGTTCTCGGTGAAGTTAATCACATCGATATTCTCGTTCTGCAATTCGCGCACAATGGCGTGAATCCTCGAACCTTTCATACCCACGCAGGCGCCCACCGGATCTATCCGATCGTCGTAAGATTCAACCGCCACCTTGGCCCGCTCGCCTGGCTCCCGCACCACCTTTTTGATGGTGATGAGACCGTCGTATACCTCAGGTACTTCCTGCTCGAACAAACGCTCCAAAAATACGGGAGACGTGCGAGAAAGAATGATCTTCGGGTTGCCGTTCACCATGTCCACTTTATGCACAATAGCCCGAACGTTCTCACCCTTGCGATACCGATCCTTCTGAATCTGCTCATTACGTGGTATAGCCACCTCGTTGCCCTCCGCATCCGTGAGAAGCACTTCCCGGCTCAGTACCTGATAGACCTCTCCGGCGATAATTTCACCAACGAGATCTTTGTATTTCTGGAATAGGATATCCTTTTCCAGGTCCTTCACTTTCTGAATCAGCGTCTGTCTTGCAGTTGTAACGGCGCGCCGTCCAAAATCATCAATATAGATCTGTTCAGAAACCTCCTCACCGACTTCAAAGTCGGGTTCAATTCTGTGAGCATCAGACAAGCTGATCTTGTCGAAATCCCAAATGTCTTCAGAGTCATCATCGACGATCTCCCGGAAGCGGTAAATTTCAAGATCGCCTTTATCGGCATTAACAATGATGTCGAACTTCTCATCAGAGCCGAATCTCTTCTTGATCATGTTGCGAAATACATCCTCAAGGATTCTGATCATCGTCGGGCGATCGATGTTCTTTTGTTTCGCGAATTCAGCGAACGACTGAATTAATTCGTGTGCATCCATGGTACTCTATTTGAAACTTACTAACACAAATGATTTCTCGATATCTGAAAATGGAATCTCTATTGTTTTAATTTCCTTCTTTTTACCTGTACCCGTTGTCTGTTCGAGCGATATGGCATCGGACGCAACATTAACCAGCTTTCCCTCGATCGATTGATCACGAAGGGCCACCTTCAATGTTCTACCCACGTGCTTAGCATACTGCCGGTTGAACTTCAGCGGATGATCAACACCCGGCGTCGATACTTCAAGCACGTAGCTTTCGTTCAACCCCGGAAGCTTGTCAAGTTCCTCCGACATTGCCCGACTCAAATCTGCGCAAACCTCGATGGTAATACCGAGGTCTCCGTCAACAAACACGAGCACTTTTTGTTTACCGCGAAGAGAAACCGCCACATCCACCACAAAGTGGCCCGGATCTGTCAGCTTACTTTCGGCGATTTTTCTGATCTCCTCCCTGATTTCCATACGGAAATATGCTAAAACAAAGAGGGGACTAACCTGTCCCCTCTTTTTAAATTTCCAAGAAACTCCGCAAAAGTAAAGCTTTTTTATTTCAAAGCAATAGGGCCGATTGATCTTGAAGGGACAGCGGTGCCGCTCTTGGCGGTCGCGAATCAGCAACAGAAAATTAATAAGTTTTGTTCAATTATCACTACCTGGTAGCGGGATTGGGTTCCTGCCCCGGACCTGTAGTAATGGCTAACTGAAGGAGGTGCCCTCAACGATTTTGATACATGCCCGAATAGTACTTCAGGTATGCTCCCGAGGTAACGTGTTCCAGCCAGTCCTGGTTGGCCAGGTACCAATCGACCGTAATTGCAAGACCCTCCTCAAACGTTACTTGCGGCCGCCAGCCTGTTTCCGCAATGAGTTTTGAGGCGTCGATCGCATAACGCAAGTCGTGTCCGGGCCTGTCCTTGACATACGTGATCAATTGGCTACTAGTTCCATCTTCGCGATTCAACTTCTTGTCCATGAGGTAACAAAGGAAGTTCACAAGGTCGATGTTCTTCCATTCGTTGTTGCCTCCAATATTGTACACTTCGCCGTTCCGGCCCTGGTGGAAAATGCTGTCAATGGCCCGGGCATGATCCTCCACAAAAAGCCAGTCGCGGATATTCTCGCCTTTGCCGTAAACAGGAAGTGGCTTATTGTTGAGGATATTGTTAATCATTAACGGGATGAGCTTTTCCGGAAAATGATTTGGCCCATAGTTGTTGGAGCAACGGCTGATGCGCACCGGCATCTTGAAACTGTTTCCGAACGCGCTCACAAAATGGTCACTCCCGGCCTTGGAAGCCGAGTAAGGTGATTGTGGATCAATGTGTGTTTCTTCTGTGAAGAATGAGCCGTTCTCTGCAGAGCCATATACTTCGTCGGTAGAAATATGGTAGAATAGTTTTCCCTCGTAATTACCATTCCAGAAGGTCTGCGCCACATTTAAGAGTTGTAACGTTCCAATGATGTTCGTCGAGGCAAACTCGGCAGGATTGTGCAGTGACCGGTCAACGTGAGACTCCGCAGCAAGATGTATTACGCCGTCGATGTGGTACTTCCGGAAAGTCGCGGCAAGAAACTCGATGTCGAGAATGTCGCCTTTTTCAAATCGATAGTTGGGTTTTGACTCGACATCCTTGAGGTTCTCGAGGTTGCCGGCATAGGTTAGC
This sequence comes from Chryseolinea sp., assembly GCA_035489615.1. Lineage (GTDB taxonomy): Bacteria > Bacteroidota > Bacteroidia > Cytophagales > Cyclobacteriaceae > Chryseolinea. The sequence continues at coordinate 16,921 of DATHKA010000025.1, forward strand.
TTGTCGAGGTTGACAATCGTGTAATCCGGATATTTGTGAGCGAACAACCGGACGACGTGCGATCCAATGAACCCTGCGCCCCCTGTGATCAACAAGCTCTTCTTTGACATGCTGGTATTTAAATCTGAAACAAGGCAATCTCTACGCGCCGTGGTCCTCTCTGTTCGGAGTACATCAGCACGATGAACAAAAATATTCGCCCAAAGGTAGCCGAATTTCTTCTTTCAGAAAAAGGCAGCTCTGGCAGAATAAGACTTTCGTACGGGAGGAGCAGAAGTAGTACGGGAACTTACGGATGACTACCGCTTGTACTTTTCAAAGTCCTTGTGATCGCGCTGGTACAATAATTCGGAAGGAAGTGACTTAAAGTACTCGTAAGTTTTTTTCAATCCCTCGCCGCGCGATATTTTGGGTTCCCACCCCAAAATGTTGC
>DATHKA010000026.1:0-3490 GCA_035489615.1 Chryseolinea sp.
AGGAAAGTTTTGCCCGAAGAACAGGTAAGCATAGATAACGGTAGGGATAAGGATCACCCAGATCTGAGCTTCCCAACCGAGATTCATTTTTGTCATAGCAAACGACACCAGGCTTCCGACAAATATTCCACCAGGGAACCACATGTGGAACCGGTTGAGCAATGTGTTCATCGTCTTGCCGGTATACATCGTTGCAATCATTGGATTACAGGCGGCTTCAGTACATCCATTGGCCAGGCCAATGAACAATGTAGAGATCAGAAGGCCGACGTATCCACCAGAATAGATCGTTAACAGAATGCCGATTGCGTGAGAAAAAACGGCAAACATCATGATGCGCTTGGGGCCGATGGCGGTATAGAAGATACCACCCAGGACCATTGATATGGGGAACCCCAAAAACCACATCAGGTTGATATAGCCCAGCTGCACAGCCGTCAGGTTGAAGGTCTCGGCCAGCTGCGGCAGAATCCCTGCCCTGATGCTGAAGGAGAACGCGGTAGTGATTAAGGCAAAGCAACTTCCATAGAAAAGGCGCTTGGGGTTAAGCTGTTCCATTGATGAAAAGGTTTAAGGTTATAGTCATGTTAAGATGCGCTTTATAGCCTCTTTAATAGGTTATGCAGGCATCGGTGAAATCGGAGCGTTTTTTTTCTAAAATACTCCTGCAAAGGATTGCAATCTAATTAAAATGCGGAATTGTTATAGTCTTTTTGACTACAAACGGGGGCTAATTTTGCCGGCCGAGAACCGTCGCTCATAGGTCAAAAATGAATCCCTTCTCCTTCAGTTTTGCATACTTCCGTTTGTCAAACCGATATAGGCTGGCGGCGCGGTGAGACACATCGGTCTGCTTCTCTTTGCACAGTTCCAAAAAACTCATCTTCAGAATTTTACGCCTGAAGTTCGGCTTGTCAAGTTTTCGTCCCAGGATGGCTTCATACAACGCCTGCAATTGCAGCAGCGTGAATTTTTTAGGAATAAGGTTGAAACCGATGGGTTCGCGACGCGCTTTTTCCTTGAGGAACGCGATGCCTTCTGCCACGATCTGGTCGTGGTCGTAGGGAAGGTCGGGAATCTCGCTGACCTCGAACCATTGCGCATCGGTGGCCGTGAAACCGGCGTGCAGCGTGTAGCTCTCCGGTTTCACGAGTGCATAATAGGCAATCGTAATGACGCGTTTCGTTGGGTAACGGGACACATGACCAAAGGCCTTCACCTGCTCGAGATAAATATTAGTCACCCCGGTGAGGTCTCGAAGGATGCGGTTCGCTGAGTCATCGATGCTTTCGGAATATTGAATCCATCCGCCCGGCAGCGCCCACTTGCCTTTGCTGATCCCTTCGCCATGCTGCACGAGAAGAATATCCAGCGATCCGCTTTTGAACCCGAAAATCAGGCAGTCGATAGAGACTGCGTCGATTGTTTCAGCGGGAGAATGTTTGTCCATAGCAGTGGGTTTAAGGGGGGAAAATAATTCCAAATCACTTGTAGTCAAATGTACTATAAGTTATATCTTTACCAAACTTTCAATCGATTGTAATTGCCAAAAAATATGAATCATTACCTGTTGGGCTTTGACGTTGGTAGCTCGTCTGTCAAGGCGTCGGTGATCGATGTGAAGACGGGAACAGTGGTGGCGTCGGGACAATCTCCATCCGAGGAGATGGCCATGTACGCGGACCAGCCAGGGTGGGCTGAACAGGATCCGGCCGCGTGGTGGGATCATGCCGTGAAGAGTCTCCAACAGGCCTTGAACAAGGCGGGTATTTCGGCGCGCGACATACAGGCCATCGGTATCTCTTACCAGATGCATGGACTGGTTTGCGTCGATAAAGATCAAAAGGTGTTGCGTCCTTCTATCATCTGGTGCGATAGCCGTGCCGTTGAAATTGGAAAACATGCCTTTCACGAACTGGGCGAATCTTACTGCCTGCAACACCTGCTCAACTCCCCGGGAAATTTCACGGCATCGAAGCTTAGGTGGGTAAAGGTATTCGAGCCTGAGGTGTACGAACGTATTTACAAGGTAATGTTGCCGGGTGACTTCCTGGCGATGAAGTTGACAGGCGACATCGTAACCACGCGGTCCGGCCTTTCAGAGGGAATGTTCTGGGACTACGAACAGGGAAGTGCGTCGACGAAACTACTGGCACACTATGGAATATCCGAGACGGTGCTGGCGGATGTGGTGCCCACGTTTTCGATACAAGGAAAGGTAAAACGCGACGTGGCCGGCTTGCTGGACCTGAAGGAAGGTACTCCGGTCAGTTACCGCGCAGGGGATCAACCCAACAATGCGTTCTCCTTGAACGTCTTGAATCCGGGTGAAACGGCGGCGACGGCGGGCACTTCGGGGGTTATCTACAGCATAACGGATAAGAATGCTTACGATATGAAGTCACGGGTGAATGCGTTTATTCACGTGAACGATGAACCGGCAACGCGACGAAACGGCATCCTGTTGTGTGTCAACGGTACGGGCATACAAAACAGCTGGCTCAGAAAACAAGCACAAAGCGGTGGTGCGTTGCTTACGTACGACCAGATCAATAAGATTGCCGCCGGCGCGCCCGTGGGAAGCGACGGCATTACTATTCTTCCATTTGGCAATGGCGCTGAACGCATGTTGGAAGATAAGAACATCAACGGTTCTGTTCATGGTGTGAACTTCAATCGCCATTCTCAGGCCCATTTGTTTCGTGCCGCGCAGGAAGGCATTGTATATGCCCTCCGTTATGGTTTCGATGTGCTGAAGGATATGGGTGTGAGTTCGACCGTGATTCGCGCGGGAAATGCGAACATGTTCCTCAGTCCGCTGTTCCGCGAAGCATTTGTGAACACGACGCGGGCCCGGCTGGAACTTTACGATACGGACGGGGCAAAGGGCGCCGCACTCGGAGCCGGTGTAGGGGCAGGGTTGTACGGATCTTTCGAGGAAGCCTTCAAGGGATTGAAGATCATTCGCGCGGAAGAACCGCGCAGCGACTTGTCCGAATTGTATGAGCAATCCTATATGCACTGGAGCATGGTCTTGAAACGCCAGCTGCAGCATCAGCACGGCTAGTACATGGCAAAACAATCGACATTAAGAATTCCTTAAAATCAGAGTAACAGTATGTCAGGCACAGATTCATGTAAAAGTGCCGTTATTTTGCCGCGACGAACCAGCATCAGTCCACGCGTACAGTAGAAATAGTAGTAACCACATAAATCCTGTCAATAAATATGAAAGCTACATTGGGTAACAAGGTGTACTTCAAGGGTATCAAGTCCATTCGCTATGAGGGGCCTGAATCAGATAATCCGCTCGCATTCAAATACTACAACCCGAAGCAACGGATAGGTAAGAAAACGATGGAAGAATATTTCCGGTTTGCCATTGCTTACTGGCACACCTTCTGTGGTACCGGCGGAGATCCCTTTGGCCCGGGCACAAAACTATTTCCCTGGAACGAGAGCGGTGATGCGGTGCAGCGCGGATACGATA
>DATHKA010000027.1:0-2597 GCA_035489615.1 Chryseolinea sp.
GTATCCAATAACTTTTGCTGCTGCTTCGTTAATAACGAATGCCGCGGAATCGCTCGCCAGGTCCATTGTAAAATCCCGTCCGTCGATAAATTGCCATCCGACTGTACTACCATAGGTAGGCGTGACCGTAAACGTAGCAAACTCCGCGATGAATCCAGGATCCTTTCCGTCCCAATCAAATCCTCCATTTGTATTCCAGATTTCGGTCGGTGGACTGGAAGAAAGCGCCATCTCCGTAATGACACCCGTGTTCTTGAGCTCATTTCTCAAGACATCATACTTGCCTTGAAAGTCCTTCGAATTCATCAGCACGTTCACGAGGCCTTTTCGCTCATACCCAACGGGACGATCCTTGGCAAACATGAGTTGTTTGTAGACCACGACCGTACCGACGATCAGAACGATTGAAACCGAGAACTGCGCGATGACGAGAACTTTCCTCGGCAGCGATGCGTAACGCCCAGGCCGCAAAGCACCTTTCAATGCCTTCGTAGCATTAAATGCCGAAAGGAAAATCGCCGGATAGCTACCCGATAGAATTCCCGTGATAAATATGAACGCCGCACAACTTGCCCAGAAGTAGGGGTTATTCCACGGCATCTCGATCTGTTTGTATGATAAGTCGTTGAGCCAGGGTAGCGCGACCGTTACAGCGATCAATGACAGAAAGAATGCCGCGATGGCGACGACGAACGACTCGCAGTAAAACTGAGCGATCAGCTGAGAACGAACGGAGCCAATGGCCTTCCGGATGCCTATTTCCTTGGCGCGCTTTTCGGCGCGGGCAGTACTCAGGTTCATAAAATTGATGCAGGCGAGAACGAGCACGAAAATTCCAATAACGCCAAAGAGCCAAAGCATTTCGATGAGACCAGTATTCACACCGTTGTGAAAATTGGCCCAGAGGTGCCACTTCTTCATAGGGTGCAGGAATAGCTGCGGGTTAACGGCAACATATTCCTTGTCTGCCTGAATGTTGTTGAGTACCGCATCCTTAATCCGACCGGAAGCGTCTTGAATATTGATTCCATCTATCAGCTCGACGTAGATGTCGAGGAAGTTGTTGCCAAACCCTTGCGACTTGATCCACGGATTTCCCGAAACAAGGAGATCCCACGGCGCGAAGAATTGAACGTCACTGAAGTGTGCATTTCGCGGGATGTCTTCATATACGCCAGTCACCTTGGCGTCCATGGTATTGTCGATTTTAATGAGTTTCCCGAGAGCACTTTCGCTGCCGAACAGCGTTGTGGCCGCGGACTTCGACAGAACGATACTGTGGGGATCGTCAAGCGATGCATGGGTGCCTTCCAGCATGTTCAACGTGAACATTGCCATGCCTTGCGGTTGCATGAATTCACCAAGGAGCGACCATTGGTCTTTTTCCGAGGCGATAATATGGTCTCCGGCGGGCCAAACCATCGCTACGTGTTTAAAGTCCGAGCCGTATTTACCCTGAAGTTCTTCACCCAGCGCTATGGGTAGATACGTTGTGGCGAGTGTTTCTCCATTCAAAGTACCTGTGCGGTATACGCGTGCCAGACGCTCGTACTTCTTGTAATAGGTATTGAAACTAATCTCATCATAGACCCACAAGCCAATCAATATAGCCACTGCCATTCCGATGGCTAATCCCCCGACATTGATGGCAGAAAATCCTCGGTTCTTCAGAAGGTTTCTCCAGGCGATCTTCAAATAGCTTTTGTACATGGGTGCAGAATTTACGGTTGGTTTTCGTCGGTAGGATTTAATAATGCCGGGTCTGCAGAGAAGCGCCACGTCGACGGTGAATCGCCAGTTAGCGTACCTGGCTCCACGCGCTGTCAGACAGGTGTTGTATTCTTCCACCAGGTCCCCTTCGATGTTCGAAACCAGGTCCGGCCGACAGTACCACCTGAAGAGACGCAACGGTATTCGCGGCGGAAGTTTACGCCGTTGGTCCTTCTCATTACTGCCGGATCTTTTCAAAGCGGAACTCAATGGTTGAACTATTTTCCTATTTGTAGGAATAAGAATTGTGCCAAAGCTCAGAGGTTCGATTTCAATGAGATTACAGGGTAATGCCTCCCCCGGGGTGACCGCGGGTGAAGTAAACTGTGCGCCCGCGGACAACGGCCGCCTTGTCCGAAACCGCCAATCCATTCTTGGCTGACGGGTTGCCTGTTCTGACAATTACGAAAAGGGCGGATCGCAACGGATTGATGGATTTCCTAACCAACAACATCTTACCTTGGTAGTGTTATGATACACCTTCCAATAGCATTGTCGTTGGCGTTCGTACTCACTACGCTGCTCACCATTATTCTTTTTCGCCGGGCCGTTAATGTGGCTGATGATTCACGAACGAAGCCTCTTGGCTCGCGGATTACCGTCGTGATAGGGGCTTGGCTTGTCCTCCAGGCAGCCCTTTCGGTGGCTGGATTTTATGCGAACCATCTCGATTCACTTCCACCAAGGATAGCCGTGTTCGGCGTGTTACCCGCGCTCGTCGTAATTGCCGTGACATTTTCAACGACGTCAGGCCGTCGGTTCGTTGACTCCTTGCCATTGTTTGAAATACATTCCATTCACACGATTCGGATATTTGTAGAGTTAAT
>DATHKA010000028.1:0-11226 GCA_035489615.1 Chryseolinea sp.
GACAACTCCCACCATGTCTTGGAAGAAAGTGCTCCATTACAGACACCAGCGCCACCTATCTGACCCTTCTCAATTAATAAAGTCTTCTTTTTAAAATCTAGCGATCGCATGGCGGCCGCATAGCCCGAAGGGCCGGCGCCTATCACGATCAGGTCGTATGTATCCATAAAAAAATGACCTGGAATTGTTTCTTCTAAATTACAACAAAACGCGCCCGCTAGCGCCGACGTTGGTCGTCCCCTAAAGCCGCCTCCCGGCTTCCATTGACAGTCGCCGTTGTGGCCTGGAAGTTGCGGTGCTTTATGCCCAATATTATGTACATTTGTGATGTTAGGCACGATTCGGAACTGAATGACGCATGCAATTTCTGCACAGGCTTGTCAATACCGGTACTAGGTTTACACCCACCCCTTCGGCTCAGCGAGGATTGCAGTTGGCCAATACCATTGCAATCATCTTTTTTCTGATGAGCTTACTGGTGGCCGTCATGTACTATCTCTGGTACGGCTGGTATCCCCTCACATTCCTGATTCCCGCGACCGGATTCAGCGCCCTGGTGATCATCCTTTTTAATGCCCTGGGCTGGATATACATCAGTCGTATCTGGCTAAGCATCGGGCCGGCCATTCTCATTACCGCACTGTCCATTTATTCGAAACGGCAGTACTACGATCAACAGGCAGAACTCGACTACTTCACGTTCCGCATGGTCATCCTTGGATCCTGCGTGATCACCTGGGTGGTATTCTCTCTTCGCGAGCGCGGAGCTTTGATCGTGTCTTCGACGATTGGATTGGTCATCCTCATGCTTCACGATCCTTTGCATCATCTCTTCGATGTGCCGTATCAACAAGACAAACTCCGAGTATTTAACTACTATTTTACCAACGTTGTCATCTTTATCACTTTTGGCATTATTACGGCCAGTCTGGGTTTCCTGCGCTGGATATCTGACAAGAATGAGGATAAGAATGTTGAGCTAATAGAAGATCTTGCGCTAGCGAACCGGATACTGATGGAGCGGAATTCTGAAATCGAGGCCCAGAGCGTCGAGATCCAGGCCCAGAGTGATCTGGTGCATCAGAGTCAGAATCAGCTGATCGAAGCCAATCGACTGATCGACGAACAACGCAAGCAATTGTTTAGCCGCAATCAGTCGCTGGAATCAGAATTGATCGAGAAGAACCTGAAACTCACGGAGACCAATTCTGAACTAATCAAGCACAATAACGAACTTCGACAGTTTTCGTATACCGTATCGCACAACCTTCGTGGTCCGGTCGCGAGCTTGCTGGGACTGATCAACTTGATCGACCCGAACCGCATCGACGAACTCGACAGGGATGTCTTCTCGCATTTGATCACAGCTACCAAGCAGCTGGATCAAATCATTAAAGATCTCAGCAAGATCATCGACATTCGCCATGACATTTTCCGAATCCGTCAACGAATCGATCTGGAGACAGAACTGCACGACATTTCGCAGGTACTTCGAAAGGAAATTGAAGAGCAACGCGTAGCAATAAAATACAACCTTTCAGGCTGCCCGCATATCTATTCGATAAAACCGATGGTAGGCAGTATCCTGTACAACCTGATCAGCAATTCCATCAGGTATCGTTCGAACGACCGGATACCCGTTGTCCAGGTGACTTCGCATGAAAACGATGACTACTATTTCCTGGAGGTGGAAGACAATGGGTTGGGAATTGACATCAAGCAGAACAAGGACAACCTTTTCAGACTGTATAAGAGATTTCACTTCCACACAGAAGGCAAGGGCCTCGGTCTGTACCTCGTCAAGCTGCAATGCGAATCATTGGGTGGCGTAGTGGATGTCGAAAGTGAAGTGAACCGGTTCACCCGATTCAAAATCCGGCTTAAGAAACCTGTTAATATCGAACGACAGATCCTGTATCAAGAGGCGCATGCCGAGATTTTTTACGACGCGAAGATCAATGTGACCGGTGTTTGCTGGAATCGCGAAGTCACCAGTGAAGAATACCGCAGTGTATTCAGAAAGTGCCTGGACTTTGTGCGAACGTACAATACGCCCAATTACTTGTCGGACATGACGCATCAGGGAAACATTCAACATGAAGATCAGGCCTGGATGATGGAAAGCATTATGCCACAGGCGATAAGAAATGGATTAAAGCGCATTGCTACGGTTTTGGGAGACACCTCGCAGCCGCTGGTCAGCGAATACAACGCGAAACTGAATGAGCAGATTGGAACCATGGGGGCTGAATACCGATTCTTTGCCTCACGCGAAGATGCCTACAATTGGCTCCGGGAAGAGAATGAAAAGGCGTCCATCGTTTCTATGTTCCGATGATAGAATCGATTATTGAACTTGATAAACGGCTCTTTCTTGCACTCAACGAGCTGCACGCGCCCTGGCTCGACCCGATTATGTACTGGATCTCGGACACGTTCATCTGGCTGCCTCTGTACGCTTTCCTACTTTATCACGTAGTCAAGCTTCCGCGCAGGCATGCCATCATTGCCGTGTTCTGTATTGCGGCAGGCATTACCCTGTCGGATCAGTTGTCAAGCAAGTTAATTCGCCCGCGTATTGAGCGTCACCGCCCGACCTGGGATGCGCAAATTTCTTCGCGTGTTCACACGGTGAATGACTATCGGGGCGGGCATTTCGGTTTCCCGTCGAGCCATGCGGCCAACACGTTTTGTGCGGCAGTACTGGTCATGCTGTTACTGAGGAAGCCCTGGACAAGATGGTTACTGATTTGGGCTCTCATGGTGAGCTATTCACGTATTTATCTTGGGGTGCATTATCCGGGCGACGTCCTGGCTGGTGCGCTATTGGGATTTGCGTGTGGGCTGATGATGACTCGCTTATATCGGTTTTTTTGTGGAGTGGCTGATAGGTTATCAACTAATAATTGAACCAGTTCAACCTGTTCCGCATTTGTTTCTGCGAAACCGAGCGAAGATGTCCCAGATGACAAATTTCCCATATATTAACTAAATTAATTCATCAACGTTAGCCATGCGAAATCTGTTGCTTGTTACACACGTTAACTTTTGGGAGCCTGGTGCGGGACACAAGGCTCGAATATCATCCCTCGTAAACCATCTTAAGACTAAGGTTAGGATCACGCTGGCGTTCGTCGGTTCGCTCGATCAAACTGGCACTGAATTACTGAATCATTTGTACCCTGAAATTGAATCGATAGCCCTGGGTGACAGACCTGGGTGTACATACCGTGACTATCGAAATAAATTCGAAGTCTTCTATAGGGGGAAACTATTCGATCTGGCCTTGATCGAGTATATAGAAATGTCTTTTGTCCTTCCTTTTCTCAACAAAGATTGCGTAACATTTCTGGACATGCACGACTTGGTTTTCGAGCGGATTGAAAGCTTTCGGCAAAATGATCTTCACTATGACGGAATTCATCTTAGCAAAACGCAAGAGTTCCAAATCTTTGATTGTTTCGACTACGTCATCGCCATACAACGTAGGGAATTCGAAAAGGTAATTGAAGGAATTAACCCTCTTCGTGTCCTTTTAACACCTCATCCGGTGAACATTTCCAAAATGGAAATCAGGCCTGTCGTGAAAAACATTGGTTATCTGGCAAGTGCCTACTCCCCCAACATAGACGCTATACATTGGTTCTTGAAAAACGTTTGGCCGAAGCTCAGTACTCAATACAACGTCTCGCTAAATATTTACGGATTGGTTTGCCTCCACCTGGAAAAGGCCTTGTCAGGCTTGCGCTCTGTAATACTCCACGGCCTGATTGAAAATGTCGAAGAAGCATACCGTAACAATGACGTCATTATAAATCCTGTCAGGTGCGGAGCCGGGCTAAAAATAAAAAACGTCGAGGCCCTCGGCAGTGGGTTACCACTCGTTACCACACCCCATGGTGCCATCGGAATGGACGACGGAAGGGATTTTGCCTTTCTAGTCGCCGAAAATATTGAATCCTTTACTGATTGCCTGGAGAAACTAATCAAAAACTTCAATTTCAGAAAATTAGTCGCGTCCAAAGCGTATCAATACGCGCTTGATCACTTTTCGCCAGCAAAATGCTATGGGGACCTATTACGCGCCATGACTGATACTGACCTGCGCGCAGCGGCCGGTGACTCGCACTTCTAAAGAAAAGTGACGAATAAACATGAGGTAGAAGACCTGATGACGTCGTGATCACGCCCTACGTCAGGTGATAAATTCTATTAGTTGAAATTGTAAAACCACCTGCGAGTGAACGCACATGTTTGGACCTTGAATACTTCTTTTTAAAATGGATCATGTGGTAGAGCAGAATCTCATACTTCCGTCTATAAACTAGTTTCCCATTCGACCACTTGATGTGGCCAGGAATGCCCTCAATAATCATAAAGTCAAAGAATGCTCTAAGGTACCCATGTGATTCCATCCTTTTTACGACGTGCATCATGCTGTCGACGTCTGAATGTATTTTATCTTCCCGGACTCCGGCAGCAAAGGCCTCAAATTGAAAGTTGGTCTCATCAAAACAAGAATGTATAGAACTTTCCAATACGCGTTGATGATCACGACTTTGCATGAAAAGAAGTCTCATTTTCTCCACATTCCGATACACCTGAAAAAAGCCCGTAAGAAAGTCGTGTCGCACAGAGATAACATCATACTTCTCCAGAATATTCTCTGTAATAAAACTGCGAATATCTCCAAAGACAACATCAAGATCACAGTACCCCCAAAAGTCATAGTCGTGAATTAATTCTGAAAAAAGCAATCCAAACGTTGGCTTAAAATCGCACAGCTTATAGGGCGTACGTATATCAGTTTTAAAACCCAACCGCTCGGATGCTAATGCATTAATTTCTTGAAGGGATTTCGGAACTATTACAACGTTATCCGGCAGGCTCAGTGAAACAGTATCATCAGTTATGATATAAAAATCGATCGTTGAATTGTACCGGCATGTATGAACGAAATACTGAAAGTACCAAGGCAACGTTCCAATATAACATACGATCAGGGCTATTTTTGACTTCGTTTGATCTGAATTCATAAGATGGCGCAAAATTTCTCATATCATACGTGGCACGGAAGATGCCGAAAAAGGCAACGGCCTCCCATGGCCATTGCCTTGAGTTTAGACCGGTCAATAGCAGGGCCAGATATTGGCACAAAGACAACGGTCTGGAGGCGGCTGGTAACATGGTGCATTAGGCTCGCCCGGTTTACTGCACGCTGTGCCACACGCCCCTCCACCCCCAGAACCCGCCATGACCTGCCGCATTTCCGCGCGGCTCAGGACATTGCTGAGAACACTTTTCATTTTGTCCAGACTCATTTTTTCTGTCTTCATAACGTTAACGTTTAATTGAACAATTCAGGCTTGTGGTGTCAAATGGGTACAAGCCCACCAAACCCATGGTGCGATTAAAAATTACAATTTCATATGGCGAACCTATTCCTCACCACGACTATCACCTCGATTCCGAAGATGCCTACAGCAAGCATCTAATACTGAAGGTTGTAAACTCGCCTTACTAACAGCTATACTTATTCAGAGGACAGCAACATTCACTTGAGGAATTGCGATAACAATTTGAACTCTCCCAGCCGTTAAAACAGAAGGCACAGACCGTTCCACCACCGTTTGAACCAGCCATAATTTTCTTCATTTCATGTCTGCTAGTACGTTGCCAAGCACCTACTTATTTTCTCAGGACTCATTTTTGCGATTTCCGGGGCATAAAATTCTGTTATAAACATTAAACTCCTGGCAAATTGATGAGCCGTTGATGACCGCGAATCAGACACCAACAGACCGCTGTAATGCAGCCGATTCCTTGGCGTCTATGATGGCCGGTACGATTGCCGCAAGATCATGTATTTCGTAATTGTCCGGCAACGGCCAGCCATTTACAAAGAATGTAGGCGTCTTACGAAGATTTACATTCTGAATCCACATCTCATGGCGATCCAGGATTGCACGGAGCTTCGGATGTTCAATAATATCCAATGGATATCTTACTTTGAACTTTGCCAGGTCCATATCAGCATACCAATCACTCATTAAACGGTCAATCTGCTCGAATTCAGACGGTGTATTTCGCAAAAACTGCCACCAATACTGAATTAGATATTGGTTTGCACTCTTCTCCTTACTTTCCACGAACCGGAAGATCACCCTGACATAATTAGGAAATTTATCCACCAGTTCGTGCACCGAAACGTGCGCATCCTTGCAGGGATTGCAATAAAGATTACTGACCATTACAATCGTAATCGGAGCATTCTTCGATCCTATTGAAATGTCGTCCTCAAGATCTGCTTTCATGTCGGTCTTTTTCTCATGTTTCAGCAATTCCTCGAACACGAAAGACGAGTTCTTAATTCGCTCAGCACGCACAAGGGACTGAACAATTTCGTTTGAGTTCTCCACCTGGTTCCTGACTGCGATAACCACACATCCCGCAATCAAAAAAAAGCTCAGGAATGTCGACGCTGCAGCTACTCCATCATACAATGATATATCTGCGGAGCTTGTGAATAGAATTCCAATTAATATCACCTGAATTACTAGGACGATATCCACCAATAGACAAAGCCTGCACCATTTCCCGGCGGCGAAGTATTGGTAAGTGAGTGAATAGACCACTACCGGTATCGTGAGTAGGCTCGTTATTGCAAGAGGGCCAATCAGTTTGAGTTCATTTCCCGGCACAAAAAACGACGTCGAAATGACAGCGGTCAGTGCTATGAAATAGCTCAATGTAATATCGGACAACTTTAGCCAACCCAATTTGGCCCCTTCCGAGTTCAAGACTACGTCACAACTAGCCTTTTCTCCCGAGCAAAAATCCTCCACCAATTGATTCTTGAAGCCGAGTTCCTTCGCAACCAGAACAAAGCCGACAACAACACCCAGAATAGCGAGAATTAATTCTGCACCCCACACGACCGACGTCGCATGTGCAAGCGACCATAGCATGAAAGATATGAAAGCGGCAACCAGACTGCGGGTTGCCCAAGTATTCATCTTCTCCCGTTCATATAGCGTTTTGTTTTTCGAATCAGCGACGAATGCAGTCGGTTCAATCTTCAGCACAATGCCATCCCAAAACTGAAGGTCGTCCTTCTTTATTTCCAGATCGCGACTATTCTTGATGGGGATCATGTCGCCATGCCTGGTATCGAGTCTAGCCAAATATGGAAAGCTCACTTCATTTAGCCGATCTTTCTCAATCCTGGCAACAATGTGCTTTATTTGAAACGCATCAAGGACATCAACAATACTAAGGAGTGACGGAAAATCGGGATGAGAAGCTATGAGCCTTTCGCAATAACTTCTGGAGACCGGGATCTTCAAGTAGTGCAGGAAATCGGAGACTATTTTGTTCATACGAATTAGATGTCATAGTTCTGAAATCGTACAATGGATAGAGGTTGGATGTATTACATTGCCGTTGAATCCAATGTTCGGACAAAGGACGTTTGATATAATCGAGGCGGTTCGTTTTTGTAAGACGACTGGTCTAAAGATAAAAGCAAGAATAATCTGTGCTCAAAATGAAACATAACTGTGCGGTCTATAGCCTACAACCAATACCAACGAGTTGAAAAAACCAACCCGTAGGGCTGGGACAACAGTTGAAGATAAAGATATTACAACAACTTCAAAAGGTTTTATCAGATAAGATTGCGATAAAATTCTCTATGTCGCCGTCTATTGCGGCAATGTGGATCAAGGTCTCGCTCCTACGTCATCCGGCCAATGTCCGCTCCAAGTAATGCGATCCAGCGAAGTTTAATTCATTAAAACCCACAGGCAACTCGATGCAATGGCCTGCGTGCCTAAGAATGATCTGCTTTCCATAACAAACACGTGAGCTTTGATGAAATTGAATATGTATCACAATTGGGTGCGCGAGGATCGTTCTTACTCGTTTTAGCACGATGCCGCAGAGAGAGTCGGATTTAAGGCCATAAGCGTAAAGGTCTCCATTGATGAATTGATTTCGAGGCCGCTATCGTGCATCATACCATTGGGACCAAATACATTTTGTGATCATGACCCTGATTCCAACTGTGGAAAATTTGTGATTGCCGACCCTACAAAGGGAAAGATTAACTATACCACTAACGCTAATTCGTGCCCGGCGGAACGCAGGAACCGTTCGTGTAGGGCTTTGGCTATTCCTTGGATTTTTTCGCGCGCGGTGCACGTGCTTTTTTTTCCGGCGTATTCTCCTTTATCGTCGCGTTATCCGAGGTCGCGACTTTTTTGGCGGTGCTCTTGCCAACTTTAGAAGCGACCCCTTGTTCATTTTCTGTGTTTGCGTCTGATTGGAATTCAGCCATCCCGCGAACCGGCGCTTCAACAAACACTGGCACAGGGATATTTGTCCCGCAGTGCTTGTTTAGCTCGTGTATCAGGTACCGGCACAACTCGGGTGAATAGACCTCTTCGTGCTGATGCATGAAAAAGTAAACCGTCCGTATTCCCTTTTCCATCCATGTCCTGATGCGTTGAACCCAGTCGTCGACGCGGGTGTAGTCGGTGGGATGTAATCCGTTTCCAACAAATCGTATGAAAGCTTCCGGCGTGCTCAAGCGCATGTGTACACAATCCCGGCGGCCTGATGCATCCGTTATGATCGAGCCGGCTTTGTGGCGTTCCAATACAGTAAACAGATTGTTGAAAGCGACCGGATCGGCATACCACTCAGGATGGCGCATCTCAACAAATACTTTTACATCCGAGGGAAGCGATTGAATAAATGCCTCCAGCCGATCCAGGTCCTTCGGACCCAACTGAGGATGTGGCATGAGAAACAGCGGACCCAAGGCCTTACCAAATCCACTTACGCCTTTCAGAAACCGTGTGGTTTGCTCTTCGACATTTTTCAGGCGACGCATGTGGGTAATCTGATTCGGGAACTTTGGAGAAAATTGAAAGCCAGGGCCGACTTGTGATGCCCAGCCTTCGGTTTGATGGGCCGATGGCATTTTGTAAAAAGTCGCATTGAGTTCAATGCAATTGAAGTGCCTGCCGTAATGGGAAAGAAAGTCTGCTTCTTTCGTCTTTTCGGGATATATAGTTCCGATCCAGTCTTTCCGTCCCCACTTGGCGCACCCCACAAAAACTTCCGGCCTACCTGTTTTTGGGGAAGCGGCCAGTATGCGGTCAGTTGCGGCCAAGTCTGGTGGCAGGGTAAAATCCACTCCATCCAGTTCATCTGTTTCTAATCTTCCGAATTCCATTCCTAAAGATACAAATGACAACGCTTACTTGTTGCAGGCTTGGCTTGTTTCGAATACGGGGCATCGGTTCGCTCGCCAGGTTTTTTCTTTTAGCCCTCATCATGCAAATTTTTCTGCCTTTTTTTCATAAGGTACTGACTAATCTGAACCCCTAATGAAGAAATTCGCCTTTCTGGCCGCAAGCGTTTTCGCTTGTCATTGCACTTTCCGTCAGACCATCATTTCCGCAGAGAAGCTTAGCAAGCTAAAGGAAGAACTTGTACGCGAAGTGGAGAAGCAGGCTACGCTTGCACACGGCAATCGAGAAGGCAAAGCAGGGGGAGTAAAATATCGATGAATGAATTGTTAATTTGCGAGTGAAAGGTATGGTCGGCGAATTATTATGAGGTGAAATCCATTTGGACGCAGTGTTGGCTGAAGAGCAGACGCACGTTGAGTTTTTCTGCGGTTCTCAGCACGTTAGCGAACACTGCGTCCAAATGGATTTCAACATAACCGACAGACACCGCAGAACTAGAAATCTGGCGCGAAGGCAAATATGTTTACAGGTATAATTGAAACCATGGGTAAGGTCGTGGCGATCGACCGGGGAGCCAACACCACGTTCCAAATTGAAAGCGAAATAGGCTCTGCACTTCGCATCGATCAGAGCGTGTCGCACAACGGCGTCTGCCTGACCGTAATTGCCGTCGACGGCAACGTACACAAAGTGGAAGCGATTGCGGAAACGCTTCAAAAGTCAAACCTTGGAGGCCTTGCCGTCGGCGACACAGTGAACCTGGAGCGCTGTATGCTAAACAATGGCCGGTTTGACGGACACATAGTGCAAGGGCATGTGGACCAGACAGGCACAGTTGTTTCGGCTACGGATATCGGGGGGAGTTGGCTGTACGTGATTTCCTATGATGATGCGCAGGGTAACGTCACGGTTGAAAAAGGCTCTGTTGGGGTAAATGGCGTCAGTCTGACTTGCTTCAACTCGAAACACGGCGAGTTTACCGTGGCCATAATTCCTTACACATACGCGCACACGACATTCGGTCGCTTACGATCGGGTGATCGCGTTAATCTCGAGTTTGATATAATCGGAAAATACGTCAAGCGATTAATGGCGCGCGACTAGCGCCAAAGTCCTCATCATTTGGTACATTAGTTGTCAAACATCACCCCTCACGCGCAAGGAGATGATGTTTGACGCGCCCTGTGAACGGTAGTTTTTCTCGTAAACTTATAAACCCTCCACTTATGATCGACCAATTAATGAAACTCGTGCAGCACAATGCTGGAGACGCGATTGTTAATAACAACGCCATCCCGAACCAGTTTAACGGAGCCGCGATCGAAAGTGTCGCGCAGCAAATATTGATCGGACTACAAAGCAATGCCGCTCAAGGCAACGTTCAGCAGGTGGCTTCCTTGTTCAACGGATCAAACATAAATGCACTGACGGGCAATCCGATGGTTACCCAAATGATCTCCAAGGTAGCCGGCGAATTTGCCGGAAAGTTTGGCGTTTCTCCACAAATAGCACAGTCCATCGCGGCTGGTCTTATTCCTCAAGTGATGAATCAATTCATCAGCAAGACCAACGATCCCGGCGATAAGGACTTCGATCTGCAGGACATGTTGCGCGGCTTTACCAGCAATACGGGATTGAATGCCGGCGACCTTGTTGGCAAGGATTTGGGAGGGGACCTTACCGGGATGTTGGGGAAAATGTTCAAATGAATGCTTTCCTTCGTGCGTGGTGTGCCTGCCTACACTACACCTTCACTGGTGCCAGCTTGCGTGTTACGCCCTTGGCGTTATACAGTACCAGTTCTTTCGCCGTGGCAGGCATGAGAAACATGCGTGATGACTGCGACATAAACCCCGATCCGTAATAAAACTCGATTCGCTGCTTTCTTCCATCGACAAAAGTAAGTTCACCATAGAACTCGTCACTTTGCAGGCTGATCACTTCGTCGTTCGGCGGCCGCGTGGAT